>CAZFSO010000027.1:20846-24514 GCA_964522095.1 uncultured Phycisphaeraceae bacterium | reverse complement strand
GATTCACGAGTTGACGCCGCGGCCTTCGGAGATGAGCGTGGCTTCGCGCAGGGCCTCGTGCATGGTGGGGTGGGCGTGGACGGTGGCGATGATCTCCTCCGTGGTGGCCTCCATGCGTCGGGCGAGGGTCATCTCGGCGATGAGTTCGGTGGCCTGGTCGCCCATGATGTGGCAGCCGAGGATCTCGCCGCGGGGCAGGCCGCGGATGACCTTGACCATCCCGTCGGTGTGCATGGCCGCCACCGCCTTGCCGTGCGAGGAGAAGTTGAACTTTCCGACCTCGTAGTCCTCGCCCTTCTTCAGGCCCTTGGCCTTGAGGGCCTGCTCGGTGTAGCCCACCGAGCCGACCTGCGGCTGGCAGTAGGTGCAGCCGGGGATGACCGTGTAGTCCATCGGGATCGGCTCGTGGTCGAGTTTCTTGTCCTTCCACGCGAAGCGCTCGACGCAGAGGGTGGCCTCCTCCTCGGCCACGTGGGCCAGCCAGGGCGGGCCGATCACGTCGCCGATCGCGTAGATGCCGGGCAGGTTGGTCTTGTACTCGAGGGGCTTGGGGTCGGCGGGCGAGTCCGGGCCGATCGGGGTGTAGTCCGTCTTGATGTGGCCCTTGACGGTCTCGAGTTTCAGCGAGTCGTCGAACAGCCCGTCGAAGCGTCCGACGACGCCGATGGCCAGCAGCACCTTCTCGGCCTTGAGGGTTTCCTTCTTCGACTCGTCGGGCTTGCCGTCCTTCATGGGGGCGACCGTGACCTCGACGCCGTCCTTGGTGGACTTGATGTCCGTGACGCCGGTCGAGACCTTGACGTTGAAGCCCTGCTTCTGGTAGAGGCGGGTCATGGCCTTGCCGATGTCCTCGTCCTCGACGGGCACGAGGCGGTCGAGCATCTCGACGATGGTGACCTCGGCGCCGAACTGCTTGTAGAAGTAGCCGAACTCCATGCCGATGGCGCCCGCGCCGACGACGATGAGGCTCTTGGGGCACTTCTTGTTGTGCATCGCCTCGCGCGCGCCCCAGACGTTCTCGCCGTCGAACTTCGCGAAGGGCAGGTCCCGCGCCACCGAGCCGGTGGCGATGATGACGCGGTCGGCGGTGATCGTCTCGCGGGGCTTGGCGGCCGGCTTGGCGGGGGCGGGCGTGAACTCCTCGCGCACCTCGCAGTCGAAGATCTGCACCTCGCAGGGCTTGCCCCCCTGGGCGGCCTTCGTGATCTTCGCGTGGGCGGCGAAGTGCTCGATCTTGTTCTTCTTCATGAGGAACTCGACGCCCTTGCTCATCTTGTCGACGACGGCGCGCGAGCGTCCGATGACCTTGTCCCAGTCGACCTTGACCTCCCCCATTGACAGGCCGAAGTCGTCCTTCTCGTGGAGTTTCTCCATGAGTTCGGCGTTGGTCAGGAGGGCCTTGGACGGGATGCAGCCCCAGTTGCCGCAGACGCCGCCGAGGCGGGCGCGTTCGACGATGGCGGTTTTGTAGCCGAGTTGTGCGGCCCGGATGGCGCCGACGTAGCCGCCGGGCCCGCCGCCGATGACGAGGACATCGAAGTGCTTGTTTGCCACGGAACTCTCCCGAATCTGGCCCGTCTTTGGGCGGTCGCGGGACTGTAGGACCGGGCGGTCCCGCCCAGCCGTCGGGCCGGACGGGGGGCACGCCCGGGCCGTCCTTATCGGACGGCCGCACCGGACACCCGGGATTGGGCTTGGGGCGTGACCGGGTTGGTGGTACATTGGTCCGGACCACACGGAGGGACGAGCGATGAGAACTGCAGCCGCGTACCTGGTCGCCGGCCTGGCGGTGACGGGCGCTTTGGCGGACGAGATCGTGCTGAAGAACGACTCGCTGGTGGACGGCGGCTCGGTGAACGTGTGCCCGTGCTTTGCCGCCAACGAGGAAGTGGCCGTGTGGCTGACCAGCCCGTGCGACGGCGACATCGTGGGCATCCAGATCTTCTGGCGGTCGTTCCTGGGGGGGTCCGGGCAGACCATCGAGGAATCGATCAACATCTACGCCGGCGGCGTGTTCCCCCAGCCGGGCGTGCTCAAGAAGGAGTTGCTCGCGCCGGTCCTGACCGACGGCGGGCTGAACGAGTTCCGCTACGAGGACGAGAACCAGACGGTCCCGATCGCCGTGCCCGTCGGGGCGGGCGAGACCTTTGCGGTGTCCCTGCGCTTCTTCAACGCCAACGCGAGCGACCTGTTCGCCGGCACCGTCGGCTCGGACAACGACGGCTGCCAGGCGGGCAAGAACGCCGTGAAGGTCAACGGGCTGGTCTGGCAGAGCGCGTGCAGCCTGGGCGTGTCGGGGGACTGGGTGATCCGAGCGATCGTCGAGTGCGGGGGCGAGCCCGTCGGCGCGGTGTGCCTGCCCGACGGGGGCTGCGCCGACGGGCTGACCGAGGCCGAGGCCCTGGCGCTCGGCGGGCAGTTCCGCGGGCCGGGCACGGCGTGCGCCCAGGTCTCCTGCGTCGGGGCGTGCCTGATCCCGGGGACCGGCAACTGCCTGCAGTTCGAGCATGCCACCTGCGAGGCCGTGGGCGGCGTGTGGCAGGGCCCGGGCACGACCACCTGCCAGGCCCAGTGCCCGGCCGACCTGACCGGCGACGGAGCCGCGGACATCTTCGACCTGTTGCTGTACATGGACCTGTACAGCGCTCAGAACGCCCAGGCCGACCTGGCCGCGCCGTTCGGAGCGATCGACGTCTTCGACCTGATCGAGTACGTCTCGCGGTACTCCGACGGCTGCCCGTGACCCGTCAGGCGTCCTCGCTGCGCCGGACGGGCGCGACGACCACGCCGATCTGCACGAGGCGCTTGCGCTCGCCCGGCTCGCTCTGGCGGCAGAGTTCCCAGATGCGGTTGATGTGCCGGTTGATCTCGGCCAGCGTCTCCGGGTCGACCCACGCGGTCTGGGCGCCGCAGTGCGTGTCGCGGAACACGCCGCGGGGCACGATGCCGGGGTGGCGCACCGCCCGCTCGTGCACGCGGGCGAGTTGGCGGCAGATCGTCTTGCCGTAGGCGGCGTGGAAGGCCACGTTCTCCGGGTCGGCGCTGTTGTGCCGGATGTTGATCTGCCGGGCGACCGGGCGGTACAACTGCTCGTGGCGCTTGCCCGCGGGCCGGGTGCCCGCGTCGAGCAGCAAGCCCGCGTCGAGCAGTTGCTCGAGGTGAGGGTAGAGCGAGGTGCGCGTGCGCCCGGTCATCTGGGCGATCTCGCCGGCCGAGCACACGCCCAGCACGCACGCGGCGTCGAGGATCTCCAGCCGCGCGGGCGCGGCCAGCACCCGCATCGTCTCGGGGTCGGTGATGACGTGATACTCGGGCGTGGTCGTGGGCATGCGGGTCTCGCGCGTGGCGTGGGCATTGTGCCACGAACACGCCGCCCGGGCGAGATCAGGGTGCAACACCCCAGTCTTCCGGGCGTTTCCCGCCCACTTTTGGCTTGGAGGCCGGGCCGGTTTCAGGTAGTGTGTTCCTCCCGGGCCCGGGCTTCGTTCTCGGGCGTGTCTGTCGCTTGTGTGGAGAGATTGAACCATGCGTACGTTGCCCGTTCTCGTTCTCGCCCTGGCCGGTTCGGCCGCCGCCGCGTCCGTCCCGACCGAGTGGACCTTCGAACTCCAGGCCCGTTCGAGCCTGAACCCGGCGATCCCGTCGTTCAACCTGCCCGATTTCAGTTC
>CAZFSO010000027.1:14922-20746 GCA_964522095.1 uncultured Phycisphaeraceae bacterium | reverse complement strand
GCCGACAACACCCCCACCACCGTTGCCGAGACCGGCGGGGCCCACAACGCCTTCGTCAACTCGATCGGCCTCAGCGAGGACGGGCGCGTGGTCTTCACCGCCCGGCGCAGCGCCGGCTCGATCTGGGAGGTCGTCCGCTGGGACGGCGGCGGCACCACGGTCATCACCTCGGGCGACCACCCGGACATCAGCAACTCCAGCCTGGCCAACTTCCCGCCGGTCGTCAACAGCAGCGGCTGGGTCGCGGTGCGGGCCACCGACGTCAGCCAGAACGCCACCGCCCTGTGGGTCGGTGACGGCGAGAACCTCGTCAAACTCGCCGAGTTCGGCCAACTCATCGACACCGACCTCGGGCCGATCCCCCTGGGCTACGACTTCGGCGCCCAGGGCAAGCAGGTCGTCAACGGCGTGATCGACATCAACGACGCCGGACAGGTCGCCTTCGCGGCGTTCCTCGAGAACGGCACCATCGGCGTCTTCGTCGCCACCCCCAAGGCCCCGTCCTGCCCGGCCGACCTGACCGGCGACGGCGTGGTCGACATCTTCGACCTGCTGGCCTACCTGGACCTCTACACCGCCCAGGACCCCGGCGCCGACCTGGCCGAGCCGTTCGGAACCGTCGACCTGTTCGACCTCCTGGAGTTCGCGGACCTGTACCAGGCGGGATGCCCGTAAGCACGCGGCCGGGCTCTGTACGGCGGTCTGACTGGGGGGGCCACCGGCCCTCACGAACCCGCCAGCGGGGGCGGCCGCACGATCTTTCGGGCAACGCCGGATTGGCTTTGAATTCGGGCTTTCCACCGGGTAGGTTGTGCGGGTGGGGGTTCCCGCCGGGTCTGCGCGTCCCGGGGTTGTTGTGATTCCCTCATTGGAGACGAGAGCCATGCTGAAGTCCGTGATTCTGGGCGCCGCGATCATCGCGTGCGCCGGGTCGGCCGCCCAGGCCCAGATGACCACCCAGTTGTACAAGTCCGGCCTGAGCCGCCCCGTGTTCCTCACCCACGCCGGCGACGGCTCGGGGCGCGTGTTCATCCTCGAGCAGGCCGGACGCGTCCGCGTCGTCGACGCCGAGGGCAACCTCCTGCCCACCCCGTTCCTGGACGTCTCGCACCTGACCACCGGGGGCACCTCCGGCGGCGACGAGCGCGGGCTGCTCGGGCTGGCCTTCCACCCCGACTTCGAGAACAACGGCAAGTTCTACATCAACTACGTGACCACCTCCAACGGCCTGCGCACCGTCGTCGACGAGTACACCGTCTCGGACGACAACCCCAACCTCGCCGACCCGACCTCGAACCGGCGCATCGTCAGCGTCCCCCAGCCCTTCAGCAACCACAACGGCGGCTGGCTCGGCTTCGGGCCCGAAGGCTACCTCTACATCGCCTTCGGGGACGGCGGCTCGTCCAACGACCCGGGCAACCGCGCCTCCAACCTGAACAACCCCTTGGGCAAACTCTGGCGCATCGACGTCGACAACCAGGACCCCGGCCTCCAGTACGCCATCCCCGACGACAACCCCTTCGTCGGACAGAACGCCCTGCCCGAGATCTGGGCCTACGGCCTGCGCAACCCCTGGCGCACCAGTTTCGACCGCGAGACCGGTGACCTCTGGATCGCAGACGTCGGCCAGAACGCACGCGAGGAGGTCAACTTCCAGCCCGCCGGCGACCCCGGCGGCCAGCACTACGGCTGGCGCTGCCGCGAGGGCACCATCGCCACCCCCGGCGTCGCCGGCTGCCCGACCAGCAACCCCCTCTGGGTCGACCCCGTCCACGACTACCCGCGCTCGCTGGGCTGCTCGATCACCGGGGGCTACGCCTATCGCGGCTGTGAACTCGGCGAAGAGTACGAGGGCAAGTACTTCTTCTCCGACTACTGCACGGGCACGATCTGGACCCTCGACCCCGAGGACGGCTTCAGCCGCACGACCGTGTTCGACACGAGTTTCTCGGTCTCCTCCTTCGGCGAGGACGAGAACGGCGAACTCTACATCGCCAGCCTGTTCACCGGCGCCATCTACAAACTCGTGCTGACCAACCCCGACCCCGAGAACTGCGAGCCCGACCTGCCCGGCTGCAACGCCGCCGACCTGGCCGAGCCGTTCGGCGAGATCGACGTGTTCGACCTGCTGGCGTTCATCGACGCCTACACCAACCAGGACGCCGCGGCCGACCTGGCCGAGCCGTTCGGTGAGATCGACGTCTTCGACCTGCTCGAATACCTCGACCAGTACTCGGCCGGCTGCCCCGAGTAAGCCCGCCCGACCGCGGATCCCAAGCCCGTCGCCGTTCCGGCGGCGGGTTTTTTTCACCCGCGCGTGACCGGTGCCCGCGGATCCCGCTCTGACGGTGCCGCACAGGCCACCCGGACCCCCGCCCCCGATCGGGCGGGCGGTCCTCTTCTGACCGCCCCACGAAAAAGCCCGGACGGCGCACCGTCCGGGCTTTGTGGATGTCGGGTGCACGCCGGCTCAGACGGGGACGCGGAGCAGTTCCATGGTCTGGGCGACGATGTCCTCGGCCGCCAGGCCGCACATGCGGAGCATCTCCTCGGGCGTGCGGGCGCTCTTGGGGATGCGGCTGACGTGCATCTGGGCCAGTTCGAACCCGTCGCCCGAGCCGACCAGGGCGTCGGCGATGGCCGAGCCCAGCCCGCCGCCGTAGTTGTCCTCGAGCGAGATGACGAACCCGCCGTTGGCGGCCACCAGGTCAAGCAGTTTGTCCTGGTCGAAGGGGATCGAGTACATGTCGACGAGGGTGGCGCTGACGCCCGCCTTGTCGAGCAGTTCGACCGCCCGGTTGCCCTCGTGGACCATGTAGCCCGACGCCGCGAGCAGCACGTCGCGACCCTCGTGGAGCACCTCGAACCCGCCCAGGTTGAACACGTGGTCGTCGGAGTAGAGGATCTCGGTCTCGGCCCGCAGGGTGCGCATGTAGCACATGCCCTCGTACTCGGCCATGACGCCGGTCAGGGCGTAGGCCGCGTAGGCGTCGGCGGGCTGGAGGACGTAGCAGCCCGGGTTGCCGCGGTGGTCGGTCATGGTGGCCAGCGAGCGGAACCAGGCAACGTCGGGCAGGCTCATCTGGCTGGGCCCGTCGGCCGCCAGCGTGATGCCCGAGTGCGAGCCGACCAGTTTGAGGTTGGCGCCCGAGTACAGGGCCATCTCGACCTGGTCGTAGGCCCGCGTCATGAACTTGGCGAAGGTCGAGCAGAAGGGGATCTTCCCGCCCGCGCTCATGCCGGCGCCGACCGAGACCATGTTCTGCTCGGCGATCTTGCACTCGACGAACCGGGGGGCCAGCGAGGCGTCCTTGGCGAAGGCGTCCGCGAAGGTCGAGTTGCTCACGTCGGCGTCGAGCACGACCACCTCGGGGTTGACCTGGCCGAGCATGCGCAGCGCCACGCCGTAGGCGCGGCGGGTCGCCATCTTGCCGGTCTGCAGGACCGTCTCCATGTCCAGCGACTTCATCGCCTCGGCCAGGGGCGGCAGTTCGCCGGCGCTCTCGGCGTGGGCCGGGGCCTCGGTGGGCGGCTCGATGGTGAACTGGTCGGCCCCGGTCAGCGCGCTGGTCAGTTCAATGCGGCGCTCGTCGAGTTCGGCCAAGGCGCGCTTCAGGCCCTCCCCGCTCGCCGGCTTACCGTGCCAGCCGCTGCCGTGGATGCTCGGGCAGCCCCAGCCCTTGCTCGTCTTGGCCACGACCGCGACCGGCTTGGCCTGCTCGTCGCCCGAGACCGCCGCGAAGCGGTCGAAGGCGGCCTTGATCTGCTCGGGCGCGTGCCCGTCGATCTCGATCACCTCGTAGCCGAAGGCCTTGAGTTTGGCGCTCAGCCGGTCGGTGCCCTGCTGGACCGACACGCGGTCGGCCTGGCCGTAGCCGTTGCAGTTGAAGATGGGCAGCACGTTGGTCAGTTTGTGGTCGACGATGAAGTCCAGGGCCTCGGCGATCTGGCCCTCGCGCGCCTCCCCGTCGCCGATGATGCAGTACACCCGCTTGTCGTAGCCGTCCAGGCGGGCCGCCTTGGCCACACCCGCGGCCACCGACAGCCCCATGCCCAGCGATCCCGTGGCGGCGTCGAAGAACGACACGCCCTCCATGGGGTTGGGGTGCCCGTCGAGCACGCTGCCCCACTCGCGCAGAGTCCCCAGGTCCTCGACCGACATCTTGCGCCGGTCGTCGCCCTTGCCGACCACCACGCCGAGTTTGGCCATCGCCGCGTAGACGATCGGCACGCCGTGCCCCGCGCTGAGGACCAGGCGGTCCGAGGTGGGGTAATCCGGGTAGTCCGGGCTCCAGCGCATGGCGCTGAACATGAGGACGGTGACGATGTGCCCCAGGCTCATGGCCGTGGTCGGGTGGCCGCTCCCGGCGGCGGCGGTCATCTCCAGCGAGAGCCGGTCCAGCTCGATCGCCTGTGCGTGCACCGCGGCTTCAAATGACATTCCTGGCCCCTTTCGAATCGTCCGCCGCTCCCGCCGCCCCCCTCACCGGCCTCAACACGAGGGGGGCCCGGAGCGCGGCGATCGCGACCAGAATGCAGTTTCCAGCCCAACCATAGACACCACCCCGCCCGGCCCTTGGGGTGAAAAAGCAACTTTCCTGTCTGGCCCGAGATTTGCTAGGCCGCACGACCTTCCCCGGGCGCGATACACTCCGGACCCGGATCTGGTATCCGCGTCAAGGGAGATCTACAAGATGAAGGCCATCTGCGAACGCGCCGCCCTGCTCGAGGGCGTCAACCTCGTCTCCGGCGTCGTCGCCGCACGCTCTCCCAGGCCCCAACTGACCTGCGTCAAACTCGAAGCGTCCAACGACGCCAACGGGCCCGAACTGGCCCTCTCGGCGACCGACGCCGACCTGGCCCTGACCCTGCGCCTCGGACGCGTCGAGGTCAGCGAGCCCGGCGCCGCACTGATCCCCGCCGACAAACTCCGCCAGATCGTCTCGGCCGAGGACAACGAGCCGACCCTGACCATCGAGGCCGACGGCGACACCGCCCACATCAAGGGTGAGGACGCCCACTTCCAACTCCACGGCTTCCCGGCCGAGGAGTTCCCCGCCATCCCGTCCTTCAAGTCCATCGCCGACGCCGATGCCAAAACGATCTTTACCACCAACGCCGGCACCCTGTCGGGCCTGATCACCCGCACGCTCTTCGCCGCGGCCCGCGAGAACAGCCGCTACGCCATCAACGGCGTGCTGCTGGTCCGCGACGGCAAGAAGCTCGAGATGGTCGCCACCGACGGGCGACGCCTGGCCAAGTGCACCGCCACCACCGACGCCAAGAGCGACTCGGCCCGGTGCATCGTGCCCTCCAAGGCCCTGTCGATGCTGCTCAAACTCGCCGACGAGCCCGAGGAACCCGTCCACGTGGCCATCACCGACAGCCGCGCGGTCTTCGCCTTCGGCGACGACGCCGCCGATGCCCGGGCCACCCTGTCCACCTCGCTGGTCGAGGGCACGTTCCCGCCCTACGAGGACGTCATCCCAAAGGACCAGGACATCAAGGTGACCTTCGACCGCGACGTGCTGGCCTCGGCCGTGCGCCGGGCGGCGCTGCTGACCAACGAGGAGTCCCGCGGCGTGCGCCTGGCCTTCAAGGGCGAGGCCAAGGCTCTGGAACTGTCCAGCCGCGCACCGGAGATGGGCGAGGCCCGCATCGGCGTGGACCTGACGGCCTACGACGGGGCGGACATCGAGATCGGCTTCAACCCGACCTTCCTGACCGACGCGCTTCGGGTCATCACCGACCCCGAGGTCGTGATCGAACTCAAGGCCCCGAACAAGCCCGGCCTGGTCAAGTCCGGCGGCGACTTCCTCTACGT
>CAZFSO010000027.1:6099-14822 GCA_964522095.1 uncultured Phycisphaeraceae bacterium | reverse complement strand
CTCACCCCGCCCGATCAACCGCTCGCGAGATCCCCCGCACCCGGTGCGCCGGCGGCTCGCGCCGGGCGCCCTCCTGCGTGTGGGCCGCGTGCGCGAGACGGTCGGGCATCGGGGCGTTGCGCAGGGCCAGCATCTTGCGTCGCTCGGCGTTGTCCAGGCGCAGAGCCAGGGCGGTCAGGGCCGGCAGGACGAGCATGCCGACCGCGCCCAGGACGATCAGCGTGCCCGCGCGTCCGAGCGAGCCGCTCTTGACCAGCGCCCCGGCCAGACCGAAGCCGAGCACCACGCACCACAGGCCCGCGCCCACCAGCGACCACCGCCGGGCCCGCAGCCAGCACCGTTCCCACGCACCGTCCTGTTCCAAGCCCTGCTCTCCCGGCTGTTCTCCCCGCGCGCCGCACCGGCCGCGATCGGGGGGAGGACAGTATCGGGCGGAGTACCCACCCGCCACCAGTCACGCGGCTCGATTCCTGATCGCCCGGCGGGTTTGTGTTTTCACGCCGGGAGGGGTATCGTCCGGGCCGTGACGCGCAGGGCACCCGCTCCCATCCGGTCCAGACGCCTGCTCCCGGCCTTGACGGCCGCGGGCGTGCTGCTGGCCTGCGGCGCGCCGGCGGCCTTCGCCGCGGCGGCCGACCTCCAGCCGGTGGACGTTGAGGTGTACGAGAACCGGCGCGTGGGGCAGGTCGTCTTCCGCGGCCCGCCCGGGCCGGGCGGCGAGCCGTCCGACCTGAGCGAGGACGCCCGCTCCGAGGCCGCCAACGCCGTGCGAACCCTCCGCGGCGACCTGTTCGACGCCGCCACCGTCCGCGACGACGTGCGCCGCCTGACCCGCCTGGGCCGCTTCTCCACGGTCGAGTCATACGCCGGCCTGAACGACGACGGCAGCGTGACCCTGGTCTTCGAGGTCGCCGAGCGCGAACTGGTCTCCGACGTGCAGGTCGTGGGCAACACCCGCCTGAACGACAGCGAGATCGCCGCCGCCATCGACGTGATCCCCGGCACCCCGGTCGACCGCTTCCAGATCGACCGCAGCGCCCGGCGCATCGAGGACCTGTACCGCAGCAAGGGCTACTACGCCGCCCGCGTCACCGTGGACGAGGAAGAACTCGCCGACGGCGGCATCGTGATCTACCGCGTCCGCGAGGGCGACCGCCTGCGCGTCACCGGCATCCGCTTCGACGGCAACACCGCCTTCAACGCCACGCAACTGCGCCGCGAACTCGAGACCAAGAAGGCCAACCTCTTCCGCAAGGGCCAGCTCGACGACGACAAACTCGACACCGACATCGGCAACCTCATCTCCTTCTACCGCAACCGCGGCTACCTCGACGTGCGCGCCGACCGCATCATCCAGCCCGCCCCCAACGGACGCGAGGCGGTCATCACCTACGTGATCGAGGAAGGCCCGGTCTACACGCTCCGCTCGGTCCGCGTGGACACCGAGACCACCGGCGGCGAGCCGGTGTTCACCCGCGAGCAGGTCTCGGGCCTGGTGGCCATCAAGCCCGGCAACGTCTACGCCGTCAACCTGCTCGACGACTCGGTCCGGGCGATCGTCGACGCCCACGGGCAGATGGGCTACGCCAGCGCCCAGGTCGGGCGCGTCGAGCGGCGCGACCCGACGCAGCCCGTGGTCGACCTGATCTTCATCATCGACGAGGGCCCGCGCTCGCGCGTGGGCGAGGTCATCGTGCAGGGCAACGACCTGACACGCCAGGAGGTCGTGCGCCGCCACGTGCAGGTGCGCCCGATGCGCCCCCTGGACACCACCGCCGTCACCCGCACCGAGGACCGCCTGCGCCGCCTGCGCCTGTTCAACGAGCGCCCCGGCGGCATCCGCATCACCCCCCTGGACCCCGGCGTCGAGTTCTACGCCGAGGTCTGGGACGACGGCACCGCCGCCCCCCCGCCGTCCTCGGACGCCGCGGCCGAACTGAGCCCCGGAGCCCCCGGCCCCGTCGGCCTGACCCTGGCCAACCCCGAGCAGTACCGCGACGTGCTCATCGAGGTCGAGGAGACCAACACCGGCGAGTTCAACTTCGGCGGCGCCGTCTCGTCCGACGCCGGCCTCGTCGGACGAATCGCCCTGATCCAGCGCAACTTCGACGTGCGCGACACCCCGGACTCGCCCGGCGAGTTCTTCTCCGGACGCGCCTTCCGAGGCGGCGGGCAGACCTTCCAACTCGAACTGCTCCCCGGCGACCGCGTCGAGACCTACAGCATCAGCCTCACCGAGCCGTACCTGTTCGAGTCGGACTACTCGGGCAGCGCGCAACTGATCTACCGCAGCCGCGACTTCGACGAGTTCGACGAGGAACGCATGGGCCTGCGCCTCGGCCTGGGCCGGCGCTTCGGCACCCGCTGGACCGGCAACCTGCGCCTGCGCACCGAGACCGTCGAACTGTCCAACATCCAGGAAGACCACCCCACCGACGTGTTCGACGTCGCCGACCAGAACGTGCTCGTCGGCCTGTCCGCGTCGCTCGAGCGCTCGACGACCGACTCGGCCTTCCGGCCCACCCGCGGCTCGCGCACCCGCCTCGGCGTCGAGCAGGTCGTCGGCGACTTCACCTTCACCAACTTCAACGCCCGCCACACCGTCTTCGTCCCCATCCGACAGGACTACCTGGGACGCAACACCATCCTCTCTTTCACCGGCGAGGTCGGGTACATCCCGCAGGGCAACGACGAGACGCCCACCTACGAACGCTTCTACCTCGGCGGCCAGTCCTTCCGCGGCTTCCAGTTCCGCACCGTCTCGCCCAAGGGCGTCCGCAACGACAACGGCCAGCCCTCCGACGACCCCGTCGGCGGATCGTGGCTGTTCTTCCTGGGCGCCGAGGTCCAGCAGCCCATCTTCGAGGAGATGCTCTCCGTCGTCTTCTTCGTCGACACCGGCACCGTCACCGAGGACCCCGGGCTGGAGGACTACCGCGTCTCCATCGGCACCGGCATCCGCCTCTACGTGCCCCAACTCTCGCCCGCGCCCCTGGCCTTCGACTTCGGCATCCCGCTCGTCAAGCAGGACCGCGACGAGTCGCGCCTGTTCACCTTCTCGGTGGACCTGCCCTTCTGAGCGCCCGGGACGCCGGCGCGTGCGGCCGCGGATGAACCCCGCCCGGGCCGGCGTCGGTATACGATGACCGGAAGCCACCGAACCGACGGAGAACGCCCCCCATGACCCGAGGCACGCGCACCACCGCCCTCCTGCCGATCGCGCTGATCCTGGCCGCCGCCTTCGCCTGGCACGCCGGCGCCCACACCGCCGCGGTCCGCCCGCCGGCACAGCCCACCGCCGTCGCCACCGTCGACATCGTCGAGGTCTTCGAGCGCCTCAACGAGCGCGGCGTCCTGGAGGCCCAACTCCAGGAACGCCTCAAGTCCCGACAGGCCCAACTCGAGGAGATCAGCCGGAACATGCGCGCCATCCAGGACGACCTGGACCCCGAGTCCGGCACGCTCGTCCGCGGCACCGACCGCTACTACGAGCGCGTCCGCGAACTGACCGAGCAGCGCGCCGTCGGCGAGGCCCGCTCGCAGGCCTTCCAGCAGATCGTCTCGATCGACCAGGGCAACCTGCGCCGCCAGTTGTACACCAAGATCGTCGACGCCGTCGGCAAGATCGCCGAACGCGACGGCATCGACATCGTCCTCTTCGACGACTCGGGCTTCGAGATCCCCGGCGAACGCGAGCCGGCCAGCAACCAGGACGTCTACCGCGCGATCGTCACCAAGAGCGTCATCTACACCCACCCCACCGCCGACCTGACCGAGCGGGTCGTCACCCTGATGAACAACGAGTACACCGCGCCCTGAGCCCCGACCCAACGACCACCCCCCGGACAGACCGACCGCCCGCACATGCCCCCCGCGACCGCCACCACGACGCCGACCCTGCGCATCACCGCGGGTGAACTCGCCGCGCTGACCGGCGGCGAACTCGTCGGCCCGGCCGACCTGACCCTCACCGGCGTCGCGCCCGTGGAATCCGGCAAGCCCGGCGACCTCACCTTCATCCGCGCCCAGGCCTTCGCCAAGCGCTGGCCCGACAGCCGCTGCTCGGGCGTGCTGGTGACCCGCGGCGTGGACCTGCCGCCCACGCCCGACACCCGGGCCGTCATCGTCGTCGACGACGCCGACACCGCCTTCGCCCGCGTGCTCGCCCACGTCGACCCCGGCACCCACACCCCGCCCCCCGGCGTCCACCCCTCCTGCGTGATCGACCCCGGCGCCACCGTCGCGCCCACCGCGTCGCTCGGGCCGAACTGCGTGGTCAGCGCCGGCGCCGTCATCGGCGACCACGCCGTGCTCATCGCCCGCGTCTTCGTCGGCGCCGACACCACCATCGCGACGGGCGTCGTGCTGCACGCCGGCGTGGTCATCGGCGACCGCTGCGCCATCGGCGCGCGCAGCGTGATCCACCCCAACGCGGTCGTCGGCGCCGACGGCTTCGGCTTCATCCCCCCCACCGACGACCGCCCCGCCATCAAGATCCCCCAGATCGGATCGGTCGAGATCGGCGAGGACTGCGAGATCGGCGCCGGAAGCACCATCGACCGCGCCAAACTCGGTGTCACACGCGTCGGCGACCGCGTCAAGATCGACAACCTCGTCCACATCGCCCACAACTGCACCGTCGGCGACGACGCCATCCTCTGCGGCCGCACCACGCTGGGAGGCTCCGTCACCGTCGGCCAGCGCGCCATGATCGGCGGCGCGGTCGTCATCGCCGACCAGGCCACCGTCGGCGACCACGCCCGCGTCGCCGGAGCCGCCATCGTCATGGACGCCGTCCCCCCGGGCGAGACCTACGCCGGCATCCCCGCCATGCCCGCCCGCACCGCCCTGGCCAACCACGCCGCCATGCGCAACCTCGCCGAGTTCATGCGCCGCGTCGACAAGACCCTCGCACGCCTCGCCCCACGCGACGAGCCCGCCGAGAAGCCCTGATGCCCGCCGCAGGCCACCCGCGACGCACCCTCGCACGCACCGCGAGCGTCCAAGGCCCCGCCCTCTTCACCGGCCAGGACACCACCCTGACCCTCCGCCCCGCCGATGCCGGAGGCCTGCGCATCAGCGTGCACGGCCACGACGCGCCGGTCCACATCGACCACCTCTCCGCCCGCCCCGTCCACCCCGCCTTCGCGACGCTCAAGCCCCGCTGCACGAGCCTTGACGCCGGGCCGCACACGCTGGCCACCCTCGAGCACGCCCTCTCGGCCCTCGCCGGCCTGGGCATCACCGACGCCGTCCTCGAATGCGACGGGCCGGAACTGCCCATCCTCGACGGCTCCGCCCTGCCCTTCGCCGACGCCGTCCTCAACGCCGGCCTGCGCGACCTGCCCGAGACCATCCAGCCGCTCAT
Source organism: uncultured Phycisphaeraceae bacterium (assembly GCA_964522095.1). Lineage (GTDB taxonomy): Bacteria > Planctomycetota > Phycisphaerae > Phycisphaerales > UBA1924 > UBA6054. Next base: position 9,454 of record CAZFSO010000027.1, on the reverse strand, counting down.
CCTGACCGGGCCCCTCGAGATCCGCGACGGCCACGCCGTCCTCACCGCCGAGCCCTTCGACGGGATCGACTACGCCTACCACCTCGACTACGGCCCAGACTCCCCGATCCCCCCCGGCACGGCCGCCTGGACCGGCGACCCCGCCGACTACCACGCCCGCATCGCCCCCGCGCGCACCTTCTCCACCGAGGCCGAGGCCCGACAGATGCAGGCCATGGGCCTGTTCGCCCGCTTCACCCCCGCCGACCTGCTCGTGATCGGCCCCGACGGCCCCATCGACAACGCCTGGCGCTTCCCCGACGAGCCCGCACGCCACAAACTCCTCGACCTCATCGGCGACCTCGCCCTGCTCGGCCGCCCGCTGCACGCCCGAGTCCGAGCCACCCGCACCGGCCACGCGAACACGCATGCGCTGGTGCGAGAACTCAGGTCATTAGGCATTGGAAATTAGGCACTGGGCATGAGGGGGGAATGGCAATGGGCAATGGGCAATGGGCGATCGATCATCGGGACGCTGCACCCATCTGATGGCTAAATCCGTCTCATCCAACGACGGCGTGCTCCCACGCTTCATGACGCACCGTCACACCGAGCGCACAACTTCATGCTGGCGCCCTCGCGCCACACCTTGTGCCACACCAGACCGAATCCCGGTACTTCCCATTGCCCATTGCCTATTGCCTATTGCCCCATCGCCTCATGCCCAGAGCCCAGTGCCCAGTGCCTAGTGCCTAGTGCCTCATGCCTAGCGCCCAGCGTCGAGCGCCCGTCCCGAGCCACAACATCCGTTCCCGTGCGCAACATCCGTGACCTTCGCGCACGGCGCTTGGCCCCGGCCCGGGCCCGTGGTACGCTCCGGGCCCGCTCCCCCGTCCCCGCCGTCCGGCGGGCCGATGCGCCATCCCGCCGGGCGCGCACCGGGCGCACCGAGGGAGTCCCATGTTCATCCGATCGCTCACCGTCCTGTTCGTCCTCGTCGCCGGCCTCGTGCTGTCGGGCTGCGCCGACCTGCCCGAGACCATCGCCCAGGCCCGCGCCTGGCGCGACCACGCCGCCGCGTCTCGCGCGCAGGTCGCCGCCGACCTGGCCGACCTGCAAGCCACCCGCCAGAGCCTGCCGGACGACGCGCCCCACGCCCCCGACCTCGACGCCGCCCTGGCACGCGCCCGCGCCCAACTGGCCGCCCTCGACGCGGCCGTCACGCACGCGGACCTGATCCTTGCCGAGATGACCGAGCCCACCGACGCCCTGACCCAGGGCGCCCATGCCTTGGGCGGCTACCTGCCCGCCCCGGCGCGCGGACCGGTCGTCCTCGGGGCCGCCCTCGTCGCGGCCCTGGTCCGGGCCCATCAGGTCCGCAAGGGCGCCGGCTCCATCGCCGCGTCGATCCAGAAGGCCCTGGCCGACCCCGATTTCAGGGCCGCCTTCGAGCGCCACGCCGCGACGATCCGCACCATCCAGACCCCCACCGCCCGACGCATCGTGGACGAGACCACCCGCCCAACCCTCCTACGGTCCCCCATCTGAACCCCAGCCGGGCCCGGCCCGGTACAACCACCCGGGTCCCATGCGCACGCCACCACCCAACCCCAACCAGGCCCCAGCCCCCCACCCGGGGGTCGGCGGCCGTTTGTTCCCAGCCCGTCCCCCTTCCCCCTCTTCGCCTTTTCCCCCCTCCGTCTCTTCGTCTCTTCGTCTCTCCGTCTCTTCTGACCTTCGTCTCTCCGTCTCTTCCTCACCAGCCTTCACCCTCATCGAACTGCTCGTCTCGATCGCCATCATCGCGGTGCTCATCGCCATCGTGCTGCCCTCGATCGGAGCCGCCCGCGACTCGGCCCGGCGCGTGCAGTGCCTGGCCAACCTCCGCTCCATGCAGATGGGCCTGACCATGTACCTCGACCAGGAGTCGAAGGGCCTGCTGCCCGAGGTCCTGCCCATCGTCGACCCCGGCGACGCCGTCGACGGCGAGTGGGTCAACAAGAACGACCCCTCCCTCCTGGCCATCCTCGGCAACTACATCGACGCGCCCCTCCCGCGACGCGACCCCAACGACCCCGCCCCGCCCGAGCAGCGCCGCTGGATCGCCGAGCACCCCTACCGCTGCCCCATGGACCGCGTCTCCGACGACGCCGAGTCCGGCAACGCCGCGGTGCACGAGTCCTTCGGCACCTCCTACGCCTACTACCCCGGCCTGGCCATGCTCGTGCTCGAGTTCACCGGGGCGGCCTCCGCCGGCGAACTCTCACGCCCGGTCACCCGCGTCTGGAACGGCTTCGTCGACTCACGCAAGCGCGCCATCGACCTGCCCGTCCTCCACGACGCCGCCGACTGGCACCCCCGCGGCGACGGCGCGCCACGCCTGGCCTCCTACCTCGACGGCCGGGCCGACTGGATCCCCGCAAACCTCAACGACGAGATTTTTCAGGACGTCATCACCCAGGCCGCGCGGTACGCTGGGCTGAGGCCGTGAGGCGAGAGAAGGCACTGGGCACTGGGCACTAGGCATTCGGGGGGACGGGCCATGGGCAATGGGCAATGACGAACGATCAAATGGCCCCGAACGCGAGTGAGGGGATGGGCATCCGGAGAGGCGCCAGGCCATGACCGCACCACTCATCGAGCACACGCAACCCCCGGCCCGCGCCAAGCGCCCGAAGACCATCCCCTGGCTCCGCGCGCACGGGCGCTCCGCCCTTGGCGACCCGCGCGTCCGCGTGCTGCTCGGCTCGTCGGGCGCCATGCTCGCCCTGGCCGCGGGGATCGTCGCGGCGGCCACCCTCATCGGCCCCTCGCGCCCGGACTTCGCCAGCGACCGCATCGACACCCTCTTCGAGTACACCCTGCTGACCGACGAGTTCAACCGCCTGTCCGTGCGCGAGCGCGCCGAACTGATCGGCCAACTCGTCCAGCGCGTCGGCGACATGGGCGCGTCCGACTCCGTCCTGCTGGCCGCCTTCGCCGCCACCATCCGCGGCGAGGCCCGCGAGCAACTCATGGACAACGCCTCGCGCCTCTTCGTCGACATGATCGACGAGCAGGCCGTCCGGTACGACCCCAACCTGCCCAAGCACGAACGCGTCGCCCAACTCGAACGCTCCATCGCCGAGATGTCACGCCTCTTCGAGAAAATGTCCGGCGAGGAACGCGACGTCTCGGACGAGGATCGCGTCGCCGAAGCCAAGCAGCAGGCCCAGCGCGACGCCCAACGCGCCCGACAGGGCGACCTGACCGCCCGCGACGCCGGCCGCTTCTTCGGCGTCATGAACCGAACCCTCGGCGAACGCGCCAGCCCCCACCAGTCCGCCCGCGGCGGCCGCATGCTCCGAGACATGACCCGCCACATGCGCGGCCAGGA
>CAZFSO010000027.1:2002-5999 GCA_964522095.1 uncultured Phycisphaeraceae bacterium | reverse complement strand
TGCCCTTTATCGCTTCGCCATTCGAACTTTTCCTACTCCCACTCCGTCCGCATCGCCACGCCCACGCCGCCCTCGACGCTGCGCAACTCCAGCACCCGCACGCGCCGGCCGTCCGGCAGGCGCACGACCGGCTCGACCATCAGCGGCGACTCGCCCGCCAGGACCGACGCCAGCGTGCCCGCCGCCTCGGGCGCGTGCAGCGCCAACTCCCGCTCCATCCCGTCCAGCGCCCACGCCCACGGCACGCGCTGCGTGCCCACCCACGCCCCGTGCGCCTCCAGCCACACCGACCCGTCGCGACGCACCTCGGGCGTGAACTCGGCCCACACCACCCCGCCCCCCGTCACCCGCATGCCCAGCGCCACCCGGTCGCCCCGGAACCCCGCCCGCACCTGCTCGACCCCGTCCGGCCAGGCCACCCCCTCACCCTCGACCCACACCCGCAGGCGCACCGCCAGCCACGCGTTGGCGCTGTCCGCGCCGACCTTCACCCGCCAGTCGCCCTCGCCCTCGCGCGGCAGGGACACCTGGTTGGCGAAGGCCCGCTCGAGTTTCTCGGCCTCGGCGATCACCGCCGCGTCGGTCGGGTCCAGGCCCGGCCACCAGTCCGGCGCCCGCGCGGCCCTCGACCACGCGACCATCGCCAGCGCCCACCCCACCACGCACAGCACGATCGCCGCGACGAGCACCCGCGCGCCGTGGCGTTCCCACGCCCCGCCCAACCGCCCTGCCCCGCGCTGCGTCATACAGACCCACAATAGAAACGCGGCCCGGACAAAGCCCGGGCCGCGTGGCATGGAAGAGATGGACGGGGGACATCGCCCCCGCAAGTCCGAGTCCGGACGGATCAGCGCTTGGAGAACTGGAAGCGGGCGCGGGCGCCGGGCTGGCCGTACTTCTTGCGCTCGACCTTGCGGGCGTCGCGGGTCAGGAACCCGGCGTCGCGCAGGGCCGGCTCGAAGTTGGGGTCGTAGCCGACCAGGGCGCGGGCGACGCCGAGGCGGATGGCCTGGGCCTGCCCGGTGATGCCGCCGCCGTGGGCGCGGACCACCACGTCGAGTTTGCCCTCGGTGTCGGTCAGACGCAGCGGGGCCAGCGCGTCGTTCTGGTCGCGCATCTCGCTGAAGTACTCGGTGACGGGCTTGAACTTCTGACGGTTGACCTGAATCTGGAGCGTGCCCTGGCCGGAGTTCTTCGCCGGGCGCAGGCGCACGCGGGCGACCGCGGTCTTGCGCCGCCCGGTGCCCCACCACCAGCCGTGCTTGTCGGCGGGGACGGGGTCGGGCAACTGGCGTTCCTGCTGGGCCGGGCCGGCCTCGGGGACCAGCAACTGGCCGGCCATCTCCGGGTTCATGATCGTCGTCTCGAATCCTGACATGTTCAATCAGTCCTTCTTGATCGCGTCCCGCATCCACCGTCCCGGGCACACCCCGGGAGGCTTTGGGCGCGTTGGGTTCAGATCTTCAGTTCCGCCGCGTTGACGCCCTTGTGGGGGTGGTCGGCGTCGGCGTACACCTTGAGTTTGGTCAGCATCTGGCGCCCCAGGCGGCTCTTGGGCAGCATGCGGCGCACCGCGTCCTCGATCAGTTTCTCGGGGGCCCGCTCGCGGACCGTGTCGTAGGTCTCCGCCTTCAGGCCGCCGGCATAGCCGGTGTAGCGCAGACGCAGTTTCTGAGCGCCCTTCTTCCCCGTCAGGCCAACCTGCGAGGCGTTCGTGACGATCACGAACTCGCCGGTGTCCACGTGCGGCGTGTACTCGGGCCGGTGCTTGCCCATCAGGACCGTCGCCACCTCGGCCGCCAGACGACCCAGCGGAACGCCGGTCGCGTCGACCTGATGCCAGCCCTTGGCAACCTCGCCCTTCTTGGCCACCCAGGTCTGCCGACGCAGGTGCACGCGGGTCTTCTTCATCGACATGGCACACGCTCCTTGTGGTCGGGGACGGGACGCCGACGCGACCGTGCCCGTTCGTGGGTTTCGTACGCCGCCTACCGGGCGGGGCGGGCCGAGACCGGGCAAGCCGGTCCGGCAGACTTGTCATGCAGCAAGGCCGGGCACGCAGCCCGAGCCGGGCCAAGAGGATAGCGCGGGCCAAACCGGGGTCAAATTGCCGACGAACATGGGAATCCGACGCTCCCCGAGCCGCTCACGGTGGGATCCGACCCCCGGCGGGCCGATGATCTGCACGATGGACCCGACCCCACCCCACCAGCCAACCCGCCACGCCCGCCCGGGTTCCGGGCACGGGCCCGGCCCGCTGGTCGACTCGATGACCATGGGCCGCACCCCGGCGACGACCGCCCGCGGCAACCCGATCGTGCCGCCCGACCCGGGCACCCCGGCCTCCCGCAAGGTCGCCCTGCTCCTGGCCATCGTGCTCGCCACGGTGGCCATCGTGTGGCAGAACATGGGCCAGGAGCGGCAGCAGCGCCTGATCGGCGCGCCGCCCACGCAGGCCGAGGTGGCGCAGGCCGCCGGCGAACCCGCGCCCGGCAGCGGCACCACCGACCTGATGGCCCGGGCCTTCCTCCGCGTCCGGGGCATCATGACCGACCAGCCCGGCCAAGCCGGCCAGACCACCGGGGTGATGGGCAACGTCGAAGCGACCGTGGCGGGCGACGCCGACCGGGTCCGCGCCACCATCGTGGCCGCCGAGTACCTTGGAACCGACGCCGCCCTCGAACGCGTCCGCGCGCACCGCGCCGATCTGGCCGAGCCCCTCGCCGCCGACGGGGTCGACACCCCCGCCGAGCGGGCGGCGGCCGGAGCGGCGACCGAAGCCGCCGACGAGGTCGCCCGCGCCAACCGCGCCCTGATCGCCGCGGAACTCGACGCGCTCGAAACCATCTACACCGAGGGGCCCGACGCCCTCGACGACGCGGCTCGCACACAACTCGCGGCCCGCTACGGGACACTCGGCGAGTTCGCGCTCAGCCACGGCCGGCCCGAGCCCGAACGCGACGCGATCGTCGGCGGGCCGCTGCCGCTGCTGCTGTTCGGCGCGGGCGCGGCGGGCCTGTTCCTGACCGCCCTGCTGATCGGGCTGGGCCTGCTGGCCTGGGGCCTGGTCTGGTTCCTCGACCCGCGCCGGCGCATGCTCGGAACAAAGCCCGAGCCGGGCGGGTCGGTCATGCTCGAGACCTACGCCGTGTTCGTGGGCGGCTTCGCGCTGCTCGCGATCGGCACCGCCGTGGCCGAGGCCAGGATGACCGGGCCGCCCCCGGCGTGGTTCGCCCTGCTGCAACTGGCCGCCCAGTGGTCGCTGATGCTCGCGGTCCTCTGGCCGCTCGTGCGGGGCATGCACCCGGCCAAGTGGCGCCAGGCCCTGGGCCTGCACGCCGGCGAGGGCGTGGGGCGCGAGGTCGTCTGCGGCGTGCTCGCCTACCTCGCCTTCATCCCCGTCTACGTCGTCGGCGTGGTGCTGACCATGGTCCTGCTCATCCTCTGGCAGGCCCTGCGCACGCGACTGGGCGTGCCCGGCGAGCCCGCGCCGCCCAACAACCCCATCGTCGAGATCGTCGGACAGGCCGACGTCGTCACGCTGATCCTGATCTTCACGCTCGCCACGGTCTGGGCGCCGATCACCGAGGAACTCGTCTTCCGCGGCGCGCTGTTCCGCCACTTCCGCGCTCGCGTGCACTGGTCGGTCGCCGCCCTGGGGTCGGCCGTGCTCTTCGCCTACCTGCACTCCTACGGCCCGCTGATGGTCGCGCCGCTGATCGTCCTGGGCTTCGCCTTCGCCTTCATGCGCGAATGGCGCGGCTCGATCATCGCCCCCATGACCGCCCACTTCCTCCACAACTTCACCATGCTCGTCATCATGGTGACGGCCTTCGCGATCCTCGGCTGACTCTTTCCTCCGCGTCACTCTGCGCCTCGGCGCTCGCTGCTGTTGGTCCCAGGCGACCGCTGGCCGTACTCGGTCAACCGCAGAGGATCGCCGAGGGCGCAGAGGTGCGCAGAGAGAGAGAAAGAGAAAGAGAAAGAGAAAGAGAAA
>CAZFSO010000027.1:0-1902 GCA_964522095.1 uncultured Phycisphaeraceae bacterium | reverse complement strand
AGAGAAAGAGAAAGAGAAAGAGAAAGAGAAAAACAGATCCAAAACTGAAGCGACGAACTTGCCCCGAAGACGCGACAGCAACAGACAAACCCTCTGTGTCCCTCTGCGTCCCTCTGCGACCCTCTGTGGTTGGTCGCGAAGCCCCACGCGCGCGGTCACCCGGAAGTGACCGGAGTCCGCAAAGAGGTGCGTAGCGAAGAGCGGAACGGGCGACCCGGCCCGTCACCCCGCCCGCGGCCCCGTGACGCGTTGCAGGGCGCGGTTGGCGATCGAGCCGATGACGAGCAGCACGATCACCGTCAGCGCGATTCCCGCGAAGAAGAGCCACTTGGGGCGCGTCGGGTCCGACCAGTCGGTGACCTGCGACCCGATGACCACGTACGCGAGCGTGCGCGGGGCCATGCCGATCAGGGTGCCGAGCACGTAGGCCGGCAGGCGCACGCCCGTCGCGGCCAGCGTGCCGTTCATGAGCGCGAACGGCGAGTTGGGCGGCACGCGCACGAGGGTGACGATCATCAGCGTGCGGGCGAAGCCGCAGCCGATCAGCGCGTCGCGCACGACCCGGGCCTTGTCGTGGCGCTGGATCTCGGCCTCGACCTTGGCGCGCCCGACGGTGCGGGCGATGAAGTAGCCCACCACCGACGCCCCGCCGAAGCCGGCCAGGGCAGCCGCGAACCCCACCGGCACGCCGAAGGCGTACCCCCCGAGCACCGACACCGAGAAGGTCGGCAGCACCCCGACGCCCGAGAGCAGGACGAACGCCGCGACGTAGACCGCCACCGCCCGGTACAGGTCGGCCCCGCCGTGCCCGGCCAGGTCGATCAGGCGCTCCGACACCGGCCGGATCCGAACCAGCAGCGTCACCCCGGCGATGGCCGGGACCACCGCCCAGGCCAGACCCAGCCACGCCGCCGGGCCGAGCCGCCGGATGACGTCCGCGGCCGAGTCCTGCTCGGATGGCGTCTGCGGGGCGTCGGGCTGAGGGACGGGCGTGGGGTCTGATTCCATGGGCGGGATCGTACCCGGAGTCGATCCGCACCACAGGGGATTCAGGGATCAACCGCGGAGACCGCTGAGGAGCGCAGAGAGACGCAGAGAAGCACAGGTCCGCCGTCCTTAGGCCGTCCGGGTGGAACAGAATCGAGGTCTGACCCGGGTTTTTCCTCTGCGTATCTCTGCGAGCCTCTGCGTCCTCTGCGGTTGATCCCATCACCGGCACGCCGGGACGCCTTCACGCTCCGGCCGCCCTCAGGGTTTCAGCGCCGAGATGTCCAGGCTGGTCACCACGTCGCTGGGCTTCATCCCCTCCGGCAGATTGGCCATGATTTTCTGGTACAGCGGGTCCTGCCATTCGCTCATGGCGTCGATGTACTCGGGCTTGCTGGTCAGGGTGATCCCGGCCAGGCCGGCGCCCAGCATCTGCCGCTCGGTCTCATCAACCAGCACCGCGCCGGCGACGCAGCCGACCAGCGCCTCCACGTCGGAGGCCACCGCCTCGGGCAGCGGGCGGAGCAGGGCCAGGTCGCTGACCGCGACGCGCCCGCCGGGCCTGAGGACGCGGGCGATCTCCTTCCACACCTGCGCCTTGTCGGGCGAGAGGTTGAGCACGCAGTTGGAGATGACCACGTCCACGCTGGCGTCGGGCACGGGCAGGTGCTCGATCTCACCCAGGCGGAACTCGACGTTGTCCAGGCCGGTCTGCGCGTGGTAGGTCACGGTGTTGGCGCGGGCGCGGGTGATCATGTCGGGCGTCATGTCCACGCCGATGACGCGGCCGGCGGCCCCGACCTTCTTGCCGGCGATGAAGCAGTCGAACCCGCCACCGGAGCCGAGGTCCAGCACGACCTCGCCCGGGCGCAGCGACGCCAGCGCGGTGGGGTTGCCGCAGGAAAGACCCATGTT
>CAZFSO010000026.1:13285-27442 GCA_964522095.1 uncultured Phycisphaeraceae bacterium | reverse complement strand
CCCGCGGACAGGGCGAAACGACCGATGACTGACATGCCGCAGAGCAGCACGCCGCCGGCGCCCAGGCCGGGCAACAACGGCGGGTACACGTCCGACCAGATCAAGGTGCTCGAGGGCCTGGAGGCGGTGCGCAAGCGTCCGGGCATGTACATCGGCGGGACGGGGGTGAACGCGCTGCACCACCTGGTGTACGAGGTGGTGGACAACTCGATCGACGAGGCGATGGCGGGGTACGCGTCGTTCGTGTCGGTGAGCATCCAGGCGGACGGCTCGGTGCGGGTAACGGACGACGGGCGGGGCATCCCGGTGGACCCGGTGCGTCACGAGGACCCGGCGTTGAACGGTCGTCCGGCGGTGGAGATCGTGCTGACGAAACTGCACGCGGGCGGCAAGTTCCAGCAGGAGGGCTCGGCGTACAAGGTCTCGGGCGGTCTGCACGGGGTGGGGGTGTCGTGCGTGAACGCGCTGAGCGAGTTCACCGAGGTGGAGGTGTGGCGGGACGACGAGATCCACCGGATCGTGTTCAGCCGCGGGCTGGTCAGCGAGCCCCTGGTGCGGGTCGGGCCGATCCCGGCGTCGAGCGAGCGGCGCAACGGGACGACGGTGACGTTCCGGCCGGACGCGACGATCTTCCCGGACACGACCTTCTCGTTCCAGACGCTGGCGACGCGTCTGCGCGAGTTGGCGTACCTGAACCCCGGCGTGACGATCCGGCTGAGCGACGAGCGGGTGGGTGCGGACGGCAAGCCCCGCCACGAGGTGTTCCGGGCCGAGCACGGGCTGCTGGAGTACGTGCAGCACCTGATGACGGGCAAGACGGCGCTGTCCAGCCCGGTGTTCCTGCGCAAGGAGGTCGCCGAGGACAGCATGATCTGCGAGGTGGCGCTGCAGTACAACGACTCGTACAACGAGACGGTGATGACCTTCGCCAACAACATCAACAACGTGGACGGGGGCACGCACGGGCAGGGTTTCAAGGTGGCGTTGACCCGGACGATCAACGGCTACGCGAAGCGCGAGGGGATCATCAAGGAGAAGGACCCGGTGCCGACGGGCGAGGACCTGCGCGAGGGCCTGATCGCCATCGTCAGCGTGAAACTGCCCGACCCGACCTTCAACAACCAGCCGAAGGAGAAGCTGCTCAACCCCGAGGTCGAGGGCTTCGTGTCGCAGGCGGTCAGCGAGGCGCTGACGACCTGGATGGAGGAGCACCCGGCCGAGGCCAAGCGCCTGTGCCTCAAGGGCATCGTCGCGGCGCAGGCGCGCGAGGCGGCGCGCAAGGCCCGCGAACTGACGCGGCGCAAGACGGCCCTGGACTCGGGCTCGATGCCCCACAAACTGCGCGACTGCAAGACCAAGGACGTCGACCAGGCCGAGTTGTTCATCGTCGAGGGCGATTCCGCGGGCGGCTCGGCGACGCAGGGGCGCAACGTGGACACGCAGGCCATCCTGCCCCTGCGGGGCAAGCTGCTCAACATCGAGCGGGCACGGATTGACAAGGTCCTGGGCAACGAGGAGATCCGCACGCTGATCGGCGCCCTGCGCACGGGCATCGCGGCCGAGTTCGACGTGAGCAAGTTGCGGTACGGCAAGGTCATCATCATGACCGACGCCGACGTGGACGGCAGCCACATCCGCACGCTGCTCTTGACGTTCTTCTTCCGCCAGATGCCCGAACTGATCCGGCGCGGGCACGTGTACATCGCCCAGCCGCCGCTGTACCAGATCGTGCGCGGCAAGAAGTCGCGGTACGTGATCAACGAGCGCAAACTCGCCGAGGTGCTGACCGAACTGGGCCTGGAGGGCTCGGCGCTGATCGTGCGCGACATCGAGCACGCCGAGCCGGGGGTGGAGCCCGCGGTGGTGCGCCGGATCACCGGGCAGGACGCCGCCAAGGTCGTGCGCCTGCTGACCCGCCTGAACGAACTGACGGAGATCGCCGAGCGTCGCGGTGTGCGCTTCCTGGACCTGCTGGCCGCCCGGCGCGAGGGCCGCCTGCCCACGCACCGCGTCACGACGCGGTCGGTCGGCGAGTACGCCTGGTCCGAGCCCGAGGCCCACGGCATCGTCGAGGCCCGCGGGTGGAAACTCGTCGAGGACGAGGACACCGAGACGCCGGGCGAGCCCGCGACGGTGCGCGAGTTGCACGAGAACCGCGAACTGGAGGTGATCTTCACCGAACTGGCGGCGCTGGGCCTGTTGATCGAGGACTACGGGCTGATCCGCGAGGAGAGCGTCACCGGCGAGGTGCTGCCCGCGAAGTTCGCGTGGGAGACTGAGAAGAGAAGTTCGAATAGCAAAGTGGAAAGCGTCAAAGAGGACGAGGCGATGGAGGGGGAGGCGGTCGCGGTTGTCGCTTCGGACGCGCGGGTGGTGGAGGCCGCCAACCTGCCGGCGATCCTCGACGCGCTGCACGAGATCGGGCGGCGCGGCATGGAGGTCAAGCGGTTCAAGGGTCTGGGCGAGATGGACGCCATCCAGTTGTGGGAGACCACGATGGACCCCGACGTGCGGACGCTGATGCGGGTGCGCTGGGAGCAGGCGGGCGAGGCCGACGGGCTGTTCAGTTTGCTGATGGGCGAGCAGGTCGAGCCGCGGCGGAAGTTCATCGAGGACCACGCGCTGGAGGTCAAGAACCTGGACGTCTGACGGTCGCCGGTGGGGGGGGTCGGGCGCGGGCCTTGGGCCAGAGTGCCCCGGGCGGAACCGGACGGGCCACGGGGGCTGCGGGTTTTCCCGTGGGCCGAATGCGGGTGGGGGTGGTCTTGCGGACCGGCGCATGCGGAATCCGCCCGAGAACGCGCGGGGGCCTGACGGGGGGTGCTCGGGCCCGGCCCTGGAGCCGATGACCCCGGCGGCGCTCCCCCTGTGGGATGCCGGGGAGGTATCGCGTGCAAGACTTCGGGGTGATGAAGGGGGCGGCCCGGTCCGCACGGCTTGAACGCAACACGCTGGGCCTCCGCGGGCCGGCGTACGACGAGTTGCTCACGCGTCTTGACGAGCGGAGCGAGGACGCCGAGGCCGAGGGGCACCGGATGTTCACGCGCATCCCGTTCGCGGACCCGTTGGTGCGGGTGGCGATCGAGGGCCAGCAGGCGCGGCGGGAGATGACGCTGGCCTGCCGCAACCTCTCGCGGGGCGGCATCGGCCTGCTGCACTCGAGTTTCATACACACCGGCACCGCGGTGACGGTGTACCTGGCCAAGGCGGACGGCGGGGCGCCGGGGCTTCGGGGCAAGGTCGTCCGCGTCGAGCACCGGGGGGGCGTGGTGCACGAGGTGGGGGTGAAGTTCGACCGCGAGATCAACCCGCGCGACTACGTCAAGGCCGACGTGTGCGAGACCCTGCCGAGTTTCGAGAAGGTCGACCCCGAGTCGCTCGAGGGCAGGGTGGTCTACGTGACGGCGTGCGCCGACGCGCGCAGCCGCTTCGAGGACGACCTGGTCGGGACGAACCTGGAGGTCGCCTTCGCGGAGTCGTCCGAGGAGGCGGTGCAGCGGGCGGGGTCCGCGCCCGAGATGATGTTCATCGACATCGACCTGCCGGGCCATTCGGGGCCGGAACTGCTCAAGAAACTGCGCACGGGCGGGTTCGTGCGTCCGGCGGCGCTCGTGGGCGAGCCGGGCGCGGGGGTCAGCCGCTCGCTGGTGCGGGCGTGCGGGGCCGACGCGCTGGTCAGCACGCCGTGGGAGCGGGACGACCTGCTGCGGGTGCTCGGCGAGTTCCTGCTCAGCGGGTGGGACCCGGACCAGTTGGACAAGGCGCGCTCGCGCATCGACCGGGGGACGCTGGTGTCGTTGTGCTCGGAGTTGGGCAAACTCGGCGAGCGCATGGCGACGCAGGCCGACGACCGGGTGGGGTTGTTCGCCACCTGCCAGCAGGTCGCGTCGCTGTCGCTGATGGTGGGGATGCAGGGGGTCACGTCGATGGCCGAGCGTCTGGCGGCGCAGGCCGCAGAGGGCGAGGCGCCGCCGGACCTGTTCGAGCAGATCCGCCTGGGGTGTGCGGCGGCGGGCCGGGCCGCGGCGGCGTGAGCCGTAGGCTTCGGGCGTGGACGCCCGCGCGACCATCGAAGAGGCTCTCGGCTGCGCCGTGTCGTCGATGACGGCGCTGCGGGGCGGGTGCGTCGCGGAGGTCTACCGCGTGCGCGACGCCCGGGGGCGGGATCTGGCGGTGAAGGTCGAGACGGGGGCCGATCCGGGCCTGGACCTGGAGGCGGCGATGCTGGCGGCGCTGGCGGCGCACGCGCCGACGCCGCGTGTGGTGGTGGCCACGGCGCGGGTGCTGGCGATGGGCTTCGTCGAGCACGCGGGCGGGCCGACTCCGGCGGGCGAGCGACGCCTGGCCGAGGTCGTGGCGGACCTGCACGCGGTGGCCGGACCGGCCTACGGCTTCGGGGGCGACACGCGTATCGGGCCGCTGCGGTTGACCAACGGCTGGCACGACGACTGGGCGCGGTTCTACCTGGAGCGGCGCCTGCGCCCGGTCGCGGATTTGGCGTTCCGGCGCGGGGCGCTGCCCGCGGGCTTCATGGCCCGGCTGGAGGACTTCGCGGGTCGGGTTGGCGAGGTGCTGGGTGAGCCGCAGGGGCCGGCGCTGGTGCACGGCGACCTGTGGGCGGGCAACGTGCTGTGGAAGGGCGGGATGCCCGCGGCGCTGATCGACCCGTCGACGCAGTACGCCGACCCGGAGTTCGAGTTGGCCTTCATCGACCTGATGGGCGGCGTGTCGGCGGCGTTCTGGGACCGCTACACCGAGCGCCGGGGGATCCGGGCGGGGTTCTGGGAGCGTCGGGCGCCCGCGTACCGGGTGTTCCCGCTGGTGGTGCACGCGGCGCTGTTCGGCGGGGGCTACGGGGCGCGAGCGATGGACGCTTTGGATCGTGCGCTGTCGTGAAAGTGCTTGCTCAGCACCGCACACGTCGGGGGACGGGCCGCTTGGCGCATGACAACGCCCGAGCCGGGGGCTCGGGCGTTTGCTCGGAGGGTGACCGACGGGATTTGAACCCGCGACCCCCTGGACCACAACCAGGTGCTCTAACCAACTGAGCTACGGCCACCGAGGCGACGCGACAGGCTCGCGACGCGGTCGGAAGTTTAGCCCGGCGCCCGGGCCTTGGCCACGGGCCGAGCGGCGGCCCGGGCGTGCGGGGAGGCGCGGGTTGGCTCGGGCGACGGGCCGATTTCGGCGTCGGGGCGTGCGCGGGCGGCGGGAATTCGCGTGAGCGGGGGCTAGCATCGTCATTCCAGATCGAGCGTTCGCCGGCCCGGGGGGGAGGGATCCCCGGCCCGGCGGGGCAGGTTGTCATTGGCGGCGTCAGGGCGTCCGCCGGTCGAGGAGTTGCACATGGGAGCTTTGAGTGTCGAGGGCCTGAACCTGGCCGCAGGGCGCGCGCACCGCAACCGTCCCACCGCCGAACTGGTCGAGCGCGTCCTGGCCCGGGGCGAGGGGCGTCTGGCGTCCAACGGGGCCGTGTGCGTGTTCACCGGCGACCGCACCGGGCGCAGCCCGAAGGACAAGCACCTCGAGGACACGCCGGCGATCCACGACCGCATCGACTGGGGCAAGGTCAACCAGCCGATCACGCCCGAGCAGTTCGACACCGCCCACCGCATCGCGGTCGAGCACCTCAACGCGCAGGACGAGGTGTTCGTGTTCGAGGGCTTCGCGGGCGCGGACGTGCGCCACCGCCTGGGCGTGCGGGTGGTCACCCACCTCGCCTGGCACGCGCTGTTCGCCGAGACGCTGTTCATCAAGCCCGGCTCGGCCTCGGACGGCGGCGACGGCTCGTGGACGCACGACTGGACCGTGATCAACGCCGGCACGCACAAACTCACCGAGTCCGAGCAGGCCGAACTGGGTTTGAAGAGCCCGATCCTCATCGCCCAGTCGCTCGAGAAGAGGACGGTGGTCATCCTCGGCACCGAGTACGCGGGCGAGATGAAGAAGGGCATCTTCTACGCCATGAACTTCGACATGCCCGAGCAGGGCGTGTTCCCGATGCACTGCTCGTGCAACGTGGCCAAGAACGACCCGTCCAGCGTGGCGCTGTTCTTCGGGCTGTCCGGCACGGGCAAGACGACGCTCTCGGCCGACCCGGACCGGGCGCTGGTGGGCGACGACGAGCACGGCTGGGGCCCGAACGGGGTGTTCAACTTCGAGGGCGGGTGCTACGCGAAGGTGGTGGGCCTGACGCGGGAGAAGGAGCCGCAGATCTGGGACGCCATCCGCTTCGGCTCGGTCCTTGAGAACACGAACATCGGCGCCGAGACGCGCGTGCCGGACTACGAGGACGTGTCGGTCACGGAGAACACGCGGGTGACCTACCCGGTGGACTTCATCCCGGGCGCGCAGATCCCGAGCATCGCGGGGCACCCCAAGCACGTGGTGTTCCTGACGGCGGACGCGTTCGGCGTGATGCCGCCCATCAGCCGGCTGACGCCCGAGCAGGCGATGTACTACTTCATCAACGGGTACACGAGCAAACTGGCGGGGACCGAGGCGGGCGTGACCGAGCCGGTGCCGAACTTCTCGTCGTGCTTCGGGGCGCCGTTCATGCCCCGGCCGGCGAGCGAGTACGCCCGGATGCTCAGCGAGCGGATCGGGCAGCACGGCGCGACGGTGTGGCTGCTGAACACCGGCTGGACGGGCGGGCCGTACGGCACGGGCAGCCGCTTCAGCCTCAAGTACACCCGGGCGATGGTCTCGGCGATCCTGTCGGGCAAACTCAACGGCGCGCCGACGCGCGAGCACCCGGTGTTCGGGCTGCACACGCCGACCGCCATCCCCGGCGTGCCCGGCGAGGTGCTCGACCCGCGCAACACCTGGCAGGACAAATCGGCCTACGACGAGCAGGCGGCCAGACTCGCCCGGCTGTTCCGCGAGAACGACGCCAAGTTCGACATGCCCGACGCGGTCCGCGCGGCCGGCCCGAAGGGCTGAGCCCGGTCGGTCCGGCGTGAACGCGCGACAAGACAAAGCCCGGGGCGTGGCGCCCCGGGCTTTTTCGTGCGCCGTGATCGGCTGGGCCGGCGGGCGGTCAGGCCGGTTCGGGCATCGGGTCGGGCGTCGCTTCGGGTCTCGCTTCGGGCTCGGCGGCGCCGGTCTCGTCGGGCATGTTGAAGACGATGACGGACTTGGCGTGTTCCATGGCGGCGCGGGACTCCTCGGCGGAGCGCAGGGTGCGTCCGCCGGCGTGGACCTTCATGACGGGGCGTTTCCGGTTGAGTTTGCCGGTGACCCAGCCGTCGGTGAGCATGACCTCGAGGATCTGGATGTAGCGGGCGAGGATGAGGTTGCGTCCGCCCTGGTCGACGCTGACGGTCGAGCGGAGGAGTTTCTGGTAGATGCTTTCGAGGTCGGTCTCGGTGCGCAGGACGTCGACGAGGCGGAGCCAGTCGCCGGTCATGGGCAGGGTGGACTCGCCGCGGGTGTAGCAGGGGATGCGCAGGATGCGTCCGTTGGCGGGCAGGGCGAGGTCCTCCTGGGCGGCGTTGCGCAGGTTGAGGTGGAACTCGTTGTACTGGGCGACGTTGAACCTGGCCTTGCCGCCGTGGAAGCGTTCGAGCAGGGTCTTGGTCGAGGCGACGTCGAACGATCCCATGCCGGCGGACTGGAGGTTCTGGTTGGCGAAGCCGCCCTGGGCGAGCCAGCGCCAGGCCTGCGAGGGGCTCAGGCGGATGCCGGCGTCCTCGGCGATCGTGCGGCAGTGCTCCTTGAGGTCGGTGAAGCACGAGTTGGCGGCGTACCAGTACTTGGCGAAGCGGATGTGCTGGTCGATGTTGCGGCGGTTTTTCTTGTCGTACCAGGCCTTGATCCAGGCCGGGTCCTCCTCGCCTCGGTCGATCTCGACGATGGAGTAGGCGACCTCGCGGGCGGAGGTGTGGGCGAGGGTCATGCCGGCGGAGAGGATGGGGTCGGCGAAGCCGGCGGCCTCGCCGCAGATGAACCAGTTCTCGCCCGCGAGGCGTTTGGAGAGGTGCGACCAGTTCCTGGTCGAGTGGATCTTGCCGCCGGTGCTGCTGGTGGCGTTGCGGAGCAGGTGGCGGACGACGGGCTGCTCGCGCATGGCCCTGGCGTGCATCTCGGCGGGGGTCAGGCCCTGCTGCTTGTAGTAACCGCTGGGGCAGACGACGCCGACGGAGGCGCGGGTGGGCCCGATGGGGATGAACCAGACCCAGCCGTAGGGCAGCGAGCGGATCTGGATGCGTGTGCCGCCGGTGCCGATGTGGACGGCCCACTCGGCGTCGTCGTAGTAGTCCCAGAAGGCGATGTTGCGGAGTTCCTCGGGCGCTTCGGACTCGATGCCCAGGGCGCGGCGCATCAGGCCGACGTGGCCGGTGGCGTCGACGTACCAGCGGGCGCGGAGGAGCGTGCCGTCTTCGAGCCGGAGGCCCTCGATGCGGTCGTTGTCGGTGAGGACCTCGCGGACCTGGGTCTCTTCGCGGACCTCCACGCCGCAGGACTCGGCGTGGCGGAGGAGGATGGTGTCGTAGACGGCGCGCTCGACCTGGAAGGCGGTGAAGACGCGCTGGCCCTGGTACTTGCCGGGGCGGGGCTCGTCGACGAACTCCTCGGCGGGGTAGAAGTCAAAGTCCCACACGTCGTGGTTGCGTCCCCAGGTGAAGGTCGCGCCGAGTTTGACCGGGAAGTTGGCGGCCTCGACCTTCTCCCAGACGCCCATCTCGTGGAGGATGTTGCCGATGCCGGGCAACTGGCTCTCGCCGATGTGCTCGCGGGGGAAGCGCTCCTTCTCGAGCAGCAGCACGCGGAGGCCGGGGCTGTACTTCTTGAGGAGGGTTGCGACGGTGGTCCCGGCGGGCCCCCCGCCCACGACGAGGACGTCGGCGTCGTACGGTTCCTGGTTGTTGCTGACCATCTCTTCTCTCGCTCCCGTGCTTGGCGCGGGGATGGCCCGCGCCGTCGACTAAACTCCGGTCGACCGGCCGCCCGGAGGGCACGAATGAACACGGCGGGTTTCGAGGCCGCCCACGAACAGGGAGTTTGACGATGTCGGGCGATTTACGCAAGAGGTTTGTGGGCGGGAACTGGAAGATGAACACCGACCGCGTGTCGGCGCAGGCGCTGGCCCGGGCGGTGGCGGCGGAGGTCGGGCCCGCGCTGGCGTCCCGAGCCGCCGGGGGCGTGGACGTGGCGGTCTTCCCGCCGTTCCCGTACCTGCTGCCGGTCGCCGGGGCGCTGACCGGGACGGGCGTGCTGCTGGGGGCGCAGGACGCCTACCACCAGCCGGATGGGGCGTTTACCGGAGAAGTGTCGATGGCGATGCTGCGTGACTGCGGCGTGCAGGCGGTGCTCGCCGGGCACTCCGAGCGCCGCCACGTGATCGGGGAGGACGACCGCACCGTCAACCGCAAGGTCGGCGCGGCCCTGGAGGCCGGTCTGCTCTGCGTCCTGTGCGTCGGCGAGACCCTGGAGGAGCGGGAGGCCGGTCGGACCGACGAGGTCAACGAGCGGCAGGTCCGGCTGGGCCTGGCGGGGGTGCCGGCGGAGCGGATGACCGGGGTGGTGATCGCCTACGAGCCGGTCTGGGCGATCGGCACGGGGCGGACGGCCACGCCCGAGGACGCCCAGGACGCCCACGTGAAGATCCGGGGCGTGGTTTCCCAACTGCATGGCGAGGGCGTCGCGTCGGCGGTGCGGATCGTCTACGGCGGGTCGATGAAGCCCGACAACGCCGAGGCCCTGATGGCGATGCCCGACGTGGACGGCGGGCTGATCGGCGGGGCCAGCCTGAAGGCCGCGGACTTCGGGGCCATCGTCCGGGCCGGGGCCACGGCGGCCCGCGCCTAACATCCCCACCCGGCCCGGGCTGCGAACCCGGGCGGGCCCCGCGGACGAGGAGTCTTATCCCGTGCTCACCCTCGCGCTGAACCCCATCCTGACCAACCTCGTGGTGGTCTTCTTCCTGGTCGTCTGCGTGGCGATGATCCTGATCGTGCTGATCCAGCGCCCGCAGGGCGGTGGGCTGGGCGGCGCGTTCGGCGCCGGCGGCGGCAGCGCGGGCGCGGGGCAGACCGCGTTCGGCACCAAGACCGGCGACGTGCTGACCTGGGGCACGGTGGGCGTGTTCTTCGTGTACCTGCTGGTGGCGATCGGGCTGAACTTCGTGGCGCGCCCTGACACCAGCCGGGCGGACCCGGCGCCGGCGCTGATCGACCCCGCGACGCAGAACGAACCTCCCGCGCCGGAGGAGCCGGTCGACCCGCCCCTGCCGGGTCGCATGGACGCGGTGGATCCTGACGCAGCCGAGGGCGGCGCGGGCGAGACGACGCCCGGCGTGGGCCTGGTCGCGCCGGAGGAGACGCCCGGGGTGGACCCCGCCTCGGCCGAGGCGCCCTGACACCGATCGCGGCGCCGGCGCGGCGTCGGCGTTGACTGCACACCCCGCACCAACCGGGAGAACCGCGTGATCCGGAGCATGACCGGCTTTGGCGACGCCAGCAGCCACGAGGGGAACGTGGGCTACGGCGTCGAGATCCGCTCGGTGAACAACAAGTTCCTCAAGACCAGCATCCGCGTGCCGGAGCGTCTGGCCTCTCTGGAGCCCGAACTCGAGCAGATGATCCGGGCGGCGGTCTCGCGCGGCTCGGTGACGCTGACCGTGACCTGCTCGGAGTCGGGCGAGGCGGCGGCCCACACCGTCAACGCGGCGGCGCTGCGGCGCTACGCCGAGCAGATCGCCCAAGCGGTGGGCGTCGAGGTGGCCAGCCTGAACCTGGCCGACCTGGTGTCGCTGCCGGGCGTGCTGCAGCCGCCGGGCGACGAGGAGCAGCGCCTGCACAGCGCCCGCCGGGCGATCCGGCCTCTTGTCGAACTGGCGGTGGCGCACATGGTGCAGATGCGTACGCGCGAGGGCGTGGCGCTCAAGGACGACCTGCTCGGGCACCTCTCGTTCATCGGCGAGCGCCTGGAGCGGCTGACGGAGATCGCGCCGCGGGTGGTGGTCGAGTACGAGCGCCGGCTCAAGGCGCGCATGGAGGCGCTGCTCGGCGAGGCGGACGTGATGACCGACCCGGGCGTGCTGGTCCGCGAGATCGCGGTGTACACCGAGAAGACGGACATCGCCGAGGAACTGGCGCGCCTGGGCGAGCACCTGCGCCACTTCCGCGACCTCCTGGGCAGCGACGAGCAGCGCCCCCTGGGTCGCACGATGGACTTCCTCAGCCAGGAACTGCTGCGCGAGGCGAACACCATCGCCAGCAAGAGCCCGGACGCGGAGATGAGCCGCCTGATCGTGGAGATCAAGGGGGCGATCGACCGCATCAAGGAGCAGGTGCAGAACGCAGAGTGAGCCGACCCGTTCGGGTCCCCGGGGCGTCGCGCCGGGCCAGCCGGAGCCGTCGCCCGTGAACGCCCAGCCCCCCGAGCACACCCGCGACGCGCACGGCACGCGCGAGCGGTTCGCGCCCGGCGAGGTCGACGCGGTGCTGGCGCGGTACGAACTCGGCGCCGTCCGGTCGGTGCGCGAACTGGCGCGGGGCACGCCGGTCAGCCCCAAGGCGGTGGTCGAGTGCGCCCGGGGGACGCTGCTGCTCAAGCGCCGGGCGCGGGGGGTGGACGCGCCGGACCGGGTGGCGTTCTCGCACGACCTGATGCTCTCGTGCCTGCGGGCCGGGGTGTGCGTGCCGCCGCTGGTGGGCACGCGGGACTCGAACAACTCGATGGTGCAGGTGGGCGACGACCGGGTGTACGAACTGTTCGTGTTCATCGAGGGCGGGTCGGACCCGCGCACGCCCGAAGCCGCCGAGCGGGCGGGAGCGCTGCTCGGCGAACTTCACGCCGCCATGGACGCGGCCGCGGGGTCGCTGGGCTGGCCGGCGCCGGTCGAGGGTGCGGCCGTTGACCCCGGTCGGGCCGACGGGCACCCGGGCCTGGACGACGAGATCCGCCCGGTGGTGCGGGGCGTCCTGGAGCGGGCGGCCGGGCACGCGCCCGCCGGCGACCGCGGGCTGGTCCACGGCGACTGGCACCCGGGCAACCTGGTCTTCCGCGCCGACGAGCCGGTGGCGGTGTGCGACTTCGACCACGCGCGGCTCGGCTCGCGCACGCGCGAGGTCGCGCAGGGGCTGGCCCAGTTCTCCCTGACCCGGGGCGGGGCGGACCCGGCGGAGCGGTGGCCGGCCGAGGCGGACCTGGACCGCCTGGCGGCGCACTGGCGGGGCTACGCCTCGACCGCGCCAAGGCCGGTCGACGCACGCGCAGCCGTCGGGTTGGTGCCCGGGGTGCTGATCGACGAGGTGCTCGGCGCGGGCGCGCCCGATCCCCGGCTGGTCTGGATGGCGCTGCGCAAGGCGCAGTGGCTGGAGGACCGGGCGGGCGAGATCGTGCGCTTGCTCGTTTAGCGTCCCGAGCGCGAGCGGCCCTGGGCCTGTCGCGAGCGGTCGACGCGGAGTTCGTTGTGGATGTCGCGCACGCCTCGGACGGCGTCGGCGACCTCCTCGGCGCGGTGACGCTCGTGCGGGCTGGAGACGACGCCCCGCAGGCAGACCTCGCCCTCGTGCACCTCGACGCGCATGCGCCAGGGCTGGACGGTCGGGTCGAACTCCAGGCGTTCCATGATCTCGTTGCGGATGCGGTCGTCGTGGCGTCCGGGGGGGAAGTAGCCGGGGTGGTCGGGCCCGTGCTCGCCGAAGACGCCGCCGTACTGGGATTCGGGGTCGCCGCCGCGCCGGCCGGGGGGCGGGGCGTAGGGGCTGGGGCGGTAGGCGTTGGGGTTCTCGCGCGAGACGGGCTGGTTCTCGGAGGCCGAGCCGTAGCCGGCGTGGTCGTGGGTGCTCTGGCCCCGCGGCTCGTTGCCCCAGCCGGACTGGAGGTAGTCCCGGGTGTCGTCGCCGCCGCGGCGTTGGCGCCCGGTCGAGTCGAAGTTCTGCTCGTAGGGCTCGTCGACGCTGTATCCCGGCTCGTCGTAGACGCCGCGCTCGTTGAGGAGGAAGTCGGGCTCGTCGTAGGCGCCCTGTGGGTTGGGGCGGGTCTCGTAGGTGTCGTAGTGCCGGTCGAACTCGTCGGGGAAGCCGCGGGAGGGGCGGTCCCAGGTGGCGGCGTTCTCGTGCCCGGTGGGCTCCTCGCGCCCGGCGTGCTCGCGGTTGGACTGCTCGCGCCGGGCGGTGCGGTCGGTTGGCTCGGCGTCGAAGCCGGCGCGGTCGAGGTCGTCGATGCGGTCGTGCGCGCGGTCGAAGCGGTCGCGGGGGGCCCGGTGGGCCGGGGCGCGGTCGGTGTCGAAATCACGCTCGAAGTGGTCGCGTGTGCGTCCGCCGTCGGGGCGGACGTCGTCGCGTCGGTTTCGCTGGGCCATGGTCGCCTCCGTGGTGTTCAGAGGGATTGGACCGCGCGGGGTTGATGAGGGGGTGAGGGGGGGATGAATCGGGGTTCATGGGGGGGGAGGGGGGGAGGCAATGGGCAATGGGCAATGGGCAATGGGCAATGGGCAATGGGGCAATGGGCAATGGGCAATGGGCAATGGGGCAATAGGCAATGGGCGATGGGCAAGGTGGGTGGGAGTTGTCACTCGGTGATGGTGAGGGTTGTTTCGGCTTGGAAGGTGTGGGTGGTCAGGGGTGGGGGGGTGATCTGCCAGCCTTGGTCGGGGTCCCAGGTGGCCGAGGGGGTGGTCATGGCGGGCAGGCTGACGGCGAGGATCTCGGCGCTGACGCGGACGGGGCCGGGGCGGTCGGGGGTGAAGGCCACGGTTCCGCGCGGCCCTGCTTCGAGCGTCGTGGCGAGGTAGGGGTTGGTATGGTCGAGTTCGAGGGGGCGGCCATCGATCTTGAAGCCGCGGGTGAAGAACCAGAAAGACGCCGTCATCGGGTCGTACGCGGGCGCGTCGCCGGTGAGCCCGATCTTCAGGGGCACGCCGACGCGCCGGACGGGGTCGGCGACGATCTCGAAGCGGTAGCCGTCGGCGGCGAAGCGGTCGGACTGCTGCGGGCTGAGGCGCCCGGCCGTGTGCTCGGCGCCGAGCCAGGCGAGTTGGCGGCCGAAGCGCCAGCGGTCCGCCGTGGGGCGCGCGTCGAGCAGGCGGTCGGCCATGCGGCCGTACTCGTCGGGAGTGAGCGTGCCGACGACGCTGCCGAAGGCGGCCTCGTCGGTGGTGGCCAGCGCCATGCGGGCGGCGCGGGGCAGGCGGGTGGTGACGACGCC
>CAZFSO010000026.1:8348-13185 GCA_964522095.1 uncultured Phycisphaeraceae bacterium | reverse complement strand
GCCAGGAAGTGGTGCAGCGCCTGCGGGTGCGGCGGGATGAGCGGCTCGGTGCGCGTCATTCCGAGCGATCGGCGGAAGCGCCACGACCAGTGGACGCACGGGGCGTAGGCGGCGGCCGCGACCGGGAGGATGAGCCACTTGGACAGCCCGGCGGCGCTCAGGGCGATCTGGGCGGCGATCACCGCGGCGGTGGCGGCGAGCAGGCGGTTGTCCAGCGTGCGGACGCGGCGGGCCTGGGCGTCGGTCAGGGTCGTCGGTTGGGTGGGCCAGCGCTGCACGGTGCGGGGCATGGTACGTGAAGAACGCCCGCGACGGGGGTCGCGGGCGTTGGGCGGGTGGGCGTTGGCTGGTTGGTCAGAGTTTCAGGTCGCCGAGGCCGAGGCCGAGGCCGCCGGAGTCGCCGAGGCCGCCGGAGCCCTTGGACTTTTTGGCGTCCTGTTTCTCGCGGAGTCTGGCCTGCTCGCGCATGCGGCGGAGTTGCGGGGTTTCCTTGAGGATCTCGGAGGGGTCGCGGTCGTCGCGATCGCCACGTCCCTTGCCGCCGCGGCCCCGGCCGGGGCCACCGCCCGGGCCGCCCGCGTCGGCGGGTCGTTCCTTGGTCTGCTTGATGGACAGGGAGATCTTGCGGGTCTCGGGGTCGATCTTGAGGACGCGGACCTGGACGACCTCGCCCTTCTGGACGGCGTCCTCGACCTTGTTGATGCGTTTGAAGTCGATCTCGGAGATGTGGACGAGGCCCTCGACGCCGGGGGCGACCTCGACGAAGCAGCCGAACTCGGTGATGCTGGTGACCTTGCCGGTCAGGGTGGCGCCCTCGACGATCTCGTCCTTGGCGGCGGCGAAGGGGTCGGCCTGGAGTTGCTTGAGGCCCAGGGAGATGCGGTTGTTCTCCCAGTCGAGTTTGAGGATCTGGACGGCGACCTTCTGGCCCTCGGAGACGAACTTGGCGACGGACTTGGCGCCGTGGTTGACGCGGTCGTGGCTGAGGTCGTTGAGGTGGATCAGCCCGTCGACGCCGCCGAGGTCGACGAAGGCGCCGAAGTCCATGATCTTGCGGACGGTGCCCTCGACGGTGTCGCCTTCCTGGAGTGCGGCGCGGAGGGACTCGGCGGCCTTGGCTCGTTCGGCCTGGAGGATCTCGCGTCGTGAGAGGACGATGTTGCCCCCGCCGCGCTTGTCGAGTTTCTGGACCTGGCAGGTGAGTTTCTCGCCGACGAAGACGGACAGGTCGGGGATGCGGTTGAGGTCGACCTGGCTGGCGGGCATGAAGGCGCGGTGGCCGGCGACTTCGAGTTCGAGGCCGCCCTTGTTGACGCCGGAGACGCGGGCCTCGACGATCTGGCCGACTTCGAGCATCTCCCAGTCGGCCTTCTGGACCGCGCCGGGCAGGGCGCAGATGAACAGCGACTCGGTGGGCTCGAAGCGCTGGACGACGACCTCGAGTTGCTCGCCGACCTGGGGCTTGTCCTGGGCTTCCTTCCACTGGGACATCTCGACGACGCCGAGTTCCTTGGGTCCGAACTCGACGAAGACGTCGGTGCCGACGGAGACGACGGTGCCGGTGCGGTGCTCGCGTCCGCCGCGGACCTCGCGCGGGCCCCGGATGGGCTTGCGCCCCGCGCCGGGCTGGGCGCCGGCGGCCTCGGTGAGGTCGTCCATGGCGGCCTCGATCTCGGCGAGGGTCTCCGCGTCGAGGGCGGGGGCGGTGGTCGGTTCGGTGCGGGCGTGGTTGTTGGGGTCGGTCATGGTCGTGGTCGCGCGGGTGGGTGGGTCAGGGGAGGATGGGGGCGGGGTGCGGTGGGATGGGTGCGGTGGTCGCGGGGGCGGGGGAGCGGGGGTGACGGGGGGGGCGGGGGGGCGGCGGACGGGCGTCCAACCGGAGTCTACCTCAGGGTTCGGGGCGTGCCGAGCGGAAAGGCGCGAATCTGCGCGATCGGCGGGCGTGTGGCGTGTCGGCGGGATGGGTGGCGGGCGGGCATGGGTCGTGGGTGATCGTGGGGGGCTCAGCCCAGGGCGGCGGAGGCGGTGGCGCCGAGGCTGTGCTTGATGGCCTCGACGATGCGCTCGGCGGTGCGGACGTTGACGAAGCCGGCGTTGGCGTCGATCGCGGGCCGGCGGCCGGTGCGGACGGCCTCGAGGAACGCCTCGATCTCCTTGACGATCGGCTCGCCCTGGTCGATCTCCAGGGGCTCGATGTTGACCAGTTCGGCCCAGTTCAGGTCCGTCAGGTCCGCGCCCTCGCGGAGTTGCTCGCGGACCTCGCGCATCTGGAGTTCGTTGGCGGTGCGTCGGATCATGGTGCCGGTCTTGGCGGCGTAGTCGATCTTGATGTAGCCGGACTCGCCGGTGATGCGGGTGACGCGCTCGGTCTTGAGGGCGAGTCGGCTGGCGGTGATGTTGGCGACGCACTGGCCCCCGCCGCGGGACTCGGGCAGGTTCCAGAGCAGGCGGGCGTTGCAGAGGTCCTCGAACTCGCTGATGACGGCGACGCCGGAGGCCTGGATCTCGTCGGGCTCGCGCGAGTCCATGAGCATGAGGACGACGTCGAGGTCGTGGATCATCATGTCCATGACGACGCCGATGTCGATCGAGCGGAAGGTCATGGGGGAGACGCGGTGGACCTCGATGAAGCGGGGGGTGATGGGCTCGCCGGTCTGCTCGGTGGCCTTCTGCATGGCGCGCATGATGGGGTTGAAGCGCTCGATGTGGCCGACCATCAGGCACGCGCCGGAGGCCTCGGCGAGGGTTTTCAGGCGGTCGGCCTCGGCGGCGGAGGAGGCCAGTGGCTTCTCGATCAGGCAGGCGACGCCGGCGTTGAGGAACGGCTCGGCCGAGGAGAGGTGGTAGGTGGTGGGCACGGCGATGGAGACGGCGTCGACGCCGGCGTCGAGCAGTTCGGCCTCGGTGGTGAAGGCCCGGACGCCGTGCTGCTCGGCGACGCGGGCGGCGGTCTCGGGGTTGGAGTCGACGACGCCGACGAGTTCGACGCCCTCCATCTCGGCGTAGACCCGGGCGTGGTGGCGGCCCATGCGGCCGACGCCGACGGCTCCGCAGCGCAGCGGGGGGTTGGTCCTGGACATCTGCGGGCCCTCCTCGGCGACGCTCGGGCGGGGGTTCGGTGGCGGCGCGGTCAGGCCAGCGATTCCATCGCCGCGGCCAGGTCTTCCTTCTTGGTCAGGCCCACGAACTTCTTGGCCGGCTGACCGCCCTTGAAGATGATGACGGTGGGGATGGCCGAGATGCCGAACTGCATCGCCACCTGCTGGTTGGCGTCGATGTCGACCTTGCCGACGACCGCGCGCCCCTTGAACTGCTCGGCGATCTCGTTGATGGTCGGGCCGAGGATCTTGCAGGGCATGCACCACTCGGCCCAGAAGTCCACGAGCACGGGCCCGGAAGCCTTGAGGACCTCGGCCTCGAAGGTGGCGTCGGTGAAAGCCTTGACGTTCGCGGCGGCCATGGGCGTCCTTTCTGACTCGGCTCAACCCCGGGTCCGTTCCGGGGCTCAATGCTAGGGGCGGACCCGGCGGTGGGGGCGAGCGGGAGCGAGCGGGCGGGGGCGGGGAGGATGGCGCGGCGGCGATTGCCGGTATGATCTCCCGCATGGAGACGCCGCTGCCCATCCGGATCCCCGAGGGAGTGATCGCCGAGTTCTGCGGGCGGCACGGCGTGGCCCGCCTGGCGCTGTTCGGCTCCGTGCTCCGGGACGACTTCGGCCCGGCCAGCGACGTGGACGTGCTGGTCGAGTTCCTGCCGGGCAGGACGCCGGGGCTGGCCTTCTTCCGGATGCAGGACGAACTGGGCGTGCTGTTCGGCAGGCCGGTGGACCTGCACACGCCGTCGAGCCTGAGCCCGATGTTCCGCCAGAGCGTGCTCGCCGAAGCCAGGACGATCCATGTCGCGGCGTGACGCCTGTCACTCAGCGTGACTGGCTCTCACCAAGCCCCGCCCACGCCGCGTCGAGTGCCTGGCGGTGTTCGGCCACGTCGTGCACGCGGAAGAGGCGGGCGCCGGCTTGGAGGTGCAGGACCGACAGGGCCAGCGTGGCCGGCAGGCGCTCGGCGGGGGTCGAGTCGCGCCCCAGGCCCACGCGGCCCACGAAACTCTTGCGGCTCAGGGCGCTGAGCACGGGGCGGCCCAGGGGGGCCAGGTCGCCCGTGCGCCGGATCAGTTCGAGGTTCTGCCCGACGGTCTTGCCGAAGCCCAGGCCGGGGTCGATGACGATGCCGCTGCGCGGCACGCCGGCCCGGACGGCGGCGCGGACGCGGGCGTCGAGGAAGCCGCGGACGGTCTCGACCACGCCGCCGGGGTAGGCCGGCGGGGCGTCGTAGGCGTCGGAGAAGCGGTCGGCGGCGGGCGGGGCCAGTCGGTGCATGAGGATCAGGGCGCAGGCGCGGTCGGCGGCCAGGGCGAGCATGGCGTCGTCCTCGGTGGCGGCGGCGACGTCGTTGATGGCGTCGGCGCCGGCGTCCAGGGCGGCGCGGGCGACGGGGGCGAGGGTGGTGTCGACGGTGATGGGCAGGGTCACGCCGGCGGCCCGGATCGCCTCGATCGCGGGGACGAGGCGGCGGGTCTGCTCGGCGGCGTCGACGCGGGCGGCGCCGGGGCGGGTGGACTCGGCGCCCAGGTCCAGCAGGTCGGCGCCCTCGTCGGCGGCCTTGCGGGCGGCGGCGGCGGCGTGGGCCGGGGTGGGCAGGCGGCCGGCGTCGGCGAAGGAGTCCGGCGTGAGGTTGAGGATGGCAACGAGACGCGGGGGGGGCGGGGGGGCCGCCCCCCCGGGGGGGGGGGGGCCCCGGGGGCCCCCCGGGGGCGCGCCGGGGGGTTTTAAGGCGGGCGG
>CAZFSO010000026.1:0-8338 GCA_964522095.1 uncultured Phycisphaeraceae bacterium | reverse complement strand
ATGAACGACGTGAAGTCCTACGTCCCGCCGGTCCAGGTGGACCGCCCGCGTGGGGTTGATCTGCCAGATGTCGCCCGCGTCGGTCACGCGGTCAGTTTAGAGGCCGGTCGGTGGGTCAGAAGTCGAAGCCGTCCTGGTCGGCCCCGCCGCCCATCGGCTCGCTGGGGATCATGTCGGACACCGTCTTGACGGTCTCGTGTGTGACGAAGACGCGGGCGTTCAGGCCCCCGGACTCGACGGAGAGGCCGGCGGCGACGGGGTCCATGGCGTTGACGGGCTCGAACTCGGGGAGCATGCCGAACATCATGAGGGTGGGGCCGACGGTGTTGATGATCTCGTCGACGCTGATGAAGAACTCGGCGACGCGCTTGCCCTGGAGGCGGTCGGCGGAGCGCTTGACGCGGTCGTTGGCGCCGAGGTTCTCGCCGCCCTTGGCCGCGGCGAGGGCGCGGCGGGTGACCTCGGGGCCCTGGGTCATGGTCTGGACGACGCCGCCTTTGACCTCGGCGAGGTAGCCGGTCGGTCCGCCGGAGGGCCCGAAGATCATCTGGGTGATCATGGTGGGGTCCATGCCGGGCATGGCGTTCCCGGCCTGGCCCGCGTTGGGGTCGACGCTCATGGTCATGCTGAAGGAGGTGAGGCTGGCGCCCTCGATGGTGACGGCGTCGGGCGTGACGGTGGTCTTCACGGCGATGCCGTCGGCGCTCTGGCCGTCGGCGGCCTTGAACATCTCGACGATGGCCTTGCGGTACTCGGCGGGGTCGTCGGTGCGGATGAACATGGTGGTGTTGGTGAACAGCCCGCCGCCCATCAGGCCGGGGGGCGTGCCCATGACGAAGGAGATGCCGGTGCTCAGGCGGCTGATCTCGCCGAAGGACATCTGGCCGAAGGGGTTGCCGCTGCGGGCCGACTCGGGCAGGCTCTCGTTCCACGCGTTGAACGCGCCGGCGATGCTGCGCAGGCTCTCCGAGCCGGTGTCGGCGGCGTAGGCGAAGAGGTAGCGCTGGGCGGGCAGGCGGTTGAGCAGGCCCTCGGTCGAGCCGGGCTCGGTGAAGTGGGCGCCGGTCTCGGAGCCCTCGGTGAACTGCACGGCCAGGTCGTAGGCGGCGCCGTCCTCGGTCACGGTCAGGCCGAAGACGCCGGCCTGGAGGTCGCGGATGACGGCCTCGGCGAGCGTGATGCCCGCGTTGAACTGCACGGCCGCCTGCTCGCCGGCCATCATCGCGAGGAACTCGCCGGACTGCTTGGCGCTGAGCAGGGCCTGGTTGAGGAACGGGCGCAGGGCGTCGGCGTTGGTCAGGACGGCGACCTCGGCGTCGGCGAGCACGCGGCCGCCGGCGGCGCCGGCACGCTCGGTGTGCGTGCCCAGGCGGCCCTTGGCGGGGTCGAAGTCGCGGACGGCGTCGGCGTTGGCGGACACGATGGCGTAGCCGTCGCCGGCGTCGCGGGCGAAGAGTTCGTTGTCGGGGACCATCAGGCGGACGACGCCGTTCTCGGCGGTGCGTCCCTGGGAGAAGGCCTCGAAGTCCGAGACGGGCAGCAGGGCGACCACGACCTGCGCGACGGAGGCCATCCCGCCCTGGGCGGCGTCTTCGGGGAGCGGGAGCATGACGAAGGCGGCGTCGCCGTCGAGGTTCACGCCGGGCATGCCGCGGACCATGGCGGTCGCGAAGCCGATGTTCTCGTCGGCGTTGGCGCCGAGCATGGCGTTGACCTGGTCCATGTCGGTCAGCAGGTCGCCCACCTGGCGGACGGTGACGACGACGGGGGCGTCGGCGGGCACGCGGTCGAGCACGCTCGGGGGGGCGGCCAGGGCGGGGAGCGCCAGGCCGGCAAGCAGGAATGCGGTCAGGGCGGGGCGTCGGAAGGTCGGGGCCAGCATGGCGACTCCTTGAGGGGTTCGGCGCCGGCGGTCTCCTCGGACGCCGGGATTTCATCCTATTCATACGCCTGAAGCGGCGGGGGTTTCACGCCGTGCAACGGGGATGAAAAAAAGGCCCCGGTGGGGCCTGTGAGGGACGGGGGAGCGGAAGCAGGGCCGGTCAGGCGGCCGAGCCATTGCGCTTCTTGCCGGCGGTGGTGGTCGGGGCGTCGTTGCCCTCGGGGTCTTCCTCGTCGTCGGCGTCCTCGAGGTCGTACTCGGCGAGTTCGTCGGGGTCGATGGGGTTGCCGTCCTCGTCGACGTACTCGTACTCGACGCCCTCCTCGTCCTCCTCCTCGTCGTCGGAGGCCTCGGCGTCGGGGTCGTCGTCTTCCTCGTCCCCTTCTTCCTCTTCTTCTTCGTCTTCCTCTTCGTCCAGCGGGTCGGCGTCGTCGTCCTCCTCGTCGAGTTCGTCCTCGGCCAGGAGGATGTCGCCGTCCTCGTCCTCATCGGCGTCGAGGCGTTTGGCGTGGACCTCCACCGCCGGCTCGTCGTCGGTGTCGAAGGGCGCGTCCTCCTCGTCGGCGGCCTCCGGCTCGGCGGCGTCGCCGGTGTCGAACATCATGCTCTGGTGCGGGTCGTTGGGGTCGCCCAGGGTGATGCCGCGGCGGTTGGCCTCCTCGGCGACCATGCGCTGGATCTCGTGCCACTCCTCGACGGACATCATGACCTCGCGGGCGACGGAGCCCTTGTGCTCGCCGATGATGCCGGCGATGCCCATGAGGTCGATCAGGCGGCTGGCGCGGGTGTAGCCGATGGCCAGGCGGCGCTGGAGCAGCGACACCGAGCCGCGACCGGTCTCCAGGACGATCTCGACCGCCCGGTCGAACATCGGGTCCTCCTGGGCGGCGGCCAGCGACGCCGAGGAGTTGTTCTCGCTGGCGAGGATGCGCTCCTCGTCCGAGCCGCCCGGGCCGCGCATCTGCATGAGGGAGCGCTCGAACGAGGGGGCCGCGACGTCCTTGAGGAAGCGGACGACCTTGCGGATCTCCTTGTCGTCGACGAGGGTGCCCTGGCAGCGGTTGAGTTTGTGGCTGGACGGGGAGAGGTAGAGCATGTCGCCCTGGCCGAGCAGCAGTTCGCCGCCCTTCTGGTCGAGCACGATGCGGCTGTCCATGCCGGAGGCGACCTTGAAGGCGATGCGGCAGGGCATGTTGGACTTGATCAGGCCCGTCACCACGTTGGCCTGCGGGCGCTGGGTGGCCAGGATCAGGTGGATGCCGACGGCCCGGGCCTTCTGGGCGATGCGGATGATCGAGCCCTCGACCTCCTTGTTGGTCATCATCAGGTCGGCGAGTTCGTCGATGATGAAGACCATGTAGGGCAGTTTGCGGGGGATGCGGGCGGCCTCCTCGTCGCTGGCGCAGTTGAAGGCCTGCTTGATCTCCTCCCAGTCCATCTCGTTGTAGCCGGCGATGTCGCGGCAGCCGGCCTCGGCGAGCAGTTCGTACCGCTCGTCCATCTTGGTCACGGCCCACTCCAGGATCGCCGCGGCCTTGGACATCTCGGTGACCACCGGGCACATCAGGTGGGGGATGTCCTTGAACTGGCTCATCTCGACCATCTTGGGGTCGACCAGGACGAGTTTGAGTTCGTTGGGCTTCTTGGTGTACAGGAAACTCATGATGATGGTGTTCATGCACACCGACTTGCCCGAGCCGGTGGTGCCGGCGATGAGCATGTGGGGCATCTTGGTCAGGTCCGCGATCAGCGGCTCGCCGCCCGCGTCCTTGCCCAGGAACATGGGCAGTTTCATCTTGCCGAACCGGTCCCGGTTGGACATGAGTTCCTTGAGACGCACGCGCTCCTTGGTGGGGTTGGGCACCTCGACGCCCACGGTGTCGCGTCCCTCCATGTTGGAGACGATGCGGATGTTGACCGCCTTGAGCGACCGCGCCAGGTCGGACGAGATCGCGGTGAGTTGCGCGACCTTGGTGCCGGGCGCCAGGCGGATGTGGTAGAGCGTGATCGCCGGGCCGGACTCGATGTCGACGACCTCGCCGTCGATTTTGTACTGCCGCATCGCGGCCTCGAGGTTCTCGGCCTGCTCGCGCACCAGCGACTCGAGTTTGAGGTTGAAGCCCTCTTCGGGTTCTTCCAGCAGTTCGAGCGTCGGGAACTTGTACCCGTCGAGGTTGTCCCAGTTCTGGATGTCCGCCAGGTCCTGGTCGGTCGCCACCGCCTTGTTGGCCTGGGCGAAGCGCACCGGGAGCGACTGGATCTTGGCCCGGAGTTTGTCGCGGTCGAAGACCTGGGGTGCGCCGGGGGTGGCGTCCTCCTCTTCCTCCTCGTCGGCGTGGGCGGCCGCCTCGTCCTCGACGCCGTCATAGTCCGCCGCGGCCTGCTCGAGTTCCTCGACCTCGTCCTCCTCCAGCGGCTGGGGCACGGGCCGGACGACGCGCCGGGGCTTGGCGGCCCGGGCCGCGGCCCTGTCGGGCTTGACCTCGATCACCTCGTCGTCCAGATCGTTGGGGCGCACGCGTACGACCTTGGCCCGGCCGATCAGCGCCCGCAGGCCGGCCAGCAGCCCGCCCGACGCGGCGCGCGACGACTCCGAGGCGCGGTCGGCCGCCCGGTTGGCCTTGAGCGCGGCCGAGCCGACCGTGCCGGCCGCCGCCATCGTCGCCGCCGCCGACACGCGGGCCGCCGGGACCAGCGCCCGCCACACCGCCACCGGGGCGGCGAACACGAGCCGGTCGCAGGTGACGATCAGCGCCACCAGCGTCAGCAGGCCCAGCCAGAGCATCGTGCCCAGGCTGGCGAAGCGCGGCAGCAGTTCGGCCGCGATCACCAGGCCCACGGTCCCCCCCGGCAGGCCGGGCAGCGGGCCGGCCGCGGGCAGCAGCACCCCCAGCGCCCCCGCCAGCGACCCCGTCAGCAGCGCCACGCCCAAAGCCCGCACGATGACCTGGCGCACGGGCCGGCCGATCGCCCGGCGGACGAGGGCCACCGCGATGAACAGCATCGGCACGCCGACCGCCCAGCCGAACACCCGGAGCAGGTGGTACGCCGCGTGCGCCCCGACCGGCCCGGTGATGTTGCGGGTCGTGTCGTTGCCGGGCCAGACGGCGTGGCTGGGCGCGTCGCCGGCGTCGAACGTGACCAGCCCCGCCGCGACGAACAGCCACGCCGCCGCCAGCGTCAGCCAGCCCAGGCGCGTGAGCAGCACGCGCTGGTCGGACGGCGGCGCCGCCTCGTCACGGACGCGGTACGGGCGGGCGTTGGAACGGGCTTTGAGAGACTTCGCCATGACGGCCGATATCGGCGTGCGACGGGAGATTTGGTGAGATTCGGGGCGCGGCCTCCAACCCCGAGGCGCGACCTTCCCGCGCCGCCCCGTCAGCGCCGAATCCAGCGGAGCGTGCACGGGGCACGGTTTTATTTGACCTGCCCGGTCCAACACCCGATGAAGCCCCCATGCACCCGACCCGCCCGGCCTGGACAATCGTTGAGATGCTCGTCGCGATGGCGGTGACCGCGGTGCTGCTCGCCCTGACGGTTCCCGCGGCCATGGGCGTCGTGGCCACCGGACGCGAGGCGGCGTGCCTGTCCGCCGCCCGGACCTACGCCCAGACGGTGCACGTGTACGCCGCCGACTCGCAAGGGCGCGTGCCGGCGATGAAAGTCGCCTACCCCGACGAGCACTTCGCGTGGGACAACACGGTCCCGTTCGTGCGTTATGAGCAGCCCGATGGCGGGTTCGGGCTGGTGATGTACGCAGCCCAGGGCTGGTTCTCCGCGCGTGTCCTGTCGTACGCGGGCTATCTCTCGCTGGACGACGGCAAGTGCCCGACGCAACGGCGAATCACCGACCGCCAGGACGACTCGGTGCTGCCCTCGTACTCCATCCCGGAGGTGTTTTACTTCCGGACGGCCGTGTACGAGCGCCCGGACCCGTGGCCCGACGTCACCGCCTCGTACCGCGTGCAACGCCTCTCGGACGTGCGGTACCCAAGCGAGAAGATCCTCGTCTTCGAGCGCCGCCTCTGGCACAAGCGCGACGAGCCCACCTTCCGCACCGCCCTGCGCCGCGGCGACACGCCGGTCTACGTGATGACCGACGCCAGCGTCCGGCCGGGCACGCTGCCGGTCGAGCCGCCCACCGTGTACAACGCCGCCCTGGGCTACGCCCGGCCCTCACCGAGCATCACGCCCGGCGGTGTTCACGGGTCGGACTTCTGATCGAGCGGCCGGACTGTTGCGTTGAGCGGACCAGGAAGCCCGTGCAATGGATGAAATGAACCCATGAACGCGCCTCGCAAGAAGACAGTCATAATCGCGGCCTCCGCTGCGCTCGCGCTGACTGCGAGCATTGTCACGTTCAAGGGGCCCGGCGTTCCGTCGGTCGGCGCATCCGACGGGCCGAACCGCCCGGGATCCTTCACGCGCATCGGGCCGAAGAACGCCGCATCGGTCGCCGAGCGGGTCACGACCGCGGTCGCCTCGCGGCTCCCCGAAGGGTGGGACGCGTCCGACGCCGAAGACATCGCCGCGGCCGTGGGTGCGGCGATTCCAACGCTCGCCGGTCTCGGCGCTGACGCGTACCTC
Organism: uncultured Phycisphaeraceae bacterium; assembly: GCA_964522095.1. Lineage (GTDB taxonomy): Bacteria > Planctomycetota > Phycisphaerae > Phycisphaerales > UBA1924 > UBA6054. The sequence goes on along the minus strand of CAZFSO010000026.1, from coordinate 1,869 downwards.
GATGACCTCCTGAACCGCGGCCTTGCTGGCAGTGAACCGACGATACAAGCCCGATATGACCGGTTGATCGCTCGGCCGGAGTGGAAGGCGCTGGTGGAGCGCGGGGCCGTTCAGCAACCGGTGAACCCGGACCTGGACGCCATGACCCGGACCCTGCTCGAAACCCACCACCTCGTCCACGGCGACGCGATCCAGAGCATCGACCTCGGCTCCGTACGGGTCTATGAGGGAAGTCAACTCTCGATGGGAACGGGCGAGCGGGGCTTGATGACCGTCGCCATGTCCGACGACTGGAACGCCAGTTCCGCCCAGCCCGGCGTCGTCGTGGAGTTCGCGGGCAAACTCAGGAACGGCGGCGACGTCCGCGTCTGCTTCCTGATGGCCAGCAAGCGCACCGGCGGCGCGTCGACCTGGGGCATCGCCGGAGCGGGGATCCTCGCTGGCCCGGGTCGGACCCCGATCTACCCGCCATTCTGAAGGCTCAACGCGGGCGCCTACGATTCTTCAGACATCGCGACGCCGCGCCGCGGGGTCGAGACCGTCGGGCCACGGCCCAGCGCTTTCGCCCTGCCCCCCCTCCCGGCGCGGGCGGCACGCGTGGTTCCGACGGCGACGCCCGGTGCGTCCACACCCGATTGGCCCCATGCCCGACCATCCCACGACGGCCTGTTTCGTGATCCCCACGCGGGACCGCCACGACGACCTTGAACGCACGCTCAGCGCCCTCGGCCGCCTCGACCTGCCCGGCGCGGGCAGCGCCGAGGTCATCGTCATCGACAACGGCGCCGAGCAGAACGCCCTCGTCCCGGGCGGCCTCGCCAACGGCGTGCCCGTGCGCCTCGAGTGCCTGCCCTTCAACGAGGGGGCCGCCGCCCGCAACCGCGTCATCGGGCAGACCGACGCCGAGTGGCTCGTCATGCTCGACGACGACTCCAGCCCGACCGACGCCGGGCTCTTCGCCGCCCTCAACGACGCGCCCGACACGGTCGCCGCCGTCAGCGCCGACGTCCGCCTGCCCGAGCCCGCCGGACGCGAGGCCGGCGGGCTGCCCGAGGTCTTCCTCGGCTGCGGCGTGGCCATCCGCCGACGCGTCTTCGAGCGCCTCGGGGGCTACGACCCCGCCTTCGGGCGGTACGCCGAGGAGTACGACCTGGCCGCCCGCATCCTCCACGACGGCGGCTGCGTCCGCTTCGACCCGCGCTTCCGCGTCGAGCACCGCCGCTCGGGCGTCGGACGCGACGCCGCGGGAACCGTCGAACGACTCGTCCGCAACAACGCCTGGGTCATGCAGCGATACGCCCCGGACAGCGTCCGACGCGCCCAACTCCGCCAGGTCCGCCGGCGCTGCCGCGCCATCGCCCAGCGCGAGCGCGCCCTCGACGGCTACGCCCGCGGCCTGATCGACCTGCGCCGCACCGTCCACGCCCAGGAGCGCACGCCCCTCTCGCCCGCCCTGTTCGACCGCTTCACCGGCATGGCCCACGCCCGCGAGGCGATCGGCGCCGCCTTCGCCGCCGGCGCGTTCCGAACCGCCGCCGTGGTCGACGAGGGCAAGCACGCCTGGTGCGCCCGCCGCGCCCTGGACGAACTCGGCGTGCCCGAGGTCCCCGAGCCCGACGCCGAGGCCCTGGTCATCGGCACGATGTCGCCCGGCCCGATGATCGACGCGTTGTCGCGCCGAGCCGCCGACGCACGCCGCGTCATCGCCCCGTGGACCGTCGCCGACGAACTCGTCGGCCGCGTGCCCGCGGGGGAAACCAAGCCGGCCCGCTCCCAGCCGCGCGTGTGAACACGCGGACCCCCATGGTGGGGCCGGCATCCTGCCGGCCTCTCGATACCAAGCCGCCTGCGTCAGCACGGGACTCTCTT
>CAZFSO010000025.1:7596-28395 GCA_964522095.1 uncultured Phycisphaeraceae bacterium | reverse complement strand
GCCCGCTTCATCGCGCTGCCGGCGAACGCCGCTCGGCGGGCGTCCTCGTCCCAGCCGAGCACCTCCAGCAGGTCGAACCGGTCGCGTTCCGACGCGTAGGCCGGGTTCGGCGTCTTCCCCAGCGGCGGCTCGCCCGCCCGGGGCGAGTTGTGCGGGCAGACCTCCTGGCACACGTCGCAGCCGTACACCCAGGCCCCGAAGCCGGCGAACAGCGCCGGGTCCACCGGCTCTCGCCGCTCGATCGTCAGGTAACTGACGCACCGCCGGGCGTCGACCGAGTGCGGCGTGATCGCCCCGGTCGGGCAGGCGTCGATGCACCGCGTGCAGGTGCCGCAGTGGTCCGTGACGACCGGCTGGCCCGCGGGAGGCTCAAGTTCAAGCGTCGTCAGGATGCCCCCGAGGAGGAAGTAGCTGCCGATCCGCGGGTGGATGAGCAGCGTGTGCTTGCCGGTCCAGCCCAGGCCGGCCCGGGCGGCCAACTCGCGCTCCATGACGGGCGCGGTGTCGGTGAACACCCGGAACCCGGCGTCGGGGAACTCGGCCCGCAACTCGTCGGCCAGGGTGATGAGTCGCTTCTTGAGGACCGTGTGGTAGTCCCGGCCCCGGGCGTAGCGGGCGATGCGGCCCTGGCCGGGTTCCAGCGCCTTGTCGGCGTTCGCTTCCCGGGCCGCGTAGAGGTCGGCGACCATGACCGCCGAGCGGGCGCCCTCGAGCACGAGGCCGGGATCGGCCCGCAACGCGGCGTGCTCGGCCATGTAGGCCATCGAACCGTGATGACCGGCCCGCAGCCAGGCGTGCAGGGCGTCCGCGCGGTCGGACGGGCGCGCGTCGCACACCCCGGAAAGAGCGAACCCGAGTTCTTCGCACCGGCGCAGGATCCGCCGGGCGGCGTCGTCCGCCGGGGAGGCGATGGCCGGGCCGCTCCGGGTCACACCGTCACCCGGTCCTCCGACCACGCGAACAGACGCTCGGCGGCCTGCTCCAGCACCTCCGTCGGTTCGGGCAGTTCGGGACGCCACAGGCGCGGGTACTCGTAGACGATCCAGCCCTGGTAGCCGATCTCCCCCAGATGGCGAACAAAGGGCTCGATCGGCAGGCGCCCGGTTCCCAGGGGCACGGGGGCGCCGTCCTCGCCGACGTCGCCCACCTTGACGACTCGAAGGCCCGGAAGCAGGGACTCGACGGCCCGCATGGGGCACTCGCCGGCCATGGCGGCCGGGATCACGTTGTACGACAGGGACAGGAACGGCGAGCCGACGAGCGCGTGCAGTCCGGCGAGTTCCTCGGCCCGGCTGAACGAGCCTGAGTTCTCGATCAGCACCCGGACCGGGGTGTTGCGGGCGGTCTGGGCGGCCAGGGCCAGGCGCTCGGCGACGCGGCGCAGGCCCCACGCCCGGGGTTCGCCGCCGGGCAACTGGTGCCCGAAGACCCGGACGAAGAACGCGCCCGAGCGGGCCGCCTGGCCGACGGCCTGCTTGGTCTCCTCCACGCCGACCTCGGGGTTGGCCCAGAGGTGCCCGACCACGGGGGGCCAGACGGGCTCGTCGAACCGGACGCCCGTGGCGATGCTCACCAGGTCGATCCCGGCGTCCTCGAACCGGTCGTGCATGGCGCGGGGGTCGGCGGTCATCGGGTCGCAGGCCACCGGGCGGGCGCCGACGCCCGCCGGTGCGGCGCGGAGTTCCACGCCGCGGTAGCCCCACCGCGCGGCGCCCTGGGCGACTTGCTCAACGGTCAGATCCGGGCAGGCGACGGAGGAGAAGGCGATCTTCATGGCCGAGTATATGAGGAGCACGGGAGCGCGGGCGGGCCGGCGGGGGCCGCGTGACGGGCCGGCGCCCTCTATCCTCCGGGCATGGCCCGACAGTTTGAACCGACGCTGCGCACCGACCTCCGGGACGAGATGACCTACTCGGATTACCTGGGCTTGGACACCCTGCTCCGCAGCCAGCATCCGAGGTCGGACCACCACGACGAGATGCTGTTCATCATCATCCACCAGACCACCGAGTTGTGGTTCAAACTGATCATCCACGAACTCTCCGGGGTGCTCGACGCGATCGGCCGCGACGACCTGGAGCCGGCGTTCAAGATCCTCGCGCGGGTCAAGCACGTGTTCAGCCAGTTGATCGACCAGTGGTCGGTGCTGGCGACGCTGACGCCGTCGGAGTACGTCCAGTTCCGCGGCGTGCTGGGCCACGCCTCGGGCTTCCAGAGCGTCCAGTACCGCACGGTGGAGTTCATGCTGGGCAACAAGGACCCGCGCATGGTCCGCGTCCACCAGCACGACCCGGCTGCGACCGAGCAGCTCGACGCGGCCCTGCGGGCGCCGAGCATCTACGACGCCTTCCTCGCCCACCTCGCCCGCCGGGGCATGCCGGTGCCCGCCGAGGTGCTCGGGCGTGACCTGTCCACCGCGCACGAGAAGCACCCGGGCGTGACCGCGGTGTTCAAGACGATCTACTCGGACCCCAAGGCCCACTGGGACGCGTACGAGATGTGCGAGAAACTCGTGGACCTGGAGGAGCAGATCGCGCTGTGGCGGTTCCGGCACCTCAAGGTCGTCATGCGGATCATCGGGTTCAAGACCGGAACCGGCGGGTCGTCGGGCGCGGCCTTCCTGCGCCAGGTGATCGACCAGGAGTTCTTCCCGGAACTCTGGGCCGTGCGCACCGAACTCTGACCCCTTCCTCCCGAACGCCCTTCCCCACCGCACGCGACTTGCGAGGAGTCGGCATGTCAGCCATCCAGGCAGCGCTCGCCAACCTGCCGCCCGGCCCCCTGACCGAGCCCGGGCTCGTCGAGCACGTCCACCCGCTGTTCTCCCGCGTGCTCGCCCGCCCGGGCGAGATCTATCTGGCCAACCACTCACTCGGACGGCCGCTGGACCAGACGGCGGACGACGTGCGCGCGGCCTTGGACCTCTGGTACGCCGACCTCGACGCGGCCTGGGGCGCGTGGTTGGCCGAGCGAGACGCCTTCCGCGCCCGCGTCGCCCGGCTCATCGGCCGGGCCGACGCCTCGGCGGTCGTGCCGAAGACCTCCGCTGCCCAGGGCCTGCGGGCGGTTCTCAACGCCCTGCCCAGCGAGACGCCCCACGTGGTCGCCACCCGGGGCGAGTTCGACTCGATCGACTTCGTCCTCAAGGCCTACGCCCACCGGGGCCGGGCCCGCGTCGGATGGGTCGCGTGCGACGAGCACGCACGCTTTGACGCCGACCGGATCATCGCCGCGGTCAAGCCGGGCACCGACCTGGTCGTCGTCAGCCGCGTGTTCTTCGCCACCGGGCAGGTGCTCGACGGGCTGGAGCGCATCGTCGAGCACGCCCACGCCCTGAACGCCCGGGTGCTTGTGGACGCCTACCACGCGGTCGGCGTGCTGCCGGTGGCGATGGACGAACTCGGTTGCGACGCGATGATCGGGGGCAGTTACAAATACACGCGCGGGTTCGCCGGGGCGTGCTGGCTCGCCTTGGCCGACACGATGATCGGGCCGGCGGGGATCCCCGAGGCCGACCGGCCCGCTCCGTTGGACACCGGCTGGTTCGCCAAGGCCGAGCCGTTCGCGTACGACCGGTCCGAACTGCCCGAGTACGCCGCGGGCGGCGACGCGTGGCTTGAGGCGACGCCACCGGTGCTCACCTACTACCAGGCCCGGGCGGGGCTGGAACTGACGCTGGCGTTGGGTGTCGACCGGCTGCGCGCGTTCGGCCTGGAGCAACTCGCGCACCTGCGGGCCGCGCTGTACGCCGCTGGCGTCCGGACGCACGCGGTCGGCGAGGGCGCGGGATCGAACGGCGCGTTCCTGCTCGTGCCCGTGCCCGACGGCCGGCGGGCGATCGCGGACCTGAAGCGGGCCGGCGTCAACGCCGACGCACGCCCGAGCCCCGCCGGGGACGGGTGGTTCGTCCGCCTGTGCCCGGACATCCTCAACACCCGCGCCGAACTGACCGCGGCGGCCGGGCGGATCGCCGGGGCCCTGGCCGCGAGCGTCTAGCGTGCCGCCTCCACCAGCCGCTCGAACAGCGCCATCCCCATCGCCGATTCGCCGGTGCGCTCCGGGTGCCACTGCACGCCCAGGCAGAAGGGCAAGGCCGGGTCGTCGACCGCCTCGATGGTGCCGTCGGGCGCCCGGGCCAGCACGCGCAGGCTGCCGGCGTCGTCGACGGCCTGCTTGTGCCGGCTGTGCACCACGCCGCTGGCGAGCAGGGATTCGTTGGCCGAGACCACGGCGTGATCGCGGTCCCAGTGGTCGGCGGCGTTGGGGTGGGTGTCGGGCATGTACTGGTTCAGACGCCCGCCGCGCGTCAGGGCGAGCATCTGCATGCCCAGGCAGATGCCGAGCAGCGGCTTCTCCGGCCACTCGGCGCCGAGCAGGGTCAGCAGGGCCGTCTCGAACGCCTGGCGGCGCGGGATCACGGGCGTGACGCGCGGGTCGGTCGGCACACCGAAGCCTTCCATGACGGGGTCGTCCCCGCCGGTGAGCACGAACGCGTCGAACCGGCCGGCCAGGTCCCCCACCGCGTCGACCTCCGGCCCGACGATCACCGGCAGGCCCCCGGCGGACCAGACCGCGTCGGAGTAGGCCATCGCCGACATCGCGGTCTCGCGGCCGTTGCGGTCGATCAGGTCGGCTGTGACGGCGATGAGTGGGCGGGGCATGGTCCACGATTGTCGGCGCGATCCGTCCCCGCCGTCCAGAGCGGCGCGATACAGTCCGCCGATGCGTGTGCGGACCGTGCTCATCTGGATCGTGGTGGCGGGCGTGCTGGCGGGGGCGGTCGGCCTGGTCCGGTCGCTCGGGCCCGGTCGGAGCGACCCGTCAGCACGGCGTGACGCCACGTGGACCGTCCCGATCGACCCCGCCCGGGTTGCCCGCCTGACCCAGCGCGTCGCCGGATCGCCCGCGAGCGAGGCCGAGCGCGCCGGGCCGGACACCTGGACGCTCCGATGGACAGACGGGTCGGGGCGTCAGCAGTCGTGGCGTGCCGACCCTGCGCGGGTGCGGGCCGCGCTACGCGTGCTCAGCACGGCCGAGATCATCGTGGCGGACGAGCCGACCGCCACGGAGCCGGTCAACACGGTCGAGGCGGTCGAGGCGGACGGGCGCTCGGTGGAGATCTGGTTCGGCCAGCGGGCCGCGGGCGGGCAGACGCCGGTCGTCGTGCTGGTCAAGGACGAGAACGGCATCGCGGAACGACGGGTCGACGGGCGCATCGGATCGAGCGTGCCCGACGCGTTCGTGCGGACGGACTGGTCGGCCTGGCGGGACCCCTCGCTCTTCGACGCGACGGTGTCGGGCACGCAGGGCGTCGAGATCGAGACCCGGACCCACCGCGTGCGGCTCGAACGCGGCCCACGCGGCTGGACGGTCGCCGAGCCGTTCCGGTACGAGGCCGACGCCGGCGAGGTCGAGCGCGTCATCGGCGTGCTGTCGTCGATGCGGGCGGTGTCGTTCGAGCCGGCGACCGACGACGCCGTGAGCGGCCTGTTAGAGCCCATCGCGACCGTTCGGGTCGAGAGCCGCACGGGCACGCGGGTGCTCGAAGTCGGACGCCCCCTGGACACAACCCAGCCCCTTCACCACGGGCGCATCTCGCAAGACGACACCGCCGCCGCGGTGCGGGTCGACGCGACCTCGCTGTCCAGGATCACCGCGGCCCCCGAGGCGTACCCCCGGCGGACGCCGCTGAGCGTTCGCGCCGACGAGATCGGGCGCGTGCGGATCGCCGGCGCCGACGGTCGCGACCGGCTCGACGCCCGGCGGGACGCGGCGGGGTGGTCGGTCGCCCTGGCCCCGGCGTTGCCGCTCCAGCGGGACGCCCTGGACCGGCTGCTGCAAGTGATGACCGCACAGCCCGCCACGGCCGTGTCGTTCCGCGCTCGGGACGAGAGCCCGAAGGGCGAACTGGCGACGGTGCGCTGCGAGACGCGTGAGGGCCACCCGATCGCCGGCGTGCGCCTGCGGGCCGAGCAGGGGCCGCAGGGCATGCGTCTGCTCATGGCCGTGGAACTCGGGAACGGCTCGGAACTGGTCTGGACCGGCGCGACCGAGGAGGCCAAGGCCGTCGCCGCGTGGGCGGCCGCGCTGGTCAGCGGCGCCTGAGAGCGCTCACGCCCCGGCCACGGCGCGCTTGGCGACGCCGCCGATGTCCCGCCGCACCTGCATGCCGCTGAACTCGATCCGGTCGCAGGCCCGGTACGCCCTGGCCCGGGCGGTGGCCAGGTCCGGGCCGAGCGCCGTGACGCTCAGCACGCGCCCGCCGGCGGTGACGAGGCGGTCGCCCTGGGAGGCCGTGCCGGCGTGGTAGACGCGCACGCCCTCGACCTCCTGGGCGCGGTCCAAACCGGTGATCTCGTCGCCGGCCGTCGGGCTCGCGGGATAGCCCGCGCTGGCGAGCACCACGCACACGGCGTGTTGCTCGGAGAACCGCACGTCCACCTCGTCCAGCCGGCCCTCGGCCGTGGCCAGCAGCAGTTCGAGCGCGTCGGACTCCAGCCGGGCCATGAGCGGCTGGCACTCCGGATCACCAAAGCGCGTGTTGAACTCCAGCACCTTGGGCCCGCCCGGGGTGAGCATCAGGCCGGCGTAGAGCACGCCGCGGAAGTCGATCTCCTCGCGCCGCAGCGCGTCGGCGATGGCGACGAAGACGTCGGTCTCGATCGTCCGCATCGTGGCGTCGTCGACGGTGTCGGCCGGGCAGAACGCGCCCATGCCGCCGGTGTTCGGGCCGGTGTCGGCGTCGCCGAGGCGTTTGTGGTCTTGGCAGGGGGGCAACACGAGGATGTTCCGGCCGTCGAGCAGCGCGAGCACCGAGACTTCCGTGCCCTGCAGGCGTTCCTCGATGAGGATCTTCCGCCCGGCGTCGCCGAACTCAAGACGCACCATCATCGCGTCGACCGCTTCGAAGGCCTCCCGCAGCGTCGCGGGCAGGATGACCCCCTTGCCCTTGGCCAGCCCGCAGGCCTTGACGACCGGGAGCCCGCGTCGCGGCGTGTCCCAGGCGGCCGCGATCCGCTTGGCGATCGCGACGGTGTCCGCCCGGTCGCGTCCGATGCCCGCGTCCTTGAGCAGCGAGAGGTCTGGCGCCGACACCGTGCCCGCAGAGGCCGTGGCCGTGCCGACACGGACCAGGGCGGCCAGCGCGGCGTACCGGGTGGCCTGGTCCTGGATCCGGTCCAGGCCCTCGACGAGGCGTGACACCTCGTCGTCGTCCCGGGCCACGGCGATCAGGTAGTGCTTGGCGGCGTTGGCGTCGGTGAAGACGCGTCCCTCGCCGGTCGGGATCGAGGCGGTCCGCATCAGTTGCTTGGCGAAGGCCTTGTCGCTCTCGAGCATCGCCCCGCGCTTGCCGGGGCCGAACACCGCTCGGGCCGAGCCGTCGCCGGCCTTGCTCAGGGCGTCGGCGTACCCCTCGGCCAGCGGGTCTTCCGGGCCGATGACCACCAGCCCGACGTTCTTGCGGTCGCAGAACTGCTGGAGCCGGTACAACTCGCGCCCGGAAACCGGCACGTCCACGGGCGTGCCCAGGGCGGCCAGGCCGGGGTTCTGGGGGTGGGTCAGGTACAGCGTCCCGAGTCTCGGGGAACGCGAGATGGCCTCGGCGAGGGCGTGCTCGCGCCCGCCTCCGCCGATGAGCAGCACGTTGATCCGGGCCGGGGCGGTCGTCATGGCCGATCGTAGGCGAACGCGCCCGCGCCGCCGGTCGGCTGCGCGACCCAGGACGCGGCCGCGGGCGTGACCGGGATCACCGTCCGGTCGCCGGCGGCGAAGATCCCGAGCGTCGGTTCAACGCCCATCTGGCAGCCGCCGGTGAACGACCCGAACGCGGGCAGGATCCCCACCGGCCCGTCGAACCAGAAGCAGGCCGACCGGACCCGGCCCCCACCACGCCCGATCGACACCACCGGATGCAGGTGACCGCACAGCGTGGGGCGTCCGTCGGGGGCCCGCGGGGGCTCGTGGGTCAGCAGCAGCCCCCCGAGTGCCGCGTGCGTCCCGAGCGGCCGCACGCCGAGGCGCTCGCAGGCGGTGGCCTTGCGGTCGTGGTTGCCGATGATCAGGTCGATCTCGACGCCCGGCCAGCCGGCCCGCCAGTCGCGCACGGCGTGACAGGTCCGGTCGAGCATGGCGGTCTGGTCGTGCACCAGGTCGCCGAGCACAATGAGGCGTTCGGCCCCGGCACCGGCGATGAGTTCGGAGAGCCGGTCCAGGTCGCGGGCGGTCACGGTCTCCGGCACGGGCACGCCCATCGCGCGGAACGACGCGGGCTTGCCCAGGTGCACGTCGGCGACGAGCAGGGTCCGGGCGCAGGGCATCCACGCGGCCCGCCCGGGGAGCAGCACCAGACGCACGCCGTGCCAGTCGATCTCGATGCCGCCGTTCATCACGCGGGTGCTTTGTATGTCCGCGCGGCCCCCGCGTCCATGCGCGCGGACAGTTTGCGCACGCGGTCCTCCCAACTCTCGCTGGTCACGGTGGTGGCGCGCAGGCTCTCCGCGTACAGAGGGAATGCCAGGGGCGACAGGACGGGTGTTTCCACTACGCGGATGGCCAAGGACGCGGCCCGCTCCAGCGTGCGGTCGAGGCGCGACAGTTCGAGTTGCTGGTCGAGCACCTCGCGCTGGGCCTGGTACAGCAGCAGGTTGCCCGGGTCGAACTCCTTGAACACGTCGAAGAACATGTCGCTGGACGCCTGGAGATGGCGCGTTCGGACGTGACGCCCGGGGTAGCCCTGGTGGGTCAGCCCGGCGATGCGGGCGATCTCGCGGAACTGGCGGCGTGCGAACTCTGCCGCGTTGACCGCCGCGAGCAGGTCGTCGAGCAGGCCCTCGCGGACGAGCAGGCCCTGCCAGGCCGCTGCGTCGGTCTCGATCGGCTCGTCGCACGAGAGCTCGATGCCGTAGTCGTTGACCACCGCCGTGACGGACCGCGGCGCCAGGCGGCTGAGGCGCAGGCTCAGCACCGCGCCCAGGCCCTCGTGCGCCAAACGCCCGGCGAAGGGGAACAGGAACACGTGGTACCGACCCCGCAAGCGGGTGTGCTCGATCAGCAGCGCGTCGGGCGTGGGGATGATCGAGGAGCGCGCCTGCAGTTCGAGCAGCGGGCGGACGCGCTGCATCTCGGGGCCCTCGAACTCGCCGGCCGCCGCCCGGCGCAGGCGGTCCTGCACCGCCGCGGCGAGTTGGGTCGACAGTGGCATCTTGCCGCCGTTCCACCGCGGCACCGCGCCGCGGACCGACTTGGCCCGCTCGACCGTTGCGGTCATCTCACGCAGGCGCTTGAGTTCGACGACGCGCCCTGCGAACACGAACCGGTCGCCGACGTTCAGGCGGGCGACGAACGACTCCTCGACGCTGCCGAGCACCTTGCCCGAGGGGTACGCGACCTTCACCGCCTCGTCGGCGACGATGGTGCCGATGTTCATGCGGTGGCGCAGCGCGATCGACCGCGAGGCGACCTTCATCATGCCCCCGATGTCCACCAGGCGGGCGAACTCGGGGTACACGGTCAGGGCGTCGCCCCCGCTGCGGACGAAGTCCATCGCCCAGCGCCACTCGCGGTCGCTGAGGTTGCGGAACGCCCACGTCCAGCGGACCTCGTCGCGCAAGGCGTCCTCGTCGAAGCCCTCGGCCATCGCCGCCGTGACGAGGTGCTGGATGAGCACGTCGAGCGGCTTCTCGATGGGCTCGCGTGACTCGAGGTCGCCGCGCATCACCGCGTCGCGCACGCTGGCGAACTCGATCATCTCGAAGGCGTGCGTCGGCACGCCGACGATCCGGCTGGCCGCGCCCGGGCGGTGCCCGGAACGCCCGGCGCGCTGCACGATCCGGGCGACGCCCTTGGGGCTGCCGATCTGGATCACCTGGTCGACGGGGGCGAAGTCCACGCCCAGGTCAAGGCTGGAGGTGCTCACGACGCACCGCAGGCCGCCGCGCTCGCCCTTGAGCATCCGCTCGACCGTGTCGCGCAGTTCGCGCCCGAGCGAGCCGTGGTGCAGCGCGACCGCGCCGATCAGGTCCGGGTGTGCCCGGACGATCTCGCGGAACCAGATCTCCGCCTGCGACCGGGTGTTGGTGAACACGAGCGTGGACGACGCCGCCAGGACGCGCTCGACGACCTTGCTCACGAGGCTCGTGCCGATGTGGCCGGCCCACGGGTAGCGCTCGACCGAGTCGGGCAGCAGGCACTCGATCTCGATGGGCTTGGTCTCGACGCCGCGGACCATCGCCGGCTCGGGCCGGTCGGGCCCGACGAGCGCCCGGGCCGCGACCGGCAGGTTGCCCAGCGTGGCCGACACGCCCCAGACGCGCAGGTCCGGGGCGCAGGCTCGCAGGCGGGCCAGGGCGAGTTCCGCCTGCACGCCGCGCTTGGTGGACAGCAGTTCGTGCCACTCGTCGCAGACGACGCAGCGCAGGCCCCGGAGTTGGCGCAGGGTCTCGGGGTAGGTCAGCAGGATCGTCAGGCTCTCGGGTGTGGTCACCAGGGCGGTGGGCAGGCGCTTGCGCTGGCGGGCCTTCAGGGACGAGGCGGTGTCACCGGTGCGCATCTCGACCGTCCAGTTCAGCCCCAGGGCCGCGGCCGACTCGCCCAGGGCCTTGGCCGTGTCGCTGGCCAGCGCCCGCAGCGGCGTGACCCAGACCACGCGGATCGGGTCCGGCCCCGGCCCGGCGCGCTCGGGCCCGTTCAGGCGCTCCAGCACCGGCCCGAGCCACGCGGCGAAGGTTTTGCCGCTGCCGGTCGGCGAGAAGATCAGCCCGTCTCGCCCGTCCAGATAGGCGTTCCAGGCGTCGCGCTGGAAACTGAACGCGGTCCACCCCTGCCGGGCGAACCAGTCGGTGACGGGCCGGAGACGGTCAGGCGTCATGGGCGTGCGCCTCCAGCAGGGCTCGGAGCGTGTCGATCGTGTCGGCCTCCGACGCGGGCTTGTCGGTCCGCCAGCGCAGGATGCGCGGAAACCTCACCGCGATGCCGGACTTGTGCCGGTCCGAGGCGCGCAGGCCCTCGAACCCCAGTTCGAAGACCTGCACCGGGCGCACCTGGCGGAACGGCCCGCTCTTGCGCACGGTGTTGGCCCGGACCCACCTGTCAAGACGCTCGATCTCGTCCTGGTCCAGCCCGGAGTACGCCTTGGCGAACGTGACCAGCCGCGCCCCGGGGCCCGCCCGGTCCCACACGCCGAAGGTGCAGTCCGTGTGCAGGTTGGCCCGGCGCCCCGAGCCGGGCTGGGCGCCGACCAGCACCGCGTCGGCGGTGTACGGGTCGACCTTCCACTTCAACCAGCCGGGCGTGTCGTCGGCCCGGGTGCGCCCCACGCCGTACACCGACCGGCGGTGCTTGAGCATCAGCCCCTCGGCCCCGCGCGCCCGGGCGGACTGCTGGGCGCCCGCGAGTTCATCCCAGGTCACCCCATCCAAAACGGGTGAGACGCGGATCGCGTCCGACGCCAGCCCATCCACGACCTCTCCGAGCAGCGCCCGGCGCGTCCCGAACGCCTCCGACCGCAGGTCGCGCCCGGCGTGCTCGAGCAGGTCGTACGCGAGCATGACCGCGCGCGTCTCGTCGAACAGGCCCATCTGGTGGGTGGGCGAGACCTTGCGGTTCAGGCGGCGCTGCAACTCCGAGAACGGCCGGGGCCGGTCGCCCCGCCAAAGCAGCACCTCGCCGTCCAGGACCGTGCCGGCGGGCAGGCCCGCGCCCGCCGCGACGATCTCGGGGAACTGGTGCGCGATCGGCTCCTCGCCGCGCGACCACAGGGCGACGGCGCCGTCGCGCCGGATCAACTGCGCCCGGATGCCGTCCCACTTCCACTCCGCCAACCAGTCGGCCGGGTCGCCCAGCGCGTCGGGCGGGCCTTCCAGCCCGTGCGCCAGGTAGAACGGGTAGGGGCGGGTCGCGTCGTCGGCCGCGCTCTCGGGCGAGACGGTCCGGGCGTAGGCCTCGGGCGTCGGCTCGACCGCGCCGATCAAACGGTGCGCCATGACGTCCGGCTCGATGCCCGCGACCGACGCCAGCGCCCGGGTGACCAGGCGTTTCTGCACGCCGACGCGGAACCCGCCGCGGATCAGTTTGTGGTAGACCAGGCGTTCGTCCGGCCCGAACACGTCCCACGCCGCCCGGATGATCCGGCGCCGATCCGTCTCGCTCGCACCGACGAGCGACAGCACGCGGTCCTCCATCGTGCGGTGCAGCGGCTCGTCGACGCCCCCGCCGGGGTCGGGCAGCAGCAGCGCGACCGCCTCGGACAGGTCCCCCACCGCGGCGTGGCACTCGGCCAGCAGCCACTCGGGCAGCCCGGTGACGGACAGCGCCAGGTCGCGCAGCACGCCGGTCGACGCCGCGCCCTTCGGGCGGTTCCCGGTGAGCAGCGCCAGGCCCCAGCAGGCGTCCTCCGGCGGCGCCTCCCGGAAGTACGCCTCGAGGCTGGCCAGTTTGTCGCTGGTGGACGTCGTGGCGTCGAGTTCCATGAACAGGCGGGTAAAGCGACGCATCACGCGGCCTCGTCCACGCCCGGGTCCGGGGACTCGCCCTGGTAGCGCGTGGGCACGACGAAGGTCTCCGCCCCCGCCCGCTCAGCGAGGAACCGGGCCAAGGCTTCGCTGGAACCGTGGGTCACGCCCACACGCGTCGCGCCCGAGCGGCGGACGGTGTCGAGCAGCCCGTCCCAGTCCGCGTGGTCTGACAGGACGAACCCCCGGTCGACCGAGCCCCACCGCCGACGCCCGCGCACGCGCATCCACCCGGAAACGAAGGCGGTCCGCAGCCCCCCGGGACCCTTGAACCGGCGGATCCACGCCGTGCCGGCCGCGGCCGGGGGCGCGACGATCAGGCCGCCCCCCTTCAACGCCCCGGCGTGCTCGGCGTTGGCGTGCAGCACATCCGGCAGCGCGATCCCGGCCTCCCGGTACACCCGCGTCGGCCCCAGCAGCGCCCCGTGCACGCCGATCGGCCCGACCGACGGGTCCAGCCCGGCCAGCACGCGCTGGGCCTTGCCCAGCGCGTAGGTCAGCAGCACGGTGGTGCGCCCGGCCGCCGCGTTGGCCCGCCACCAGGCGTTGATGTCGGCGAACACCGCCGCGGGGTCCGGCCAGCGGTAGATGGGCAGGCCAAAGGTCGACTCGGTCAGCAGCACGTCGCACGGCACCGCCTCGAAGGGCTCGCAGGTCGGGTCGGGCTCGGTCTTGTAGTCGCCGGTGATGACCCAGGTCGGGCCGTCATCGGGCACGATTCGGACCTGCGACGACCCCAGCACGTGCCCGGCGGGGTGCAAGGTGACGGTGGTCCGCCCGAGCCGGACCGGCTCATTGAACCCGACCGCGGCGGCCGCGATCTCGCCGGGCATGCGGGACCGCATGAGCGCGACCGTGTTGGTCGAGGCGATGTACCTCCCGCATCCGGGGGTGGCGTGATCGGCGTGGGCGTGGGTCACCACCGCGAGGTCGACGGGGCGCCACGGGTCGACGTGGAACCCGCCGGCCTCACACCACAGCCCGCGGTCCGTCGGGATGACCAGGTCGGCCGCCATCGGGTGATTGTTCGCGCCCGGGCGTCAGCGTGGATCGAGCCGCACGGCCTCGCCCGCCAGGCCCGGCCCGAAGGCCAAGGCCACCATCGGCAGGCCCGCCCCCCGTTCGAGCATCCGGCGGATGACGAACAGGACCGTCGGTGAGGACATGTTGCCGTGCTCGGCCAGCACGTGCGCCGCGTCTGAGACCGCTTCGGCGGGCAGGCCGAGCGCCCCGCGCACGCCGTCGATGATCCGGGGCCCCCCCGGATGGACCGCCCACGACGCCACGTCGGCCCGTGTCAACCCCGACGCCCCCAGCCAGGCGTCCACCCACGGGCCGGCGTGCTCGCGCAGGATGCGTGGCACGCGGGCCGAGAGCGACATCACGAATCCGTGGTTGCCGACGCGCCAGCCCATCTCCGCCTCGGTGCCGGGGAAGATCGTGGACCCGAAGGCGGCAAGGCGCGGGCCGTCGCCCCGGTGCGTCACGACGCAGGCCGCCGCCCCGTCGCTGAACAGGGCGTTGGCCGTCACCGCGCCGCCCGCGGGGCGGTACTGGAAGTGCACCGAGCAGGTCTCGACGCAGCAGACGAGGACCGCGGCGCGGGGGTCGGCGTCGGCCAGCGCCGCGGCCACCCGCAGCCCGTTGATCGCCCCGTGACAGCCCATGTAGCCGACCATCGTGCGCTGCGTCGAGCCCGGCAGGCCGAGCCTGCGGATCAGTTCGACGTCAACGCCCGGGGCATGGAACCCGGTGCAGGAGACGACCACCAGGTGCGTGACGCGTTCGGCCGGCGTGGCGGAGCGGCTCAGCGCCTCGCGGCACGCCGCTTCGGCCAGGGCGGGCGCCGCCCGCGTGAACCGCTCGACGCGTTCGGCCGTGCCCGGACCGTCGCTTGAGTCGGCGTCGAACAGCGCATCGGCGCCTTCCTCGGCGACGACCGCCTGGCGCGACCGCACCCCGCTCTGCATGTACAGGCTCGCGAGCGAGCGCTCCCGTCGCTCGGTGAGGCCCATCAGCCGGGCGGCGACCCGGGCCGAGTCGGCCTGCCCGATCCTGAACGCCGGCACGGCGGTGCCGATGGGGTGCAGCACGGCCATCAGCGCATCCCGCCGATCATGCACGCAGCCAAGGCCGCACGCACCGGCCCTTCCGGCCGCGCCCGCGGCATCACCGCCGCCATCAGCGCGGGGGACCGCAGCGCCCGGGCCGCCAGCAGGCACCGCGCGCGACGCAGCCCGAGCAGGCGGCGGTGCACGCCCGGCCACGTGCGCGCGTCGTGACCTTCGGAGAGCGCCCGGTCCACGACCTGCGCGACCGCGATGCCGCCGAGCATCGCCCAGGACATGCCCTCGCCGGTGATCGGCTCGGCGTACCCGGCGGCGTCCCCGACGCGGTAGACCGGGCCGGTCTGGGCGTTCACACGGCGCGTCAGGGCGGGCGTGCCCTTCCAGCCCGCGGCCGGCGGGCAGCGCCCCCCTGCCTGATGGCAGATCGCCCGCACCGCCGCCCCCGGCGAGCCGCAGGCGCGCACGTAAGCCGGATCGACCGCCGCGGCCCAGTTCGCGCGCCCGTCCTCCTGCACGACGCACCCGACGTAACCGCGCGATCCGACCTGCATCCAGAGTGTGCCCGCCCCGGGCGCCTGGGCGTCGGCCGGGGCGCTGGCGCCCAGGCCGATCCACGAGCCCCGCGACACCCCGGCGCCCGCCGCGTCCCGGGCCGCACGCAGGCCCGCGGCGACGACCACCGCGCGGGCCCGCACCGGTTCATCCTCGATTGTGACGCCGCCGTGGTCGGTCCAGGCCGCACGCGTCCCGGGGGCGAACACCGCCCCCGACGCTTCGGCCGCCCGCGCCAGGCCGGCGTCCATCGCGTGACGCGACACGGACACCATCCCGCGCAGTGGAACCTGGAGCGTCCGCCCGCGCCACATGAGCCGGGCCGACCGGACCGGCCGGGCGCCGAGTTCCGTGAGCAGCCCGCCGAGGCCGACGCGTTCCAGCGCATCGACCCCGGCCCGGGCCACGCACCCGCCGCAGACCTTCGACCGAGGAAACCGCGCCTTGTCCACCAGCAGCACGGACCGGCCCCGCCGCGCGAGTTCGCGCGCCGCGAGCGATCCGGCCGGACCGGCGCCCACGACCACCACGTCCCAGGATGCCGCCGCCGCCCACGGTCGCGTCATCGCCCGGCGCTCCAGGTCAGGGTCATCCGGGCGGGGAACGACCGCTCGACGCGGGCGCCGTCCATGCCGGCGCGGGCCGCGAGGTCGCGCAGTTCCGGCTCGGTGAGCGCCGCCCGTGCCGAGATCACCGCGTCGGTGCGCACCACGCGCGACGTCGTGACCAGCGGCGGCACGGCTCGTGCGAGAAGCACCCCCCACCGCGAACGGCGGAGGTCGTTGACCGAGACCACCCCCCGGCACGCGGACCGCATGTTGGACAGGCATCGCGCCGCCGCGTGCTCGTCCAGGTGGTGCAGGAACAGCGAGCAGACCACCAGGTCGGACTCGGGCAGGGCATCCTCGACGGCGTCCGCCGCCACGGCGCGCACGCCTCTCACGCCGGTTCCGCGCACGCACTTGACCGCGCGTTCGACCGCGACCGGGCTGCGGTCGAGCAGCGTCATCTCGACGCGGATCCCCGCGTTCGCGGCGTGCCTGGCCAGCCCGGCCGCCCCTTCACCGCCGCCGCAGGCGACGTCGAGCACCCGGACGACCCCGCCCGTCCGCGCGGCGGCCTGGCGGAGCGCCGGCACGTGCGCGCGGGCGGCGAAGGACAGCCGGTTCAGGCGCGCCAGCCCCGCGAGCGCGCGGGCGTGCTCGGCGTCGTCCAGCGACGGGTCGTCCATCAGTTCGGGCTCAAGCACGCGGGCGGTGATCACGGCCTCCTGTTCAACCTGAAACAGGCGGATCCTATCGCCACCCCCTGTTGCACCGTTCCCGTCACCCGTCCAGGCGGCCGAGCAGGTCGGCGACGGCCGCCTCCAACTGCCGGTCAATCCCCGCGGCCTCGTCCTCGGGCGTCTGCTCGACGACCAGGTCGGGCATCGCGCCGTTGTTCTCCATGTCGGTCCCGTCGGGCAGGTACCACCCGCGGAAGGGCAGTCGCACGCGGGTGCCGTCGACGAGCGTGAACCCTCCGGTGGAGATCACGCTGCCGTGCGTCTGCTGGCCGACCAGCGTGCCGCGCCCGAGCGTCTTGAACGCGTGCGAGATGATCTCCGCGTTGGAGTAACTCTTCTCGTTGCAGAGGAGGTTCGCCGGGCCCGTGAACCGCTGGATGAAGAGGCGGTCGCGCGGGTAGCCCCGGGTCTCGGGGTCGGCGCCGCGCGGGACGGTGTACGCGTGCTGGGGGTACATGAGCGACGCGAGCACGCGGTCCGTGGTCCAGCCCCCGCCGTTGCTGCGCACGTCCAGGATCAGGCCCTCCTTGCCGTGGGCGGCGGCGAAGAGGTCACGCTCGTACTCGACCAGATCCGTCGCGCCCATCGAGCGGATGTGCAGGTAGCCCAGGCGGCCGCCGGACAACTCGTCGACCTTCGCGGCGGCGTACAACTGCCAGTCGTCGTACCGCATCGCCCGCTCCTCGCCCAGCGAGACCGGCGTGACGAGCAGGTCGAGCGACACGGGGGCATCGCCCGGCGCCACGCCGGTCGCCAGGTCGCGTTGCACCGTGACGACCACCTCCTGCCCCGTGCGCCCCGCCAGGCGTGCGTCGAGCGTGTCGCCCGGCCGGAGCGGCTCGAGTTCGATCGCCGTGATGACGTCCCCGGCGCGGAGACGCATCGGCCCCGAAGTCGTTCGCAGGCGCGGCAGCACGCGGTCCACGCGGAACCCGCCGTCCGGAATGGGCGTGGCGTCGATGCCCAGCCGCCCGGACGGGCGGAAGTCCGGGTTGGTGTAGTCCGAAGGCGGCGTGACCCCGAGGTGCGACGCGCTCAGTTCACCCATGAGACGAGCGCCGATCTCCGCGAACTCGTCCGACGTCCACGCGCGCCGGGCCAACTCGGCGTACTCGGCCGTCAGGGCCGCCCAGTCGAGCCCTTTCATGGTCGGGTGGTAGAAGGCGCTGCCCAGCGTCCGGGCCATCTCGTGGAACTTCTGCAGGTTGAGTTGCTCTGGGTCGATCTCCAGCGTGTGCGACACGGGCAGGCGGGTCTCTGATCCGCCCGTCGGCGAGACAGTGCTCGCTCCCGACGGCGACACGAGCACGACCTTGGTCCCGTCGAGCGAGAGGTGCTGCACGCCCCCGCCGCCGGCGATGCGCTTCTCGTCGGACCCGTCCCACTTGGCCGAGTACAGCCCGGTCGACCCGCCCGCGCCGCCGGCTGCACGGAAGATCACCCGGTCGCCCGCGGGGGTGATCTCCAGGCTGCTCTCGTTGCCGGGGTACCGGGTCACGCGCCGCAGACGCCGGTAGGCGTCGGCAAGATCCTCTTGGGTGAACGGCGGCTCGGCCCGGTCAGCCTTGGGGCTTTCCTGCCCCGGTTCGGCCGAATCCCAGTCGATCGGGTCGATCACACCCCGCTTCTTGGACGCTTCCGCCCGCTCCTTGAAGTACGCGTCGAGGTCCTGGCTGGTCAAGGCCTCCAGCGTCCGGTCGAGCATGACGACGAACACGTCGGCCCCTTCCCCCTGACGCTCTGACAAGAAGGCCAGCATCCTGCCGTCCGACGACCACCGCGGGCTGGTGTCGTTGCCCGGGTGTTGCGAGACGTTCACCGGGCCCCAGGACCCGTCCGCGGGCAGGACCAGCACGTCGGCGTTGAAGTCCTCGTCGCTCACGCTGACGGCGAGGTGGTCGCCGGTCGGCGACCAGCGGAACTCGCCGCGGAAATCCCACGATTCCAGCGCGGTGCGCTGCTCGCCGGAGACCAGGTCGAGCAGGACAAGGTCGCCGAGCCCGGCGCGGTACGCGAGCGTGCGGCCGTCCGGCGAGGGGGCCGGCGCAACGGCGTCCGTCGGACCGACCACCACGGGATGGATGTCGAAGCGCAGGGCGTCGTGCCATCGCTCGGCGACCTTGGGCTTCTCCTCGTCCTTCGCCGCCTCGTTGTCGACGTCCTCGGGCCCTTCGGCAGTGTCGCCCTCGCCGTCCTCCGCGTCCGCCTCTGCGGCTGCTTCATCGCTGTCGTCCGCCGGTTCGTCCCCCGTCGACGCGGCGCCCGATCCGGGCTCTTCGGGGAGTTTCCGGTCGGTCACCTCCTCGAACCGGTCGCGGATCTCGCCGCGCGTCAACGACACCGTCGCGGCGTAGACGCCGTTCGATCCGCCCTCGTCCGTGACGAAGTACAACCGCGACATGTCCGGCGACCACGCCACGTCGCGGGCCCGCGCGGACCCCGTGGTCACGCGCCGGGTCGGGCTGCCCTCCTCCACCGCCCGCACGAGCACCTGGCCGAAGGCCACCGTCGCGAGCACCTTGCCGTCCGGGCTCAGCGCGGCCTGCTCGACGTCCGAACCGACCTCGCGCGACTGACGCCGGGGGAACGCGTCGTCGGGCGCGGTGATCCGGAGCCGGCGCGTGTCGGCCAGGCGCCTGCCGCGGAAGCGGGCGACGTACAGCCCGTCCCACACGGTGTACGCGACGGTCCGGCCGTCGGCCGAGACGTCGAATGCCGTCACGTCGTGCTCGTCGTTGTCGGTCAGCCTGACCGGCTCGGCATCACTGTCGGACGCGTCGAGCGCCCACAGCCCGACCGCGTTCCGCTCGTCCGGCCCGCGGTCGGAGAGGAAGACGACCGTGTCCTCGCCCCGCCAGTCGGGCTGGGCGTCGTGGCCAGGGAACTCCGTCAGACGCCGGAACGATCCTGCGCGGGCGTCGAACAGGAACAGGTCGCGGTTGTCCGCGCCGCGGTAGTGCCGGCGCGTCAGGCTGGTGCCCCCCCGCTCGAAGACGTACCGGACCCCGTCCGGGTTGCCCGCGGCGTGCTGGCCGAACGCCCCGTGCAGACGCTCGAGCGGGCCGCCTTCCACCGGCACGCGGTACGGCCGGGCGGCCCGGTGCGTGTCGCCCTCGACAAAGCCCGACAACAGCAAGTGCCGGCCGTCCGCCGAGAATCCCGAGAGCGACAGGCTCGCGTCCTCGCTCGTGACGGCGCGTACCCGCGTGCCGTCCGGGCGCATCAGGTGCACGCCTCGGCGCCCGTCACGGGTGGACTCGAAGGCGATCCACTGCCCGTCCGGGCTCCAGGCCGAGCGGAGGTCGTCGGCGGGGTGGGCGGTCAGGCGGAACGCCTCGCCCCCGTCGGCGTCGACGCGCCAGAGGTCGCCGCGCCATGAGAAGACGATCTGGCGCCCGTCCGGGCTGACCGACGGGAATCGCGGCAGCGTGACCTCGCCCGCTCGCGCCCACGGCCCGCAAACCAGGGCCAGGACCGCCAGCCACCGACAGATCACCAACACGAATCGCGCCATCGCACACCCCGCTGACAGGCGGTCACTTGAGCCGCGCAACGAACGGAGCGGCGCAGCGGGCTGAATATACCGCCAAACGCGCCGCACGTCGCGGCGGTCGCAAGCCCCGATCGCACAGGCGCTTGCAGTCGCCAAGCACCCTTGGGGCCGGGTCGCGGCGAGAATGAACCCGGATTCACCCCCCTTTCAGGCCGGTCACACCCCCCCGCCGCACCATCTGACGTGTTCCGGGTGCGCCGTGCACCCGAATCGAAGTCCCTGGACTCCACCGAAGGGAGCACCTCATGAGATCGATCAAGCGGCGTGCCGCTCATTTCCTCACCCTTGCCGCCGCGTTGATGTTCGGCAGCAGCGCACTGGTGCTGACGGCTTGCAACACCACCGAGGGCGTCGGCCGCGACGTCGAGGCCGCGGGTGAGGGTATCCAGGACGCGGCCAACTGACGGCCGCCACGAGTCTGAATCAATCCGGCGCCCGGCCTCGCGGCGAGCGCCCCAGGAACAAGGAGCATCGTCATGCTGAGTTGGGCAGTCGTTTTCTTCATCATCGCCATCATCGCGGCCATCTTCGGCTTCGGGGGCATCGCCTCCGGCGCCGCCTCGATCGCCCAGATCCTCTTCTTCATCTTCCTCGTGCTCTTCGTGCTCTCGCTGGTCATGGGTTTGGTGCGGGGTCGCAAGCCCGCCGTGTGACCGCCAACGACCTCCATGCTCAAAGGAGCGGCATATGAGAATCAAGTCGATCAAACCGGCACGGCTCGTCAGCGCCCTGGCCGTCGGCCTCGGCGCGGCGACCCTCGCCGCGTGCGATGACCGCAGCGCCCCGACCACCAGCCCGGACACCGGTCGCAGCACCGACGGCACGGGCACC
>CAZFSO010000025.1:0-7496 GCA_964522095.1 uncultured Phycisphaeraceae bacterium | reverse complement strand
CGGCACGGGCACCACCGGGTCGGGCACCGGGACCGGCACGACCGGCACCGGCACTGGCGCCGGGACCGGAACGGGCACGGGCACCGGGACGGGCTCGGACACCACGGGCACCGGCACGGTCGAGGACGACCCGTACGGCGACGGTCAGACGCAGCCCTGACCGCCCCATCCCATTCCCGCCGCGGCCGAGGCCGCGCGCGTTCAAGCAAGACACCCCGGCCCCGGCCGGGGTGTCTTTCTCTGCGCCGGTCCGAGCGCGGGGCGGGGTCAGACGCTCACGCCGGCGTTGCCTGAGAGCGGGATGTGCACCGAGACCCGGCAGCCGCCGGTCGCGAGGTTCTCGGCCACGACGCGGCCGCTGTGCAGTTCGGCGATGCCCTGGGCGATGGCCAGCCCGAGGCCGTGCCCGCGGCCGACCGGCTGGGCCCCGGCCCCCGAGCGTCGCTCGAAGACCGAGTTGAGTTGGCCCTCGGGGATCCCCGGCCCCTGGTCGGTTACGCTGACCTCGACCGCGGACTCGTTCAGGTGCAGCGCCACGACGACCTTCCCGCCCTTTGGCGAGAACCGGATGGCGTTGCGGATCAGGTTGTGGAGCATGGTCCTGAGCAGTTCTGGCTCGCCCGACACGCTGGCGTCGAGCGTGGCCTCGTCGGCGAGCAACTCGGCGGAGAGGCGCACGTCCCCCTGCTCGGCCAGGGACGCGCAGCGTTCGACGCAGTCCATCACGAGGTCGTTGACCGCGTAGCGGATGCCGCGCGTGCCGCCCTTGTCCCGCAGCCGCGCGAGCATCAGGAAACTCTCGATCATCTTGCCCAGGCGCTGCATCTCCTCGCGCGCCGAGACGACAAATGCCCGCACGTCCGGCGGGGCGCCGTCCATGTTGAGGGTCTGCGACTCGGTCAGGATGACCGCGATGGGGGTTTTCAGTTCGTGCGAGACGTTGGTCAGGAAGCCTTCCTGGGCGGCGAACGCGTCGCGGATGCGCCGGCGGGCGCGGTCGAGCTGGTCGCGGAGTTCCTTGACCTCGGTGTTGTGCACCGGGATGTCGAGCGAGCGGTCGAGCGTCTCCGGCCCGAACTCGCTGGCCAGGCGCCGCAGACGCTGGAACGGCGCCACGGCGATCCCCGCGACGAACCAGCCGCTCAGGGCGGCCGCGGTCGGGCCGAGCAGCGCCGAGATCCCGAATAGGCGCAGGGCCACCGACATCTGCTCGCGCGCGAACGAGTCGCTCGACGCGACGACCATCACGTACGGCTCCAGGTCGGCGCCGAGGATCACCATCGCGACCGCCCGCGCCGAGCCGCGCTCGATGGGGTCCAGCGCCGGCGCGACCGCCCGCTCTGGCCCGCCGTCGCCGGTCGCAGTCCCGGCGTTGGGCCGGGCCGCGTCCTCGTGCCACATGGGCAGGCGCAGGAACACCGGCTTGTCGCTGGCCAGGACCTCGCGCACCGGGATCTCGCCGGGGTCGAACCAGGGCCTGCCCTCGATCGCCGCCGTGCCGTCGCGCCGGTAAATCTCGATCGCGAAGCGGTCGGTGCTCAGGCTGGACGCCTGGCGGGTCGCCACCTGGTCGATCGCGTCGCGCTTGCCTCCGGGGACGAGGGGGGCGACGTGGCCGACCATCTCCTCGGCCCGCTCGAGCAGGCGCGCGTTCGTCACGCGGTCGATCGAGGAGTGCTGCTGGAGGAGCAGCACCGCGCCGGTGATGCCGTGGATGATGACGTAGATGCTCACCATCCACAGCGTCAGGCGGAACCGCATCGACATCCACGGCCGCGAGCGGCCGATGCGGATCCCGATTGACGAGTCCGACGCGGCCACCTCAGTCCATGATGCCGAACCGGTACCCCGCGCCCTTGATCGTGTGGATCAGTTCGCGCTCGAAACCCCGGTCCAGTTTCTTGCGCAGGGACGAGATGTACACGTCGATCACGTTGCTGCCCGGCTCGAAGTTCATGTCCCAGACCTTCTCGGCGATCTGCGTGCGCGACAGCACCCGGTTGGGGTTGCGCATGAGGTATTCGAGCAGGGCGAACTCCTTGTTCGAGAGTTCGTGCTCCACGTCGCCGCGCCGGGCCATCCGGGTGTACAGGTCGAGTTCGAGGTCCTCGCACTCGAGCATGCGCCCCTCGCTCGCCTCGCCGCGGCGCAGCAGCGCCCGCACCCGCGCCAGCAACTCCTCGAACTCGAACGGCTTGGTCAGGTAGTCGTCCGCGCCCGCGTCCAGCCCGGCGACCTTGTCGTTGGTCGCCGACAGCGCCGTGAGCATCAGCACCGGCTTGTTCATGTCGCGCCGGCGCAGGTTGCGGCACACGTCCACCCCGTCGCGGTCCGGCAGCATGACGTCGAGGATGATCAGGTCGTACGGCTCGACCGCCGCCAACTCCTCGCCCTCGTACCCGCTGTGGCACGCGTCCACCGCGTAGCCGTGCTCCTTGAGCCCGCGCTGGATCGCAGCGGCCATCTTCGGGTTGTCTTCGATCACAAGTACCCGCATCGACTGTCTCCTCCTGCGGCGAACCCCTCCCACAGGACCGCCGCGAACACCCCGGGTTGGATTCGAACCAACGACCTGCGGATTAGAAGTCCGCTGCTCTATCCGGCTGAGCTACCGGGGCCCGAAGCCGGGGATCGTATCCCGAACGCCGGTTTCGACCCGGCCGACCCCCGTCAAACTGCGCAAGAACGGGATCCCGCGCCCACGGCGGTTTCCCGCCTGACAGCAACCCGTCGTGCCACGCACGAACCCCGTCCGTCGACCTAGCATACCGCGTGACCCGAACCGCCGTCCCTGAGGCCGCGTTGCCCGTTCAGACCTCCTCGCCCGGGGTGCTCCAGGCGTGCGTCGAGGTCACCAAACCGGGCATCACCCGGCTCGTCACGATCACCGCCGTCGTCGGGCTGATCCTGGGCGGCCTGCACCACGGCGGGCTGGGCCTGTGGGACTGGGTGCGCCTCGGAACGGGCGTCATCGTCGGCACCGCGCTGGCCGCCGGCGGGGCCAACGCGCTCAACCAATGGTACGAGGCCGACCGCGACGCCCGGATGCGCCGCACCCGATCCCGCCCCATCCCGTCGGCCCGCCTGTCGGCCTCCTCGGTGCTGTGGCTGGGGGTCGGCCTGATCGTGGCGGGCACGGGGCTTTTGCTGGTCCTGTGCGGCTTCATGCCGGCGATCCTGGCGCTGGCCTCGGCCGCGTCCTACGTGATCTTCTACACGCCCCTCAAGCCGGTGACGGTCTGGAACACGCTGGTCGGCACCATCCCGGGCGCCCTGCCGACCATGATCGGCACCTCGGCGGTCGCGCCGGGCTCGGGCTTCGAGCCGCTGGCCGACCCGATCGGGCTCGCCCTGTTCGCGCTGATGACCGTCTGGCAGATCCCCCACTTTCTGGCGATCGCCTGGATGTGCCGCGCGGACTACGAACTCGGGGGTTTCCGCATGCTGCCGGCGATCGACCCGACCGGCCGGTTCACCGCGTGGACGATCGTCGGCTCGTCGGTCCTGCTGATCCCGGTCAGCGCGACCGTCGTGTTCGCGGCGCCCGGCCTGCTGGGGTGGGCGACGATCGCCGCGTGCGCACTGCTCGGCCTGCTGCTCGTGGCCCTCGGCGTGCGCGTCGCGGTGCAGCCGACAGAAAAGACCGCCCGGGCGGTGTTCATCGGCTCGATCATCCACCTGCCCGTGCTGCTGCTGGTGATGGTCGCCGAGGCGCTGGTCCGATCGGTGATCTGATGCGCGCGGTCGACCTGCAGAACATCACCGCCTCGTACCCGGGCGCGACGGGGCAGGCCCTGTCCGGCGTGACGCTTGCGGCCGACCGGGAACTGGTCGCGCTCCTCGGCCCGAACGGGTCCGGAAAGTCCACGCTGATGCGCGTGCTCATCGGCCTGCACCGGCCGGACTCGGGGCGGGTGATCGCCCCAGCGGACCGCAAGGCGCTCGGCGTCGTGTTCCAGTCACCCGCGGTGGACGACCTGCTGACCGTGCGGGAGAACCTGCGCCTGGCGGCCGCGATGACCGGGCTGCCTCGGCGGGAGGCGTCGGGGCGCGTCGAAACGCTCGCCGACAGGATCGGCCTGCGCCACACGCTCGACACCCGCTGCGGGCGGCTCTCCGGCGGGGAGCGGCGCCGCGCCGACCTGGCCCGCGCGCTCATGGGCCGCCCCACGCTGATCGTGCTCGACGAGCCGACCACCGGCCTGGACATCGACGCCCGCGCCCGCTTCTGGGCGACGCTCGACGCCGTGCGCGCCGAGGAAGGGGTCACGGTGCTGGTCGCGACCCACTCCGGCGAGGAGGCCGCCCGGGCGGACCGGGCCGTGCTGCTCCGGGAGGGGCGCGTCGTCGCGGACGCCACGCCTGACGAGTTGCGCCGCCCGCTCGGGCGACGCGTCGGCCGGGTGGACGTGCACGCGGGGGCGGACCCGGCCAGCGTGCGGGAATGGCTCGGCCGCGCAGCGCCCGACGCCCGCTGGTGGGCGGGCGGCGCGCTGGCGCCCAACGCCGCCCCAGGCCTGATCGAGTCGTGCCCCCTGGAGGCGGCGACCGTGCGGATCGGGGCGCCGACCCTGGAGGACGCGTACCTGTGGCACACGGCCGCGACGGGGGTGCCGGCATGAGCGCCGCTGTCGCCGCGTTCGGCGCCCTCTTCCGTCGAGAGGTGCTGCGGCAGGCCCGCCAGCCGACGCGCATCGTCGCGGCGATCGCGACGCCGGCCATGATCTGGGTGTTCCTCGCCGCGGGGTTCGCCGGCTCGTCAAACCTCGGCGTGGACGCGTCGATGCGGGCGTTCCTGGTCCCCGGCATCGCCAGCCTGACGGTGCTGTTCGCGTCGATCTTCTCGGCCATCTCGCTGATCCAGGACCGCGCCGAGGGGTTCCTGCGTGCGGCCCTGGTGTCGCCCGCGCCGCGGGCGTCCGTGGCGCTGGCCAAGGTTGCCGCCGGGACGCTGACCGCCGTCCTCCAGGGGGCCGTCGTGCTGCTCGCGTTGCCGGCGGTCGGCCACCCGATCGGCGTGGGCGGGTTCCTGCTCGCGCTCGCGGGGTTGACCTGCGTGAGCGCCGCACTGATCGGCTTCGGGCTGATGCTCGCGTGGCGGGTCGAGTCGGCCCAGGGCTATCACGGCGTGATGAACGCCGTCCTGATGCCCGCCTGGCTGCTCAGCGGCGCGGTCTTCCCGGTGGAGACGGCCGCCGGGTGGCTGGCGCTGGTCGCACGCTTGAACCCGCTGACCTGGTGCCACGAGGCGATGCGCCACGCCCTGGGCATGAGCCCGCCCTCGGACCCGGCGCTCGCGTGGGCCGTCACGGTCGGGTTCGGGCTGGCGGGGGTCGCCGCGGGCTGCTGGACCGTCGGCCGCCCGGGCGTTCGCGCAGGGCGCTGAACGCGACCCGGCCCGGGATGCACCCACCCGCCCCGACGCGGCGGGGCCCGTACGATGTTTCATGCGCCCGCACGTCATCGTCATCTCGGTCGTCCTGATGCTCCTCACCGTCGGTTTGGTGCTGTTTCTCGTGGCGACCTACGCGCCGCCCGCCGGGGTGCTCGCCCCGGGCGACGGGCAGGGCGCGCTGACCGCCGTGCCGTCGACCGACAACCCGTACGCGGACTTTTACCTGCCCGAGTTCGAACTGACCGACCGCAACGGGCGGCCGATCACGCACGCCGAGTTGGACGGGCGGTACACCGTGGTCGACTTCTTCTTCACCTCGTGCCCGTTGTGGTGCCCCGGGATGACCGCCGCGATGGCCCGTGTGCAGCAGGAGACCGAAGGCACCGAGGCCCGGCTGCTGTCGATCTCGATCGACGGCGAGGTCGACACGCCGCAGGTGATCGATCGGTACGCGCGGGACTACGGCGCCAACCCGGCGCGCTGGAAGTTCGCGACCGGCGACCCGGAGTTCGTCGCGGGCATGGTCCGCGAGGGCCTGCGTTTCGACATCGGCGACGAGGGCATCGACCCGAAGACCGGCGGGCGCAACATCAACCACCCCACGCGCCTGATCCTGGTCGGGCCGGACCGCCGGGTCGTCGGGCTGTTCCGCTACGACGATCCCGACGAGGTCGACGCGCTGATCGGGCGGCTGCGCGAACTCGCGTCCTGAACGAAAAACGCCCGGAGCGTGGGCCCCGGGCGTTGAAGAGACGTGCGGTGCGACGGCTTACTTGTTGTCGTCCTTGACCTCGTACTCGGCGTCGATCACGTCGCCGCCGGCGGACTGATCGGCCGGCGTGGCGCCCGCGGCGCCGGCCGCGGCCTGCTCGTAGATCACCTTGCCCAGTTCCATGGAGGCGGTCTCGAGTTCCTTGAGGGCCGCCTCGATGGCCTCCTTGGTGGCCGACTCGTCCTTGAGTTTGCCCTCGAGATTGGAGACGGCGCTCTCGATCTTGGAGCGCACCTCCGACGAGACCTTGTCGCCGTGCTCGTCGAGGCTCTTGCGGGTCGCGGCGATGACCGCGTCGGCGCGGTTCTTGAGGTCGACGACCTCGCGGCGCTTGCGGTCCTCGGCGGCGTGGGCCTCGGCGTCGGCCTTCATCTTCTCGATCTCGTCGGACGACAGGCCGCCCGAGTTCTCGATGCGGATGTCGGCCTTCTTGCCCGTGCCCTTCTCGGTCGCGGTGACCTGGAGGATGCCGTTGGCGTCCAGGGCGAACTCGACCTCGATCTGGGGCATGCCGCGCGGGGCCGGGGGGATGTCGGCCAGTTCGAACATGCCCAGGGTGCGGTTGTCGCGGGCGAACTCGCGCTCGCCCTGCAGCACGTGGATCTGCACGCTGGTCTGGTTGTCCGAGGCGGTCGAGAAGGTTTCCTTGCGGCTGGTTGGGATGGTGGTGTTCTTCTCGATGAGTTTGGTCATCACGCCGCCCATGGTCTCGACGCCGAGGCTCAGGGGGGTGACGTCGAGCAGGAGCACGTCCTTGACGCTGCCGGAGAGGACGCCGCCCTGGATGGCCGCGCCGACGGCGACGACCTCGTCGGGGTTGACGCTCTTGTTGGGGGCCTTGCCGAAGAGTTCCTTGGCGATCTGCTGGACCCGGGGCATGCGGGTCGAGCCGCCGACGAGGACGACCTCATCGATCTTGCTGGTGTCCAGCCCGGCGTCCTTGAGGGCGTCGAGGCAGGGCTTCTTGAGGCGCTCGAACAGGCCGTCGCACAGCGACTCGAACTTCGCCCGGCTGAGCGTCTCCTGAAGGTGCTTGGGCCCCTCATTCGTCGCGGTGATGAAGGGCAGGTTGATCGTGGTCTCCTGCGAGGTCGACAGTTCGACCTTGGCCTTCTCGGCGGCCTCCTTGAGGCGCTGCATCGCCATGGGGTCGCCGGAGAGGTCCACGCCCTCCTTCTGCTTGAACTGGCTGACGAGGTGGTTGATCAGGACCTGGTCCCAGTCGTCGCCGCCGAGGTGGGTGTCGCCGTTGGTGCTGAGCACCTCGAAGACCCCGTCGCCGACGTCGAGGATGGAGACGTCGAAGGTGCCGCCGCCCAGGTCGAAGAC
>CAZFSO010000024.1:22114-29148 GCA_964522095.1 uncultured Phycisphaeraceae bacterium | reverse complement strand
ACGGTGGACCTGTTCGACCTGCTGGCCTTCCTGGACGCGTACGGCGCGGGCTGCCCGTGACCAGGCCCGCCTGACCGGGCGCACGAAAAGGCCCGCCGGAGTCCGGCGGGCCTTGGTGAGGTTCAGAGAGCGGGCCTCAGCGCCCGATCACGTACGCGGCGTCCATCGCCCGGGCGATGCGGGTGCGCACGTCGGTCAGGTGGGCGCCGGTGTAGGCCTCGGGCCTGGCCTTCAGGGCCGCCTCGGCCATCGTGTCGATCCGGCGCAGTTCCGCGGCGGCCAGCGTGCTGATCGTCCGCAGGGCGGGGTTCGTCGAGTTGAGCAGCGCCAGCGTGGTCAGGCGCTCGGTGTGCTCGCGCTGGAGGTTGCGCCGGAAACTGGAGACCGCCACGCCCGACTTCGGCCCCTCGCACTCGCGCCAGACGCGGTCGGTCACGGTGGTCATGAGTTCGTGCAGGGTCAGCGCGTCCTGCTGGCCGTTGGTGCGGAACTCGTTGTCGTAGACGCGGCGCAGGCGGGTGGGGTTGATGAGGAAGGTCAGCGCGGTGCCCTGCACGCCGCCCACGAGGTCGTGGACGGTGACGGACGGGTCGGCCATGAGTTCGGCCATGCCCTGGGCGTCCCACCAGTACTCCTTGCCCATATGGCGGACCAGTTCGGGCGTCAGGCCGTAGGCGTCGTCCTCGAAGGCGGCGTCCATGATGAGGTTCATGGCCTGGCGCTGCTCGGCGGCCGGCACGTCGGCGACGGGCTCGGCCGCGCCGGTGTCGCCCTTGAAGGCGTTGCTGGTGTAGGACCCGCCGACGTACGGCGCGGCGATGGCCATGCTCTGGAGTTGGGTGCTCAGGGTCGCGTTGTAGCGGCGCCGCGCCTTGGCCCAGGAGTCGCCGTCGCGCACGAGGTCGTCGAGGAGGCGCTGGCGCAGGGCCTGGACCAGCGCGATGCGCTTCTCGGCGAAGGCCAGGTTGTCCTTGCCCATGTCCCAGGTCATGTTGCGCGGGTCCGACCCCGTGGACATCGCCACCTGCGAGACGTACAGGTGCTCGGGCTCGGCGGACCGCTTGAGGGTCTCGGCCACCTTGTCCTCCGGCCCGTAGCCGAAGGCGATCGCCCACATGTCGTACGGCCCGACCTGCGTCGTCGCGTACGGGCCCTGGGCCTCGCCGAGTTCGTAGTTGATGTTCGCCGCGACGTAGTCCATCACCGAGCCGACCGTCGGCCCGTCGTAGCCCGGCGTGTTGACCTCGGCGTTGGTGCGGATCGTCGAGGCGGCCATGTTGTGCTGCAGGCCCAGGCAGTGCCCGACCTCGTGGGCGCTGATGTAGCGGACCATCGGCCCGATGAACGCCTCGGGCAGCCCGTCGAGTTTGTCGCCCTCGGGCTCGTCGATCAGGCCCAGCGCCAGCGACGCGTCCGCCAGCGAGATGTCCACGCTGAGCATGTTGCCGATGCGGCAGGCGTGGTTGGCGTGGTTGGACGCCCACGCCGTCCACGGGTGTTCGGAGGCGCCCAGTTCGGCCTCGGTCGCGCGGGCGGCGTGAAGCGAACGCTCACGCAGGATCTGCCCGCGCCGCGCCGGCTCGGCCAGCAGCACGCGGGGGTCCCAGTCCGGGTGCTCGTCGAAGAACGCCAGCGTCTCCGGGCTGAACGACTGGGCCGTCAGGTCCTCGGTGAAACTCTCGTACATCGACCGGATCGCCCGCGTCAGGCCCTGGTGCCAGACCACGTCGGCGTCGAGGATCTCGCCGGTCGTCGGGTTCGTGCGGCTCGGGCCGATGGCGTAGCCCTGCTCCGAAGCGTTCCACCGGAAGAAGTTGTACCGCGCGTCCTCGGGGTCCTTGTCCATGTGCGCGCCGGTGACCGAGTCCTGCTGGTACACCTCGATCGCGCCCGCGATGCCCACCGCCTCGAAGGCGCGGTTCCACATCTCGATGCCCTCGCGCACGTACCGGCGGAACTGCACCGGCGTCGTGTGCTCGATGTACCAGACGATCGGCCGCTTGGGCGGGCTGAGTTTCAGGCGCGGGTCGGCCTTCTCCAGGTTCCAGCGGTTGATGTACCGCTCGGTCACCTCGCGGTCGGCGGGCTTGGCGTAGTCCTCGTGCGAGTCGTAGAAGAAGCCCACGCGCGGGTCGGCCTGGCGGGGCTTGTAGCCCGGCGTGCCGTTCAGGTCGCCGATGTCGTAGGTCAAGCGCACGATGCGACCGTCCTGGCGCGGCGCCTGGTACTCGACGAGCACGTTCCTCGGGAACGCCTTGGCCTTCGTCAGTTTGGTCAGGCGGGCGTCGATCGCGCTGAGCGACGGGCCGTAGCCGCCCCAGACCGACGGGCCGAAGAACCGCCCGGACTGCTGCGTCGCCATCGCGCCCAGGTCGAACACCGGGCGGCCGCCCGGGGCCATTGTCAGGATGGGCATCGACAGCACGACGCGCCCGGTGAAGAGTTTCTCGATCGACTCGCGGGCCTGCTGGTCGCCCGATGTGCGCACCCCGAAGTTCGGCTCGACGAGCGCCAACTGGTTGCCGATCCGCTCCCACCGGGCGTACAGCGTCGGGCCCATCACCCCCGCCTGCGAGTCGCCCCCGGAGACCGTGCCGGCGATCATCATCAGGCGCTTGTCGTAGTCCCGCGGCAGCACCGCCACGAGCCGCCCCTTGTCCCGGTCCTCGTACAGGTCCCAGTAGCCCTCGGCACCGTCGGCGTTGCTCGCCACGGGCTTGAGGCCCTCGATGACCTTCTCGAACGCGGGGAACTCAGACTCGGGCGCGCCCGGCCGGGCCGGCTGGGCCGATGCCCCGGTGGCCAGACCGGCCATCGCGACCAGGCTCGCCAATCCCATCCCCGCGACCGACACCGTCATCACAGCAAAGCGACGCATGCGACTGCTCCTCGTTCTCCGACCCCGTGCAAACAGTATGGAACCCGGACGCCCGGGCCGTCCCCGCCCCGGCAACTTCCGCGGGGCGCCACGACGCCACCGTGTACCAGTCAGTTTTTCCACAAGATGCAACCAGTTCGGCCCGACCCATAGGCCCCCGGCGGGCCTTTCCGCCGCCCTTATGCCCAAAACAGGGGGCGATCCTGTCATATATGTCGTCGCCCCGCCGCCCGTCTGCTATCCTAAGGCGTTGACCCCGGCGTTCGTGTGTCGGGGTTTCCGGACCCTCCTCCCCAGGTCTGAGGTACATCGTGATCCATCAACCGAGCCCGCTCGCCGGGCATGTCCCACCTGCGCCGTCTTCCGACCGCTTCGCGCGGCCCGAGGCCCCCGTCTCGGCCCCCGTCAGCCTGGACCGGGCCGCCCTGCCCCTGCTCGACTCGCTGCAGGGCATCGCCTGCGTCGTGCGCGACGAGCGCCTGCGGGTGGTCTGGTGCAACGAGGCCTACGCCCGGCTCAGCGGGCGGGGCGTTGAGGAGTTGCAGGGCAGCGTGATGACCGACGCCCTGCCCAAGGCCGCCGCCGACGAGCGCGGCGAGGTGCTGCTCCGCGTCCTGCGCAGCGGGGCGCCCGAGTCGTACTACCAGTTCGGGGCGGACAAGCGCCTGCTCTGCCAGGTGTTCCCCTTCGACCACGACGCCTTCGGCCACCCGGCCGTGCTCGCGATGGTGCAGGAGGCCCCGGTGGGCTCGGCGTTGTGCTCGGACGCGGACCTGCCTGTGCTGGCGACGCCCTGCCTGGACCAGCTCCGCGCGCTCTCGCCCTCCGAACTGCGGGCGCTGTACCACATCGCCCACGGGCTCTCGACCGCCGACATCGCCGAACGCCTCTGCAGGGCGACCAAGACCGTCGAGAAGCACATCGAGTCGATCCACCGCAAACTCGGCACCTCGTCCAGGGCCTCGATCGTGCGCCTGGCCACCGAGCGCGGCCTGCAGGCCTTCACGCCCGAGCAGTGGGAACGCATCATCGAGGGCTCCCGCCAGGTCCGCCGCCCGAGACGCTGAGCACCGTTATCGGCGGCTCGGCCCGCGCAGCACCCGGTGTTGCCCCCCGGAACTTCGCCTCATTTGTGAGGGAACCGCCGGTTCCGGGGGGCTGATCTGCGCGCGCCTCTTGTGCCGGGGCCCGGCCCGCGGTCCAATGAACGCCAAGAGACCATCGCCTTGCGCGGCACGCCAGACCGGGCGTCCGCCGCACGCGCCGGCCCGCGGGGCCGGGCGACGAGACAGAGAACGAGAGAACCGGAGAGACACCATGAAGACGATCCTCGCCTTGTCCGCCGCGCTGGCGGCGTGCGGCGCCGCCGCGCACGCCTCGCCCTTCGCCGCCTTCGACGCCAGCGACGTGATGCTGCAGAACGCCTCCCTGCGCGGCGACCCCACCGGTGACGCCTTCTTCTTCGCCCCCGGGCTGGGCGGCCTGGGCGGCTACGCCGTCGCCGGCACCTTCGTCGACGCCATCGCCGGCACCACCATGCAGATCGGCACCGACCTCAACGGCGGCATCGTCACCGTGTCGAGCACCATCACCAGCAACGGCGGCGGCAACTACGACATCGTCCTCTCCATGACCACCACCAGCGGCGAACTGGCCCCCACCGGCTACAACGTCGGCGGCATCACCGCCGACACCCTGGGCGTCTTCCTCGGCGGCAACGCCAACGGCGACCCCTTCGAGTTCGGCGGGCCCGCCTTCGTCAACTCCGCCACCATCGAACTGCTCGACGGCGGCGCGCTGGCCGCCGGGCCCTTCGACATCTCGTCCTTCGCCAACTTCACCGCCGGTGAGGGCGGCAGTTGGGACGGAGGCTTCGGCGTGACCTTCGGCGCGGGCAGCGCCGGCGCGGGCGTCGACGGCATCACCTTCCGCGGCAACTTCACCGTCGTCCCGGCCCCGGCCGGCGTCGCGATGCTCGGTCTGGGCGGCCTGGTCGCCACCCGCCGCCGCCGGTGAACCGACACCAACGCGGGCCAACGCCCGCAACGCAACCCCCGCACGCCACCGCCCCCGCGGTGGCGTGCCGCTTTTGCGGTAAATCCCCGCGGGCTCGGGCCGCGCTTATGATCCCCGCTGGCATGCTTGACACGCTCTGGCACATCGCGTCGGTCGTCCCGGCCCACCACGGCCACGCGCCCGAGTACCTCCAGGACGGCGTCCGCCTGCTGGCGGCGGCTTTGCTCGGCGCGGCCATCGGGCTGGAGCGCGGCCGGGCCGAGAAGCCCGCCGACTCGCGCACCATGATGCTCATCGCGGTCGGGGCGGCCGCCTTCGCGCTCCTCGGGGTCCGCGTGATCGCCGCCCGCCAGGGCGAGGCGTCCATCCAGGTCGACCCCACCCGCGTGCTGGCATACATCATCTCGGGCGTCGGCTTCCTGGGCGCGGGCGCGATCCTGCACTCCAAGAAGTCCGTGCGCGGGCTGACGACCGCGGCGTCGGTCTGGTGCACCGCGGCGGTGGGAGCCGCGTGCGGGCTGGGCGAGTTCTCCGTCGCCGGCTTCGCCACGCTCATCGTGCTGGTGACGCTGTGGACGCCCTGGGTGTACTACGCCGTGACGGGGCGCCCCGCGCCGCGCCCCACGCCGCTGGTGCCCGAGCCCGAGCCGACGACCCGCGTCATCGTCCCGGGCGAGCCGGACGAGCGCAAGCCCTGACCATCACACCCCCCGGTCGGACGAGCCCAGGGCCGCGAGGTCCTCGCCGTAGCGCTCCCGCAGGGGCTCGACGACCTCTCGCACGAACCGCTCGGTCTGCTCGACGCTGCGCCCGACGTACTGCATGGGGTCCATCAGGTTGTCCCAGTTCAGGTCGCGGTCGAGTTGTCCGCCGCGGGCCTTGCTC
Organism: uncultured Phycisphaeraceae bacterium; assembly: GCA_964522095.1. GTDB lineage: Bacteria > Planctomycetota > Phycisphaerae > Phycisphaerales > UBA1924 > UBA6054. The sequence continues at coordinate 23,369 of CAZFSO010000024.1, read as the reverse complement.
TGGAACATCGGGTCGGCCTTGACGCGGTCGAGCAGGTCGTTGTCCAGCCCCTCCTGCTTGACGCGGTGGCCCGCCGCCTGGGCGTGCACGCGGATGGCCTCGTGCAGGTCCTGCCGGTCGCCCCCGGCCTTGACGGCCTCCATCAGGATGTTCTCGGTGGCCAGGAAGGGCAGTTCGTCCATCAGGTTCTTGCGGACCATCGCCTCGTTGACGACCAGGCCCGACGCCACCTCGTGCATCAGGTCGAGCGCGCCGTCGAGGGCGAGGAAAGACTCGGGCAGCGACAGGCGCCGGTTGGACGAGTCGTCCAGCGTGCGCTCCAGCCACTGCGTGGCGGCCGTGTCGTAGGCGTTGCCGACCATGTTCATGACGAAGCGGGCCAGGCCGCAGATGCGCTCGCACTTCATCGGGTTGCGCTTGTAGGGCATGGCGGACGAGCCGATCTGGCTCTTGCCGAACGGCTCGTCGAGCTCCTTGCGGTTGGAGAGCAGGCGGATGTCGGTGGCGATCTTGTGGAGGACGGAGGCGACGGAGGCGAGGTCCGACAGGATGAACGTGTCATAGACGCGTGGGTAGGTTTGGCCGGTCAGTTGAAAAGTCGCCTGCCGCGCAACGTCGCTGACCGGGTGGTCCAAATACGCCGGGTGGAACTCACTGCACAACTGAGTCGGCTCGACGGAAACATCTGCCCCATCAACAAGCTCACCCCGCGCCGCGAGAAACTTGAGCTCAAGACGATCGACCTTCGATGCGTCACCGTCAAAGAGTTTCAGGAACGATCCCTGCGTGCCGGTTGCGCCCCGCAGACCACGGTTGTCGGCGAGCGGGTACCCGGTCGTGATCCGGTCCTCGCAAAGCACGATGTCATACGCCCAGCCGGCGATGCGGCGTCCGACAGTTGTGGGCTGGGCGGCCTGATAGTGGGTGAATGCGAGGGCCGGAACCTCGGCGTACTTTGATGCTGTGTTGCCCATTCCGAAGACGGCTCGATCGAGCTTGTCGTTGATGAGATTCTTGGCGTCGTTGATGATCGCCAGATCCGCATTGCACACCACGTCCTGGCTCGTGCACCCGAGGTGGATGATCGGTTTCGCCTTCGGGCACTGCTCGCCGAGGCAGTGGACATGAGCCATCACGTCGTGGCGCAGCTCCCGCTCCAACTCGGCGGCCCGCGCCAGTTCCTCATCGGTGATCCCCCGTTCGACCACCGCGCGCAACTCGGCGATCTGCTCGTCGGTGATCGCCAGCCCGCAGG
>CAZFSO010000024.1:6103-22014 GCA_964522095.1 uncultured Phycisphaeraceae bacterium | reverse complement strand
TCGACCACCGCGCGCAACTCGGCGATCTGCTCGTCGGTGATCGCCAGCCCGCAGGCCTGCTGGGCCTCGGCCACCGCCAGCCAGATCCGCCGCCAGGTGTTGAACTTGTGGCGGGGCGACCAGATCCGCAGCATCTCCGGGCTGGCGTTGCGGCTGGCCAGGGGGCTGGTGTAGGTGTCGTGGGGGGATGGCATCCCGAAGTTTAGGAAGCCCCGCTCAGTCGTCAAAGTACGCGCTCGCGTCGTCGGGCAGGTCGGCCAGCAGGGCCTCGGTGTCGATCCGCTCGACGGGCAGGTCGGTGTCGAAGGCGCCGGTCTCCTGGTCGGGGGCGTGCAGCACGTCCTTGCCGCCGCCGCCGGCCAGGCGCTTCTCCACGCGGCTCTTGGCCCGCAGGATGATGCGGATGGGCACCTCGTCGTACGGCAGTTCCTCGCGGAAGCGGTTCATCAGGAAGCGCTCGTAGTTCTGCGTGAACCGGTCGGGGTCGTTGACCACCAGCACGATCGTCGGCGGGTGCGTCTTGACCTGGCTGGCGAAGTACACACGCGCCTCGGCCCCCAGCCGGTTGGACGGCCCGCGGTTCTCCAGGATGCCCCGCACCACCCGGTTGAGTTGCCCCGTGCCGACGCGCGTCGACGCCTGCTCGTTCAGGTCGAAGGCCACGTCCAGCGTCTCGCGGACGTTCAGCCCCTCCTTGGCGCTCATGATGGCGATGGGCGCGAACGACAGGCCCTTGAGTTCCCTGCGGATGTACTCCTCGTAGCGCTCGGGCGTGACGCTCCGCCCCTTCGGGTCGGCCCGGCCCTCGGCCAGGTCCCACTTGTTGACCACGATCACCACGGGCTTGAAACTCTTCATCACCATCTGCGCCAACTGCTCGTCCACCTGCGAGATCGGCTCGGAGGCGTCCAGCAGCATCAGCACCACGTCGCAGCGGTCGATGGCCCGCTGGGCGCGGTCCAGGGCGTACCACTCGATCTGGTCCTGGAACGACTTCTTGCGCCGCAGGCCCGCCGTGTCGATCGCGATCACGCTCTTGCCGTCGTACTCGAACCGCACGTCGATCGCGTCCCGCGTGGTGCCGGCGATTTCCGAGACGATCACCCTGGGCTCGCCCGCCAGGGCGTTGATCAGCGTGCTCTTGCCCGCGTTGCGCTTGCCGATGATCGCCACCTCAAGGTCCGCCTCCGGGCGGGGCGCGTCCTCGTTCAGGGGCACCATCTCGTACAACGCGTCCAGAAAGTCGCGCCGGAAGTACTTGGAGGTCGAACTGATCAGCAAGGGCTCGTCGAAGCCCAGAGCCGCCAACTCGTAGCCGTGCGCCTCCCACTTCGGCCCGTCGCACTTCGTCCCCACCACCCGGACCGGGGTGAGCGTGCCCTTCGCGTCGCGACGCCCGAGTTTCTGCTCGCGCAGCATCCGGGCGATGACCTGGTCCTGCGGCGTGATGCCCGCCTGCACGTCGATCGCGAACAGGATCAGGTCCGCGTTGCGCACCGCCTCAGCAATCTGGAACTCGATGTCCTTGTTCAGGCTCCCAAGGTCCGCCCCGACCTCGTTGAACCGCCCGCCCTCGGCCACGTACACGCCGAACCCGCCCGTGTCGGTGATCTCCACCGGCTTGACCGGACCCTCCGCGTCGGGCGGCTGCAGGTCCACCACCACGCTGACCCGGTCGCGCGTCACGCCCGGCGTGGGATCGACAATCGCGATCCGCTCGTGGGCGATCAGGTTGAGCAGCGAACTCTTGCCCACGTTGGGGCGACCGACAATGGCGACGCGGGGGATTGGCATAGCCGCAAGTTTAGGCGGGACCTGCGGATACGCCCCGAGCCGGACCGCCTCCCCCATGCCGGCATCCGGCCCCGGAGGGGCCGACGTCAGTAGCCGCGGGTGTAGCGCAGCGGAACCCGCGGAACGCCGCCCCGCTCTCTTGCCCCGGAGGGGCTTAGGCACGTCGGACATGCCCTTTGTTTCGACTTGGATGAGTCCCTCACCTGTTCGGGTATGCTGTTCCCGCCGTGAGAGGCTGATTGGGAACTCCCCCGAACCGGAGACTCGCATGCCCCTGAGTTCGGACGAGATACGCCGCAGGTGGGGGCGGGTGGCGAATGTCGGAGTACCGGTCGTAGGCGAAGCGGGTGATTCCTGGTTTGGTCAGGTGACCGTCGGTCGTGCCGCGGAGCCGTGGCCGCGATGGGACGGCCGCCCGCTGCGTCCACTTCTGCAGGTGTGTGTCCGCGACTTGCCCGCGCCCGCCGAGGCCTTGGCCGACCTCTCGTATCTGCAACTCTTCGCCGACTTTGAGCCAGACGGCACCCTCGCCGAGGCCATGCTGACGAGCTATCCGAACATGCCGGCGTGCTGGGCCGTCCGAACCTACGGGTTGGCCGAACCCATCGTCGGGTTAACCCCGCCAAGTGATCTCACCCCGTGGGCCATCGCGACCCACCAACTCGCGTGGGAGCAGTCGCTCGATGCCCCCTGCTGGGAGGACACAGCGGAGAAACGCGAGGACTGGCCGGACGACGACGGGCTGCACCGCACGGCGGCGATCAAGGTGGGCGGCTGGCCGTCGCTCATTCAGAGCGAGATCTACTGGGCTCCGAGGAACAAGCATCCGTCCCAACCCGAGTTCGTCCTCCAACTCGCCGCGGGCTCCGGACTATTCATCGGAGATTCGGGCACGATCTACATCGGCCGGGGGACTCGGAACCACCCCGAGGAATGGGCATTGGATTGGCAGTGCTACTGAGCACCCGTCCCGACGCCCGTGATACGACCCAACATGCCCCCCTACCCCGTCATCACTGGCCCCACCGCCGGCGGCAAGACCGCCCTGGCCATCGCCACCGCGCACCGGCTCCGCGACCGCGGCATCCCCGCCGAGGTCGTCACCGCCGACGCCTTCCAGATCTACCGGGGCATGGACGTCGGCACCGCCAAGCCCACCGCCGACGAACAGCAGGGCGTGCCGCACCACCTGATCGACCTGGTCGAGCCGACCGAGCGGTTCACGGTGCACGACTGGCTGCGGAGGGCCGAGCCGCTGGTGGCGGACCTCCGCGCCCGCGCCGTGGTCCCGATCGTCGTCGGCGGCACGAACCTCTACGTCAAGGCCTTCCTCGACGGCCTGTTCGAGGCCCCGCCGACCGCGCCGGAGGTCGCCGCCGCCGTGCGCGCCATGACCCAGACCGAACGCCGGGCCGAACTGGCCCGCGTCGACCCGGCCGCGGCGGCCCGCATCCACCCCGCCGACGAACGCCGCACGATCCGGGCGCTGGAGGTTTTCCGCCAGACCGGCACGCCCATCAGCACCCTGCAGGCCCAGTGGGACGCCGCACGCCCGGCGCGCCCGGAGGCGCTGCTGGTCGGGCTGGACTGGGCGGCCCGGGACATCAACCCGCGCATCAACGAGCGGGTGCGCCGCATGGTGGACGCCGGGCTGGTGGAAGAGGCCCGCGACCTGTGGGCCGCCGGGCGCCTCGGCCCCCAGGCGCGGGAGGCCATCGGCTACAAGCAACTCATCCCCCACTTCGAGGGCCGTTGCACGCTTGACGAGGCGGTCGAGCGGATCAAGATCGACACCCGGCGCCTGGGCAAGAACCAGCGCACCTGGCTGAGCCGCCTGCGGGCACGGCCCGGCGGGCTGTGGATCCCGGGCGCCGAGCAGGGGATGGGTGATATTGCGCAAATCGTTGTGAACAGGATGTTTGCAACACCCCCACAGGGGTGTTGAGGGCCCCGTCGTTCCGGGTCCGGCTTGACTCGGGCTCGAAGTCCGTCTTCCCTGTCCACCCGGACCCCGGGCCCAGAAGGTGCCGGGCGGGACCCCTCATGGCCAAAAAGACCACCAAGCGGACCACCAGGAAGACCCCCACCAAGGCGGCCGGACGCGGCGTGCCCGGCGCGGAAGGGGGGGGCGGGGCCGCTGCGCCCGCCCGGCGGGCCCGGTCCGGCGGCGGCGGCAAACAGTCTTATACAGCCGGCCACGCCAAGGGACGCGACCTGGTCATCGTCGAGTCGCCCGCCAAGGCCCGCACCATCAACAAGTACCTGGGCGACAAGTACGTGGTCCTCGCCTCCGTCGGGCACGTGCGCGACCTGCCGGCCAAGAACCCCAAGGGCGACAAGTCGCCCGTCCCCGGCGTGGACCTCGAGCGCCGCTTCCAGCCCGCCTACGAGATCCTCAAGGGCAAGGAAGGCGTGATCCGCGACCTCAAGCGGGCCGCCAAGGACGCGACAAGCACCGGGGGCCAGGTCTGGTTCGCGACCGACTTGGACCGCGAGGGAGAGGCCATCGCCTGGCACCTCGCCCAGGAACTGGGCATCCCCTCCAAGGACGCCAAGCGGGTGATCTTCCCCGCCATCACCAAGGCCGAGATCGAACGCGCCTTCGCGAACCCGCACCCCATCGACGAGGACCGCGTCAACGCGCAGCAGGCCCGGCGCATCCTCGACCGCATCGTGGGCTATCAGGTCTCGCCGCTGCTCTGGAAGAAGGTGGCGCGGGGCCTGTCCGCCGGGCGGGTGCAGTCCGTCGCGGTGCGTCTGATCGTCGAGCGCGAGCGGGAGATCCGGGCGTTCGTGCCGGACGAGACCTGGTCGATCGGGGCCTACTTCTCGCTGGACCGCAAGGCCGCGGGCGACCTGGGCCCGGCGTGGCGCGCGTTCCTCGGCGAGGTCGACGAGAAGGGCAACCCCCCGACCGTCAAGAGCCAGAACGCGTGGCTCGGACGCAAGGACGCCATCCGCGCCGAACTGATCGAGTTTGACGGCTCGAAGTTCGACCCAGCGGTCGTCAGCGCCAGGATCGTGCCCGAACCGGCCACCAAAACCGCCGACGCCGTCTCCGAACGCCTGGAGCGCGTCGCCCAGGCCTTCGCCGACCAGCACGCCCACGACCTGACCGGGCCCGTCGCCCAGGTCGCCGAGGCCTGCGGCCTGCGCGACCTCCGGGTCACCACCCGGCCCGACAAGGCCGGGCGCGGCCCGGCCCGCTGGGTGCGCACCGTCGAGGGCGTCTGCGACCCGGACACCCCCTACGCCGTCGAGTCGATCGAGACCAAACGCACCAAGGTGCGCCCGTCGCCGCCGTACATCACCTCGACGCTGCAGCAGGCCGCGTCGAGCCGCCTGGGCTTCGGGGCCCAGCGCACGATGCGCGCGGCCCAGTCGCTCTACGAGGGCGTGAACATCCCGGGCGAGGGCCCGGTCGGCCTGATCACCTACATGCGGACGGACTCGACACACCTCGCGCCCGAGGCCATCAACGCCGCCCGGGCGTTCGTCGCCCGCACCTACGGCGACAACTACCTGCCCGAGAAGCCCAACTACTACAAGTCCTCCAACAAGGGCGCCCAGGAAGCCCACGAGGCCATCCGCCCGACCGACGCCGCCCGCCACCCCGACCGGCTCCGCAGCGTCCTCAAGCCCGACGAGCACCGCCTGTACACGCTGATCTGGGAGCGCTTCGTCGCGTGCCAGATGGTGCCCGCCGAGTGGGACCAGACCCAGGTGCTCATCCGGGGTGGGCAGGGGGGCAAGGCCCTGTTCCGCGCCAGCGGACGCACGCTCGCCTTCGACGGGTTCTACCGCGTCGCCGGCGTGCCCGGCGGCGGGGACGAACTGAACCTGCCCCGCCTGGCCGAGAAGACGGCGCTGTTCCCCTTCCACCTCGACCCGCGCCAGCGCTTCACCCAGCCCCCGGCGCGCTACTCCGAGGCCTCGCTCATCAAGGTGCTCGAGTCCGAGGGCATCGGGCGCCCCTCGACCTACGCCGCCATCATCCAGACCATCCAGGACCGCAAGTACGTCGAACTCGTCGGGCGCGCCCTGCACGCGACCGACCTGGGCGAGGTCGTCACCGACAAACTCATCGAGGGCTTCCCGCGCCTGATGGACGTCGGCTACACCCGCGAGATGGAGGGCCAACTGGACAAGGTCGAGGACGAGCACCTCGACTGGGTCCAGATGCTCGAAGCCTTCTATGCGCGCTTCAGCGAGAGCCTGGCCAGGGCCCACGACTCGATGACCCACGCCAAGGCCGAGATCAAGCCGGCGCCCGAGGAGTACCGCTGCGAAAAATGCGGCTCGTCGCTGGTCTACCGCTTCGGCAAGAACGGCCGCTTCCTGTCCTGCTCGCGCTACCCCGACTGCGACTACGCCTGCCCCTGCGACCGCGAGGGACGCCCCCAGCACGCCGAGTTCGTCGACGTCAAGTGCCCGAAGACCGGACGCCCCATGGTCCGCAAGACCGGGCGCTTCGGCCCCTTCCTGACCACGCCCCTGCAGGAGGGCGAGACGCAGGAGGCGGGCATCATCCTCAACATCGACAAGAAGGGCCAGGTCACCGCCCCCTCGGTGCCGGCCCTGCTGACCGACCTGCCCTGCCCGACCTGCGAGGCGCCCCTGAACCTGCGTGCCGGCGTGCGCGGCCCGTGGCTGGGATGCTCGCGCTTCCCCAAGTGCCGGGGGCGCGGCAAGTGGACCGAACTGGACGACGCCACCCGCGAGGCCCTCGAGAAGCAACTCGAAGCCCACGAGAAGGCCCACCCGGTCATGGTCATCCGGCGTTTCACCGACAACACGCCGCTGACGGACGACAAGGGCAAGCCCCTGGCGAGCGCCCCGAAGGTCGACGACCTGGCCCTGCAGGGCGACCCGCGCCAGGCGTCGCTCGCGGGTTGAGCGGGCCTCAAGTTTTGTGCCCCGCATCGGCCTTTCGCCCGAACCGGGCGGCCCCCGGCCGTTATGATCCCCCGATGCCGCACGAGAGCCTTGAGCGTCTGAAGGAAGGCAACGCCCGATTCGTCGCGGGGGTGCCGTCCCGCGTGCGGAGCGACCCGGCCCGGCTCCGCGAGGCGGCCCGTGGCCAGAACCCCTTCGCCGCGGTGCTGGCCTGCTCGGACTCCCGCGTGCCCGTGGAGTTCGTCTTCGACCAGGGCGTGGGGGACCTGTTCGTCGTCCGCACCGCGGGCAACACCGCCGGCGGGCACGAGGTCGCCAGCCTGGCCTTCGCGGTGAGCGTGCTGAAGACCCCGGTGGTGGTCGTGATGGGCCACACGCTGTGCGGGGCCATCCGCTCGGCCGTGTGCCCCGGGCAGACGATCACGGAACTGACGCCGATCATGGACGAGATCCGCCCGGCCGCCATGCGCGTGCCGGGGTCGGACTGCCCCAACCCGGACCAGTCGATCGTGGACGCCGTGGCGCGCTCGCACGTGGGCGACGTGCTCGAACTGCTCATCAACCGCAGCGAGGTGATCCGCGACGCGGTGGCCGACGGCGCCTGCCGCGTGGTCGGCGCGCTCTACGACACCTGCTCGGGGCGCGTGGACTTCATCGACGACACCGGGGCCCCGCCGGCCACCGAGGTCCGCGCCCGCGCCCTCCGCACGCCCCGCTGACCGCCCGCTCCCGCGCCGTGGACCCCGCTCCTCTCCCCGCCCGGCGGTAGGATCGCCCCGTGCACGACCAGCGGCACATCGCGCCCGCGCCCGGACTGCCCGTCGGCCCGCGCGCCCTGCGCCGTTGGACGCGCGAGCGTCCCGAGGCGTGGCTCAACGCTGTTGGCGCCCTGATCGGCATGGCCACCGCCCTGGGTGCGGTCGCCTTCGACGCGGGACTGACCTGGGCCGAGCACGCCGCGGACGATGCGCAGCACAGCCTGCAGGTCAGCGCCGGCGGGCTCTGGGTCCTGCCCGCCGTCCCGATGGCCGGCGCGCTCGTCACCGGGCTGCTGGTCTACTTCTTCGCCCGCGACGCCGCCGGCCACGGCGTGCCCCAGGTCCTCGACGCCATCGTCCGCAGGGGCGGCGTGATCAAGGCGAAGACCGGCCTGGTCAAGGTGCTCGCCTCGATCGCCACCGTCGGCTCGGGGGGATCGGGCGGCGCCGAGGGACCCATCATCCAGATCGGGTCGGTCATCGGCTCGGTCATCGCCCGGGCCCTGGGCATCCGACGCGAGCAGGTCGGCACCCTGGTCGGCTGCGGCGCGGCCGCGGGCATCGCCTCGATCTTCAACGCCCCCATCGCCGGGGTGTTCTTCGCGGTCGAGATCCTGCTGCGCGACTTCTCCCTGCGCGTCTTCACGCCCATCGTCATCGCCAGCGTGTTCGCCACCGCGCTGACGCAGGTCATCCTGGCGGAGAACGAGGCGATCTTCGCGGTCGAACTGCCGCGCTACGTCTTCACGCTTGCCGAACTGCCCTCGTTCATCGTGCTCGGCCTGCTGTGCGCGGTCGGCTCCTGGGCTTTCGCGGGCGTGCTGCACAAGGGCGAGCACCTGGCCGAGCGCCACCTGCGCGTCCACCCGGTCCTGCGGCCGGTGGTCGGGGCGTTCCTGCTGGGCCTCCTCGGGATCGCCGGGCTGCTGCTGATCCGGGCCGCCGCCCCGGGCACCGTGGCCGACCAGCCCGGCGCGACGCCGAGTTTCTTCGGCAACGGCTACGAGACGATCCGTCGCCTGCTCGAGCCCGCCGCCTACGCCGAGGGCGCCGCCTGGCTCGCCGCCGCGGCCCTGATCGCCCTGACGCTCTTCAAGATCCTCGCGACGACGCTGACCCTCGGCACGGGCGGCTCGGGCGGCGTGTTCGCCCCGAGCCTGTTCGTCGGCGTCGCGCTGGGCGGGGCGTTCGGCGTCGCCCTCCAGGCCTCCGGCCTGATGCCCGCCTCCGCCACGCCCGCCCAGTACGCCCTCGTCGGGATGGCCGCCCTCGTCGCGGGCACGACCTTCGCGCCCATGACGGCCATCCTGCTGCTCTTCGAGATCACCCGCGAGCCCAAGGTGCTCGCGCCGATCATGCTGGCCGCCATCGTCTCGACCATGCTCAGCCGCCGCCTGATGCGCGACTCGATCTACACCTTCCGCCTGCGCCAGGCGGGCGTGCGCATCGGCACGTCGCGCGACCTGTCGGTCCTGCGCCACATCCACGTCTCTTCCGTCACGCCCACGCCCCTGCCCCGCGAGCCGGTCTACGCCTCCGACCCCCTGAGCAAACTCATCACCCTCCACGCCCACCACAACGTGCCGGACTTCCCGGTCGTCGACGCCGAGGGCCGCTACATCGGCATGGTCACCGGCGCGGACGTGCGCACCGCGCTGATCGACCGCGAGGCCATCCCGCTGCTGCTCGTCGCCGAACTCGTCCGCGCCGACCTGCCGACCGTCCGCGCCGACGAGACGCTCGACGCCGCACTCGAAAAGTTCGCCCGCCACGACGTCGCCAGCCTGTGCCTGGTCGACGCCTTCGAGGGCGCCAAGCCCATCGCGCTGATCACCCGCGCCAAGGTCATGGCCCGCTACCACGCCGCCCTGGACGAGGAATGACCCCACAGCCCCCCGGTGGCACAGGCGTCCCGCCTGTGCTTGCTCACTCCCCCCGCACCTTTCCGCCCGTGAACACCCGCCCCGCCCGCAGTTCCTCGTAACTGACGAACACGCACGACGGGTCCAGCCCCACGCAGCCCGCCAGCGTCCGCCCCACCGCCTCGACCGTGCGCGCGATCACCTCCGCCGAACGGCCCTCGTAGGCCATCACCCGCGCCATCGGCGGGTGCGATTCCTGCGGCTGCGTCACCGGCGCGTGCCCGTCCACCGCGTACGAGCCCGCCTCGATCGGCAGCCACACCGCCCACACCTCGCCCGCCTCGCACCCGATGGCCGCCGCGAGCGCCAGCGACACGCGCTCGAGCACCCGCGCCCGGTCGACCGAGGACGGCTGCGGCAAGGCTGTGATCTGTACGATGGGCATGGGTCGGTCTCGCGGGTGCATCACGCCGCACCAACACGCCCGGGAGGGCTCGAACCTCCGACCTGCGGTTTAGGAAACCGCTGCTCTATCCTGCTGAGCTACGGGCGCACGACGCCATCATAGGTGTTTCCGCACGACCCGCCGCGAGCGGCCCAGCCGGCAGGGCGAGGGCGACGCCTTCCCCCGCGCTGAGGAAATCTTGGCCGGGACGCATCATGACGCGGCGGGCGGGCGTACCGACCCTGTGAGCGATTCGGCTCAGGGCGTTTCGCCCGGCCGCTCGCGGAACTTCGTGCGGACCCCGGAACGGTTCCTCGGCCGCACTCATCACCTGAAGCGGCGCGGATTCCCGTCCGAGGCGGTGTCGCCACGGAGGAAGATCGCCGCCGGGTCTTCTGGAAAGGAGCCAGACATGAAATGGACCGCGGCACTGCTTCTCGGCACGGCCGGGCTGGCCCACGCCAACGGCGCCGTGCCCTCCCCGGCGTCCGCTGGTCACGCCTTCATCAACCCCGCCACCGGCGAGGTCATCCTCAACAGCGGCCGGGGCGCCGAACTCATCACGGCCTGGGCCACCGGCGGCACGCCCTGCGCCGATGTCGGCGCCGATTGGAACGGCCTGATCTACACGGCCGACGGCGCGCCCGGCTCGACCCCCGGCGAGGTCTACATGGACTGGGGCGACGCGCCCGCCGGCATGACCGTCGTCGCTTCGCAGTTCGAGTACGCCACCGACTACGCGGACCCCGACGCGTCGGGCGTGCCCGGCTTCGGCCTGCGCGTCTCGTTCTACGACGCCGAGAACGGCGTGGGCTCGCCTCGCACCGAACTGGGCAGCGTCGCGCTCAGCCACCTCTGGGGCGACACGGGTGAACTCGGCTTCCCGACCGTCTGGACGGTCATCGTCGGGCACGAGTTCCAGATCGGCGACACCGACCTGGACGGCGACGGGCTCTCCGACTTCGGGTACTCCATCGAGTTCATCCACCCCGAGGGCCAGTCCGGAGAGACCTACCTGGTCCTCCACGCCCCGGACGGCGTGGCCGCCCCGGACGGCCAGGGCGGGTGGACCGTCGGTTCCGTCGCCCCGCTGCCCGCGGCGCAGGGCACGGAGGACGCCGCCGACGTCTACACCCGCGACGGCAACGGCGACCTGGTCTACGAGCGCTCCATCGGAGGCACGTTCTCCTGCGACCCCGCCAACCCCCAGCCGTTCATGCAGATCGGCATGACCCTCTTCACCGCCGAGAAGGCCGAGGAATGCGCCGCCGACCTGGTCGGCGCCGACGGGGTCAACATCTTCGACCTCATCGAGTTCGTCCAGTTGTATTCGGCCGGCGACCCCGGGGCGGATTTCGCCCCCTCCGGCGGCGACGGCCTGGTCAACATCTTCGACCTGCTCGAATACACCAACCTCTACGTCGCCGGCTGCCCGTAACGCCCCACCCAGTCCTGACCGCATGGCCGGGCCTCAAAGCCCGGCTTTTTCGTGCGCCCGCCGCGGAGGGACCTACAATCGCGGCCCGCAAGGCCACTTCCAACCCACCGGAGATTCGGATGAAAGCCGGAATCGTCGGGCTGCCGAACGTCGGCAAGTCCACCCTGTTCAACGCCCTGACCAACGCCGGCGCCCTGGCCGCCAACTACCCCTTCGCCACCATCGACCCCAACGTGGGGGTGGTGCCCATCCCCGACGAGCGGATGAACGTCATCCAGTCGTTCATCAAGACGCAGAAGGTCATCCCCGCGATGCTCCACCTGGTCGACATCGCCGGCCTCGTCCGCGGCGCGTCCAAGGGCGAGGGCAAGGGCAACGCCTTCCTCGGCCACATCCGCGACGTCGACGCCATCATCCACGTGGTCCGCTGCTTCGAGAAGGCCCCCGGCGGCGAGGAGATCACCCACGTCGAGGGCTCCGTCGACCCGATCCGCGACATCCAGACCATCGAGCAGGAACTCATCCTCTCCGACCTGCAGACCTGCGAGAGCGCCAAGCCCAAGGCCGAGCGCGCCGCCCGCGGCAACGACCGCGAGGCCAAGGCCCGGCTGGCCGTGCTCGAGAAGATGATCCCCGTCCTCGAGGACGGCAAGCCCGCCCGCACCCTCGAACTGACCGACCCCGACCAGGTCAAGGCCCTCAAGGGCCTGAGCCTGATCACCGTCAAGCCCATGCTCTACCTGGCCAACGTCGACGAGACCGACGTCAACGGCCAAGGCCCCCTGGCCCAGAAGGTCAAGGCCTACGCCGAATCGGTCGGGTCCGAGATGGTCCCCGTCTGCGCCCGCATCGAGAGCGAACTGAGCGAACTCGACGAGGCCGACAAGGCCGAGATGCTCAAGGACATGGGCATGGACGAGCCGGCATTGAACAAACTCGCCCACGCCGCCTACCGCCTCCTCGGCTACCAGTCCTACTTCACCGCCGGCGAGAAGGAGGTCCGCGCCTGGACCATCCCCAAGGGCTGCAAGGCCCCCCAGGCCGCGGGCGTGATCCACTCGGACTTCGAGCGCGGCTTCATCCGCGTCGAGGTCTACTCCGTCGACGACCTCATCGAGCACAAGAGCGAGAAGGCCATCAAGGAAGCCGGCAAGATGCGCATCGAGGGCAAGGAGTACGTCATGCGCGACTCCGACGTCTGCCACTTCCTCTTCAACGTCTAGCCACACCCAAAGGCCAACGAAAAACGCCGGCGCCCGAGAGCGCCGGCGTTCTTCCTTGACGACCGGGATCACAGGCCGTTGAGCGACGCCGGCGGCTCGTCGTGCTCGACCACGCGCCCCAGCGCGCCGGGCAGTTCCACGCCCGCCTGACGCGCCAGTTCGTGCACCTGCGGCAGCGACCCGATCATGCCCGCCAGGAAGTCCGCCGTCGCGCTGCGCGTGCCCAGCGCCCCGTTGGAATCCGACGACCCGCCGCGCCCCGAGTCCCACACCGTGATCTTGTCGATCTTCAGGTTGCTGATCGCCTTGACCTGCTCGGCGACCAGTTGCGGCAACTGCTCGATCAGCAGCAGCGTGGGCGCGACCTGGGGGTTCTGGGCGCACGCCTCGACCAGTTTGCGGTAGCCCTCGGCCTTGGCCTCGAGCACCTGCTGCACGCCCTTGGCCTCGGCCTCGTACCGGGCGAGGATCGCGTCGGCGGCGCCCCGCGCCTCGCGGCGTTCGCGCTCGGCCCGGGCCTCGGCCTCGATCTCCACCCGCTTCTTCTCGATCTCCTGCGGGGCCAACTGCTCCTTGGACAGTTTCGCCAGTTCCTCCTCGCGCTGGGCCAGGAAGATCTTCTGACGCGCCTCGGCCTCGGCCACGTCGGCCCGGCGGCGCGCCTCGGCGCGGATCTGCGCCAGTTGCGCGTTCGACTCCGCCACCTTGGCGGCGCTGGTGTTCTCTCCGTCGACCGCCAGCGCCTCGGCGCTGGCCACCTGCACGCGCTGCTCCTGCTCGGCCCGCTTCTTGGCGGCCACGGTCTCGGCGAGGCGCTCGGCCGCGGCGATCTCCTGGTCACGCTTGGACTCGACCTCGCCCTTGACCGCCTCGGCCTCCAGCCGGGCGACCTCGACGCGCCGCAACTGCTCGGCCGCCTTCTGGCCCTGCTCGGCCTTGGCCTTCTCCTGCGAGACGCGCACGTTGCGGTCGCGCACCGCGCTCGCCTCGCCGACCGCGCCCTCGCGCTCCTGCTCGGCGACCTCCACCTTGGCCCGGTTGATCGCCTCGGCCGCCGCACGCTGGCCGATCGCCACGATGTAGCCCGACTCGTCCGTGATGTCGCGGATGTTCACGTTGATCAGTTCGAGCCCGACCTTGTTGATCTCCTGCGTCACGTTCTCGTTGATCAGACTCATGAACTTCTCGCGGTCCGTGTTGATCTCCTCGATCGACAGGGTCGCGATCACCAGGCGCAACTGGCCCAGGATGATGTCCTGCGCCTGCTCGCGGATCTGCTGGGCGTTCAGGCCCAGCAGGCGCTCGGCCGCGTTGGACATCATCACCGGGCTCTTCGAGATGCCCACCGTGAACGTGGACGGCACGTTCACGCGGATGTTGTTCAGCGACAGCGCCCCCTCCAGCGGGATCTCGATCGACAAGGGCTCCAGCGACATGTAGCCGTAGTCCTGGATGATCGGCCAGACGAACTTGCCACCGCCGTGGTAGCACCGGGCGCTGCGGTCGCCCGAACGCCCCCAGATCACCAGGATCCGGTTCGACGGGCACCGCCGGTACCGCGAGGCGAAGAACACCAGCAGCATCGCCAGCACGAACAGCACCACCACGACGCCGACGATCACGAAGATCCCCGTCGATCCCGAACCGGCCTGACCAAGCGTGTTGACCATCAAACAGAACTCCTTCTCCCGGGCCTATCGGCCCGTGTGCGTGCATCAAAGCCCGTCCCCGCCCGCGAGACCCGCGCCCCGCCGCCCCAACCCCAGCCGGTCAGACCGCCTCGACCGTCACCGTGCCCGACGCGTCGTCGGCCCGCGTGACCCGCACCCGGGCGTGCGTGCGGATGGCCTCGGCGCCCTGCTGCGTGGCCGCGAACTCGTGCTGCCCGCCGTTGATGACCAGCGTCACCCGCCCGGAGCCCGCCCCGGCCGGCGGGACGATCACGCTGACGACGCCCTCCTCGCCCACCGCGTCGTCGAGGTTCACGTTGGCGTCGGACTGGAGGCGGAGGAACGACGCCGTGACGCGCACCATCATCCAGGCCACGCCGAACCCCGCGACCGCCCCGACCACCGCCGCCGCCCCGAAACTCAGGTCGAACAGGCGCAGCGCCGCCAAGCCCATCCATCCGAACCCGACCAGGAAGGCCGAGGCGGTCTGGAGGCTCAGCCAAGTGGCCTCGCCGCCGGGGTCGTCGATCTCGGCGTCCAGGTCCCCGCCGATCTCGCCCATGACCAGTTGCAGAAGCAGGAAGCCCGTGCCGAGCAGCGCCGGGGCCGTGAACCAGGGCGCGTGCCCCGCGAACAGCGTGTCGATCATCGCGGACTCCTCTCCCTCCCGCGGCCCGGACGCCCGGCGCCGCCCCGTCCCCGCGCCCCACGAAGAGCCCGATGGTACCGGAAAGCCGCGCCGTCCGTGTGCGGATGTTTCGGTGCGAGACCCGTGCGTCCCCGACGGGCCGCCGCCCGCGTTCTTGGAGTTCTCCCCACGCCGGTTTCACGCCGGGCCCCGCCGCGGGGTACGCTGCGCGATGCGCACGATCGCCCACGCCGCCGCCCTGGCCGCCTGCACGCTCTCCGCCTGCACCACCGCGCCCGCCGGCACGCCCGCCGAAGGCGGCCCGCTGGGCCCCTACGCCGCCCTCGCCGGACACTGGCGGGGCGCCGGCCCGCAGGGCGTGATCGAGGAAATCTGGATGCCGCCGGACGGCGCCAACATGACCGGCGCCTTCCGCAGCATCGACGCCCATGGGCGCGTGACGATGCTCGAACTGCTCACCCTGGCCGCCGACCGGGACGCCGTGCGCATGCGCCTGCGCCACTTCGACCCCGCCCTCACGCCCTGGGCCTCCGAGGCCGACGGGCCGGTCGTGGCCCGGGCCGCGGGCGTCGACGGCGGCGTGCTGACCTTCGTCTTCGAGTCCGACGACCGGGCCGCCGACCTGACCTACGACCTGTCCCGGCCCGACCGCCTGACCGTGACCCTGCGCTTCCACGGCGCCACCGAGCCCCTCGTGCTCGGGTTCGAGCGGGTCCGGTAGCGCCCGCGCCAACAACGCCGGGGGCCGACCCGGCCGGTTTCCAAACCTATGATTCCCAGCAGTTTGGAACCCAAGGAGGCCCGTTTGCTCTGGCAGCCCTCGCTCCCCGACGCCTACCACGCGATGTCCGACGCCGACCTGGCGAGCGCCATCGCCGCACGACGTGCCCAACTGGGCGAGCGCCTGGTCATCCTCGGGCACCACTACCAGACCGACGAGGTGGTCCGGCACGCCGACTTCCTGGGCGACTCGCTCAAACTCAGCCAACTGGCCGCGTCCGTCGTCGCCGAACGCGCCGAACGTGGTGTCGCGGTCGAGCACATCGTTTTCTGCGGCGTGCACTTCATGGCCGAGACCGCCGACATGCTCACCCCCGATTCGGTGCAGGTCATCCTGCCCGACCTCTCCGCCGGCTGCTCCATGGCCGACATGGCCCAGTACGACGACACCGTCGA
>CAZFSO010000024.1:0-6003 GCA_964522095.1 uncultured Phycisphaeraceae bacterium | reverse complement strand
GCGGCCAGGTTCGGCATCGACACCGACCGGCACACCTGCGTCTACGACCCTCGCCGCGCACGCCTGGGCGAACCCCTGGGCGGCGCGTCCGCCCAGCAGTTACACGATTCCGTAACCGTTTTGTGGGCAGGGCATTGCAGCGTCCACAAACTCTTCCGCCCCGAGCACTGCGACCAGATCCGCCAGGCCGACGCACACCTGCCCGAGGCCGAGCGGACGAGCATCATCGTCCACCCCGAGTGCGCCAAGGAGGTGGTCGACAAGGCCGACCTGGCCGGCTCGACCGAGTTCATCATCCGGACGCTGCGCGACGCGCCGGAAGGCTCGCGCTGGGCCGTTGGCACCGAGGTCCACCTGGTGGCGCGCATGGCCAAGGAGTGCGCCGCCCGCGGCGTGCACGTGCGCATCCTCTCCGAGTGCCAGTGCCTCTGCACAACCATGTCGCGCATCGACCAGCCCCACCTGCTCTGGGTGCTCGACGCGCTCTGCGGCATCGGCACCACGCCCAACGCGCCCGCCGACCAGCCCGGCGGCCCCGCCAAAACCCGCAACCCCATCCGCGTCCACCCCGAGGTCCGACAACCCGCCCTGCTCGCCCTCGAACGCATGCTCGCCCACGCCGCCCCCGCCCCCGTCTAACCCGTCCCCCCCCCCGTCTCTCCGTCTCTTCCCGACTTCGTCGCTTCGTCGCTCCGTCTCTCCGTCTCTTCGTCTCTCCGTCTCTTCCCCCCCTCACCACACCCAGCGCACGCGTCCGAAGTCCGGCGCCAGCAGCGGGCCGCCGTCGAGGGGCGCGGGGAAGTAGACGATGAACGCCTTGCCGACGATCAGGTCGCGGTTGACCACGCCCGCGGTCGCGTCGACGCGTGCGCGCACCCACGGGTCGATGCGGTCGGCGCGCCACAGGCGCGAGTCCTCGGAGTTGGGCGAGTTGTCGCCGAACATGAAGAACTGGTCGTCGGCCAGCGTGGGGAAGTTGTTGTAGTGCGCGCTGCGCGTCGGGCTGCCGTGGACGACGGGCACGGCCTGGTAGTGGATGTCGCGGTCGACCTTGGCGCGGTGCACGGTCAGCGGCCCGCCGGCGAAGTCCCAGCGCACGCCGGGCTTGCGGTAGCGGTTGGGGTGCGCGAACACGCCGGGGCTGTTGACGCCCGGCTGGTGCACGTCGTTGGCGTCGGCCCGGTCGAACTCGACGAGGTCGGCCCAGGTCGAGCCCATGGCGCCCGCGGCCCGCTGGGCGGGGGTGAGCGTGTAGGCCCCGCGCTCCGGCCCGCCGCAGACCAGGTCGCCGTCGGCGAACAGCCACAGCGCCTGGTCCACGTGCCAGAACTCGATCTCGGTCACGACGCCCGCGCGCAGGGCGTTGAACGGCGCCGAGTCCAACTCGGTCCAGGCGTCGTCCGGGCCGTCCTCTGGGCGCATGCGCACCGCGGCCCGCCCGGTCACGCCGTCGATCACGCCCTGGAACACGAAGCCCCGCGCCGTCACCGTCGGCGTGACCGACACCGGCGACTCGCCCGGCTCGACCGCCACGGTCAGCGCCAGGTCCGACACCGGGTAGGGCGGCGAGCCCGTCGAGCCCATGTCCTCCGGGCGGGAGAACGGGCCGAAGACCGGCTGCCCGCTCGCGGGGTTGCGCTGGTGCGAGGCCTGGTTGTACGGGTAGTAGTCCGTGATCGGGCGCCGGTCGTTCCAGACCAGCGCCGTCTGGCCCACGCCCGAGTAGGTCCACACGCGCCCGTCCTGCACGCCCGACCACGCGCCGGGCGCGTCGGGCGAGATCGGCGGGCGGTACGTCGGCTCGGGGCGCACCGGCGCGTAGCGCGAGTCGAACACCGGCTGGAGCATCGCGCGCTGCACGCGCTCGGGCTTGCGCGCGATCCGCCAGGTCGGCTCCTGCCAGGCGTGCGGGCCCTCGGTGGAGGTCACGCCGGGCACGTGTTCGCGGCTGAAGACGTCGCCGTCCACCATCGCGATCTGCTCGCCCGGCAGGCCGACCAGCCGCTTGATGTAGTTCTCGTGCGTGCCGGGGTACTTGAAGACCACCACGTCCCAGCGCTCGGGCCGGTGCAGCCCGGGCAGGTACTTGAGCACGAACACCCGGTCCCCCGCGGCCAGCCTGCGGTCGCGCTGGGGCTCGACGGGCAGCCCGGTCATCGGGTCCGTCGGCGTCATCGGGACCTGCACGCCCTGACGCGCCAACGGCTCGCCCGACATCCCCCGCCCGCCGGTGTCCCAGTAGTTCGTCGTCCACTCGTACCCGTTGTGCGGGCTGACGAACCGCACGTGCTTGCCGAGCAGCGTGGGGGCCATCGAGCCGGTCGGGATGATGAAGCCCTCGACCACGAACCCGCGGAAGACGAACGCCATCATGAAGGCGATCGTCAGCGAGGTCAGGGTTTCCTTGATCCCGATCGGTTGCTTGCTGCTCATCGCGGCAAGCCTATGGGCACGGGCCGCGCCGAGCGCGCCACGGTCACGCGTCCGAGCCGCCCGGTCCGGCCCCGCCCTCTGGGCCCCCGCCCGACCCCGGCTTGCGACGCCGCCGACGACGCTTCTTCTTCGCCGCGCCCTCCGGCCCGCGCTCGGGCCCGTGCTCGGTCCCACGCTCGGACCCGTTCTCCGGCCCGCTGCCGCCGGTCGGCGGGGGCGGCGACCGCTCCGGCCCGGAGCCGCCGGGTTCGGGCTGCGCCGGCTGATCGCCCTCGCCGGGCTTGCGCTTGCGGCGGCGTCGCTTCTTGCGCGTCTCCCCGGCGACACCCTCCGGCAGATCGCCGGGGATGTCCGAGATGTCCACCGCGTCGCCCGCCGGCGCGGCACGCGGCCGCTCGGCACGCGGCGCGGGCTCCGAACGCCCGGACCGGCGTGGCCGCCCGGGCCCGGCCTGACGGGGCGTGGACGCGGCTGGGGGAGGGGGGGGCGGGGGGGCCTGGGCCAGACCCGGCTCGGTGAGATTCTCGACCGGCACGGCGATGTCCGTCCCGTTGTCCAGGCGCACGAGGGCCAACTGGGTGAGGATCTGCGTGTCGATCACGATGCCGTCGCCGTCGGGCGTGCCCACGCGGCTCTTGCGGTGCGGCAGGCGCTTGCGCAACTCCTCGTAGGTCTCGTCCTCGTAGCGCAAGCAGCACATCAGACGCCCGCAGCGCCCGGAGATCTTCAACGGGTCCAGCGTCGCCTTCTGGGTCTTGGCCGACTTCATCGACACCGGCTTGAGCACCTTGAGGAAGTTCTTGCAGCAGCAGTACTGCCCGCAGCGCTCGTAGTCCGCGGTGATGCGGGCCTCGTCGCGCGCCCCCACCTGTCGCATGTCCACCCGCACGCCGAACTCGGCCTGCAGGGCGCCGACCAGGTCGCGGAAGTCCACCCGCTCCTCGGCGCCGAAGTACACCGTCAGGCGCTCGCCGCCGAGGATCGGCTCGACCTCCACGATCTTCATGGGCAGGGCGCGGGCCTCGACCATCCGCTTGGCGGCCGTCCGCATCGCGTGCTTGGCCTGCTCCAGGCGGCTCTGCTCGTCCAGGTCCTCCCGCGTGGCGATGCGCAGCGCCCGCCCGTCGGTCGAGAAGGGGTACTGACGCCCGCCGGAGTTCTCGATGTACTCGAGCATCTCCTTGCGGCTGACCGACTTCGAGCACCCCGAGTTCGGGCAGGTGCTCGTGAGCATCTCCCCGATCTCGGTGCCCCGGTGCGTGCGCACGACGATCTTCGACCCGCACCCCGGCTTCTCGCTGGAGTTCCACGGGAACTCCCCCACCATCTTGAGGAAGCCATAGCGGACCACCAGCGTCTTGGGCGCGTTGAGCCGCGCATACGCCTCCCGGTCGGCCTCCTCCTGGAGGTGCTCGGCAAGGTCGGCCTCGAACTGTGGGAGGGGGAGGATCGGCAACGGGGACTCCGGGTGGAGTCTCATCGTACGCGGGCCGTTCCGGTCGGTTCGTGTTCGTCAGGGCCGGTCGGGCATGCCGGCGGCCTGGCGGCCGCGGACGAACAGTTCGGGCAGGGACTGGCGGGCGCCGAGCAGGACGCGGCGGCGGTTCTCGACGGTGTAGACCAGCAGGGTCTCGTTGCGTTCGTCGATCACGGCGACCAGTTCGGAGGAGGAGTCGGCCCGGGTCGTCATCACCGTGTAGCCGCTGCGCTCGGCGACCATGTCGGCAAACGCCGGGCGGTCCAGCAGGCCGGCGCCCTGCACGACGACCAGGGCGGCCAGCACGCCGGCGGAGATCCACAGCCAGCCGCCGCGCGCACGGCTTGCGGCGTGGTCCGGCACGGTCTGGGCTTCGGCGCTCATCGCTGGGTGTCCATGGTCAGGTCGGCGGCCAGGTCGCGGTAGCCCACCCCGGTGAGCGAACTGCGCGAGGAATCCCACACCAGCGTGACCATCTCGCGGTTGGCCGCGTCGATCACGTGGATCGCGTTGGAACTGGACCCGCTGACCTCGCCGCCCACGAGGGTGTACTCGCCCCGGGCCCGGTTGGGCGGGGTCTGGGCCTGGGCCCCGGCCCGCGGCGCCACGGTGACGGCCATCAGGGCGGCAAGCAGCACGGCGTTGAGGGCCACCAGCCCCCGCGGCAGCGGGCGCCGGGATCGGTGATCGGTGTGCGTGTCGGCTGGCATGAGAGCCTCCTGTGACGCCCGGGGCGTTGCACCCGCCGGGCCATACGCGTCGGCGCGGGCCCGGTTGCCCGGGTCAGTCCTGGTGCGTGCGCTTGGACTTGAGCGACGCGGCGAACACGACGGCCCCCAGCAGCAGCACGGCCACGGCGTACATCCAGAAGGTGGGGGCGGCGGGCGTCTCGTCGATGCGGGGCAGGCGCGGGGCGTCCTGCGCCAGCGCCGAACCGGCCGTCACGAACAGAGCCGCACCCCACGCCGCCAAACGAGCCAGTCGCGTCGTCGTCATGGGCGCAGCCTACGCCGGGGGTTCCGCCCGGGCAACCGGGCGAGACCGGTGTCGCGCCGCGCGGAAGGCTGGGGAACCGCGCCGGGCGGGCCCGCGAACCGGACCACCCGGCGGCGGCGTTGTTGCTATCCTTGACGCCGGCCCCCGCCGTCTTTGGGGGTCGCCTTCCCCCCGGACGGAGCCGTGCGGGGTTTGCCGCCACCGATCGTTGATCCCGCCCCGCCGGTCGGACCCGGGCGGGCCGGCACCCGGAGCCTGCTGACCATGGCCAAGATGTTCTACACCCTCGAGGAAGCCGCCGCCAAGTTGGGCATGTCGGAGGCGGAGGTCCAGAGCCTGGCCGAGTCCGGCCAGTTGCAGGAGTTCCGCGACCGCGAGCGCCTGATGTTCAAGGTCGACCAGGTGGACCTGCTCGCGGGCGACGACGCCGAGGAGGAGATCCAACTGGCCGACACCGGCCCGGGCCTGGAGCCGATGAACCTGAGTTCCTCGACCGGCTCTGCGCTCTCGCTGGGCGACTCGGGGCTGGGCGATTCGGGCGCCAACGCCGGCACGGGCGTGTCGATCTTCGACCCCGACGACGCGGACGCCGCCGACGCCAACGCCGAGACCCTGGTCACCGGAGGCCTGGGCGGCTCGGGCTTCGCGATGGACGCGGGCGCCTCGGGCTCGGGCTTGGCCCAACTGGCCTTCGAGCCCGACGACACCTCCCTGGGCGGCAACCTGCTCGACGGCATCGACGCGGGCGACAGCCAGGCCGACATGGCCGGCACCAGCGCGGGCGCCCTGTTCGAGACCTCGGCCGGCGAGCCCGACTTCAGCCGCGGCGCCATGGCCGCCCCGGCCATGAGCCCCATGATGGCGATGGGCGAGCCCTACGACGGCCCGGCCTCGGGCCTGTTCGGCGGCGTGGCCCTGGGCGTGTTCCTGCTGACCCTGCTGTCGCTGGCGGTCATGATCCTGGGCATGTCCGGCGGCTCTGGCGCGGTGCTGGCCGGCATCCAGCAGAACACCCTCTACATGATCGTCGGCGGCGGGGCCGTGGCCCTGATCGTCTTCGGCGTGGTGGGGTGGGTGATGCTGCGGAGGAGTTGAGC
>CAZFSO010000023.1:0-29544 GCA_964522095.1 uncultured Phycisphaeraceae bacterium | reverse complement strand
CCATGAACTGCCCGCACCACGTCAAGATCTTCGACTCGCGCCAGTACTCCTACCGTGACCTGCCGATCCGCCTGGCCGAGTTTGGCACGGTGTACCGCTGGGAGCAGTCCGGCGAACTCAACGGCATGACCCGCGTGCGCGGCTTCACCCAGGACGACGCCCACCTGTTCTGCACGCCCGAGCAGGTCGGCAAAGAGGTCCTCGGATGCCTCTCGCTGGTCAAGATCATCTTCGACGTCCTGGGCATGAAGGACTACCGCGTCCGTGTGGGCCTGCGCGACCCGGACAGCGGCAAGTACACCGGCGACCCCGCCAACTGGGACAAGGCCGAAGAGGCCTGCCGCGAGGCGGCCAAGTCCCTCGGCGTGCCCTTCAGCGAGGAGCCGGGCGAGGCGGCCTTCTACGGGCCCAAGATCGACTTCGTCGTCAAGGACGTCATCGGGCGCGAGTGGCAGTTGGGCACCGTGCAGGTCGACTACAACCTGCCCGAGCGCTTCGACCTGGGCTACATCGGCCCGGACAACCAGCGCCACCGCCCCGTCATGATCCACCGGGCGCCGTTCGGCTCCATGGAGCGCTTCTGCGGCGTGCTGATCGAGCACTTCGCCGGCGCGTTCCCCCTGTGGCTCAGCCCCGAGCAGGTCCGCGTGCTGCCCATCAGCGAGAAGAGCAACGCCTACGCCCGCGAGGTGGCCGACCGGCTGACGGCCGCCGGCCTGCGGGCGACGATGGACGACTCGGACAGCCGCGTGCAGGGCAAGATCAAGGCCGGCGCCGAGATGAAGATCCCCTACCTCCTGGTCGTCGGCCCGCGCGACGCGGAGAACCGGGCGGTGTCGGTCCGCGCCTTCGGCGAGGAGAAGGACCTCGGGCAGATGCCGCTGGACGACTTCGTGGCGGCGGCCGCAGAGGAATACGCCACGCGGGGCAAGGTCACCGTGCGTGACCGCATGCCCAACGGGGTCTGATCGGTCACACGGGGACGAAGGACCGTCCCCGTCCGGAGATGGCCCGCGGTGGCGACGCTCAGCACGACAGCACGCCCCACCCGGCCCCGGCTGCCGGGGCGCACCCAGCGCCAGGTCCGACGCGACCTGCGCTTCAGCGCGGCCGACGCCATGCTCTTCAGCGTGATGATGGGCTGCGGCGAGGCGTACTTCGTGGCCTTCGCGCTGGCCATCGGCATGGGCGAGATGCTCGCCGGGCTGCTCAGTTCCGTGCCGCTGCTGGCCGGGGCGACCCTCCAACTCGCGAGCCCCTGGGCGGTGCGCCGGCTGGGATCGCACAAGCGGTGGGTGGTCACGACCTCGGCGCTGCAGGCGCTGAGTTTCGTTCCCATCGCGGCGGCGGCCTTCACCGGCGGCATGCCGGCGTGGCTGCTGTTCGTCTGCGTCGGGCTGTACTGGGCGTTCAACCTGGGCAGCGCCCCCGCGTGGAACACCTGGATCGGGACGGTCGTGCCGCCCTCGGTCCGGGCCCGGTACTTCGCGTCGCGCAGCCGCGCGGCCCAGGTCGTGCTGCTGCTGACGCTGGTGGGCGCGGGCCTGACCCTGCACTTCGGGGAGCACGGCGGGTCGGGCACGTGGATCTACGGTGCACTCTTCCTCCTCGCCGCGCTCTCGCGGCTCGCCTCGACCTGGTGCCACACGCGCATCAGCGAGCCGGTGCCCATGCCGCCGGGCAACCGGTCGGTGCCGTTCCGGTCGTTCCTGAGAGGGCCCAAGGCCGTCTCGGGCGGGCGCCTGCTGCTCTACATGCTCTGCCTGCAGGTGTGCGTGCAGGTCTCCGGCCCGTTCTTCGCGCCGTACATGCTCGAGAACCTGGGCTTTGACTACGCGACCTTCGCGGGGCTCCTGTGCTGCTCGTACGTCGGGCGGGTGCTGGCGATGCCGGTGATCGGGCGGTTCGCCAAGCGTTTCGGCGCGGGCAACCTGTTGTGGGTCGGCGGGATCGGCATCCTGCCTCTGAGCGCGGCGTGGGTGCTCTCGCCGTCGCCGGCCTACCTCGTGTTCGTGCAACTCTTCTCGGGCATGCTCTGGGCGTGCTACGAGATGGCCACCATGCTGCTGCTGCTCGAATCGATCCCCGCCAACGAGCGCACCAGCGTGCTGACCACGCAGAACTGCCTCAACGCCCTGATGATCGTCACCGGCGCCGCCTGCGGCGCGGTGGTCTTCCGCGCCATGGGCCAGGGGACGGACGCGTACCACACCCTGTTCCTCGCCAGCGGCGCCCTGCGCCTCGGCACGCTGATCCTCCTCGCCCGCGTGCACATCCCGCCGATCCGCCGCGTCACGCCGCTGGTGTTCCGCACCGTGGGCGTCCGGCCGCAGTTCGGCGGCATCGACCGCCCGATGCTCGCCGCGGACGACGCGGAGACGCCGGCGCCCACCAGATAACTGCGTCCGAGCCGCGGGCTTCAGCCCGCGCGGTGCTCACAAGCACCATCGACCCAACGCACGAGAAGCGATGGCTGAGGCCTTGGCTGCGCGTGACGGTCGAGCGACTGCGCTTTGCGAACGGCAAGGCAGGCGTTGCCACCGCGCGGGCTGGAGCCCGCGGCTCGGAAACCCAGTGACAGAAAAACGCCCGCGGGCGGTTGCCCACGGGCGTCGGGTGAACCGGAGCACCCTGGTCGGTTGTCGGCTCAGTCGCGGTACTGACCGCCGCCGCCGTGCGAGTGGCGTCCGCCGCGCGAGCGGCCCTCCTGGGCGGCCTCCCACGACTCGCGGGTGTAATGCCGGCCGGCCGAGTCGACGTAGTCGCCGCCGCGTCCACGGCCGCCGCCGCTGTTGCCACCGGAGGAACCCCGCCCGCCGCCGTAGCCGCCGCGGTCGTCGTCGTCGTACCCGCCGCGCCCGCCGCCGTGCGAGTGCTGGCCGCCGCGCGAGCGGCCTTCCTGCGCGGCCTCCCACGACTCGCGTGAGTAGCGCCGCCCGGCCGAGTCGGTGATGTAGCCGCGGTCGTCGTCGTAGCCGCCGCGGCCGCCGCCGCCACCGCCGGACGAGTAACGCCGCCCGCCGCCGCCGCCGCGGCTCGAGCCGCTGTCGTCGTCGTCGTAGCCGATGAAGCGGCCCTGCTCGTCGCGGTCCTGCATCTGGGCGGAGTGCTCGCCGCCGCGCGAACGACCGTCGTATCCGCCGAAGCGCTGACCGCCGCCGCCCCCGCCGCCGGAGGAGCGCCGACCACCACCGCCACCACCGCCGCGGCCGTAGCCATCGTCGTCGTCGTAGCCGGTGAAGCGGCCCTGCTCGTCGCGGTCCTGCATCTGGGCAGAGTGGCGCCCGCCGCTGGAACGCCCGCCGTAGCCGCCCCCGCCCCCGCCGTACCCGCCACGGCCCGAGCCGCCGCGGTCGTCGTCGTCGTAGCCGGTGAAGCGGCCCTGGTCGTCGCGGTCTTGCATCTGGGCGGAGTGGCGCCCCCCGCTTGACCTGCCGCCGTAGCCCCCACCGCCGTACCCGCCGCGGCCGGAGCCGCCGCGGTCGTCGTCGTAGCCGGAGAAGCGGCCCTGGTCGTCACGGTCCTGCATCTGGGCGGACTGGCGCCCGCCGCTGGAGCGGCCCTGGTAGCCGCGGTCGTCGTCGTAGCCGCCCGAGCGGCCTCCCCGTCCGTAATCCCGATCGTCGTCTCGGTATGACATGGTGGAACTCCCGTTTGAGTTGTTCGCGGCGACGGTCTCAAGGCCTCCTTCGGCCCCGGCGTCGTCCGCAGACTGCAAAGCACCGTCGAACAGGCCGGCGATCTTCTTGTCCGTCCTGTTCTCCTCCTGCAGGATCTCGCGGAGCGTGCGGACGTCGTCCTCGCGCCCCAGCGCCTGCGCCGTGGCGATGGCGCCGATGTACGCCGCCATCTCGAAATGCTCGACGCGGCGGGCGGCCGCCGCGAGGCACTGGTCCTTGGTGTCGTCGTCGCCCGTGCTGGACGCGGCCTCGTCGCCCTCGGCGAGGATGCCCTCGATGCCCTTGCACTTGCGACCCCGGGCCGACTTGCCGACCGCCTTGAGCAACTCCTCGACCTTCTTGAGCTGCTCGGCCGTCTCCTCGCGGTGCGTGGAGAACAGTTCCTTCATCTTCTCGTCGGTCGCGGCTTCCTCGAACTTCGGGAGCGCCGCCTCGATCTGCTTCTCCATGCTCGCGAGGTCCTTCAACTGGTAGTGGTACAGGACTTCGCTGGACGTCAGTTTCATGGTGTTGCCTCTTTGTGCGGCCGGCGGGCCGTGTGCGGTGTGGGACGACGCGGGCGCCCGCGCCGATGCTCAGTGACGGGGCGTGATGTCCGGCTCGCGCACGACGCCGTGCGTGAGCACGGCCGGCAGGTCCGCGTCCTCCGTGTGCGCGTCACGCCCCGGGCAGGACTCGAACGCGCCGACCCGGGTGCGGGGCTCCGCCGGCCCCGTGCGCCGGCTGACCACCACCTCGTCCCGCGGGTGCGCCACCAGGTCCACCACCGTGTCGATCACCCGCGCCGTGTGGTGGCCCTCGGCCAGGTCGGGGGCGCCGTTCAGGCGGTGGGCGGCGCCGGTCGCCTCCGCGGCGGCCGGGATCACCGTGCACACGTGCACGTCCCACATGCCGACGTCGCGGATCTCCTGACGAAGCGCCGTCCCCAGCCCGACCACGCCGAACTTCGTCGCGGACAGCGCGGCGGTCGACGCGCCAGAGATCGGGCCGGTCGTGCCGGCGATGTTGACCAGCACGCCCTTGCCCTGACGCCGGAAGTGCGTCAGCGCCTGCTGCGAGCCGAAGAGCGTGCCCAGCAGCCCGGCGCAGACCACGCGCTCCTGCGCGGACTGCCCGGCGATGGACCCGAGCGCCCCCTCCAGCCCGGTGTTGTTCACCCAGGCGTCGATGCGGCCGAACGAATCGATCGCCCGGCTGGCCACGTGGCGCACGTCGTCCTCGAGGCTCAGGTCCGCGCGCACGCTCACGGCGCGCCCGCCCTGGCGCCGGCACTCGCCCGCCAGTTCATCGATCTGGCAGGGGCGCTTCGACGCCAGCACCAGCATCGCCCCCTCCTCAGCAAAACGCCGGGCCAAGCCCTGGCCCAGCGTTCCCGAGACGCCCGTGATCACAACGACCCGCTGACCTTCCATCATGCACCTCCGGTTGGGTCGCGTGACGCACGACCGACGATGCACAACATTCCCCGCGGCCGATGACCGCCCGGTGAACGCACAGTGAAAGCGGGTTCATTGAACAACTTTGTTCGAGTTCTGTATGAAAGCGTCACACCGCTTCCGGTGCCGGTGGCCCGGCTCGCCGAGCCGGGTTCCCTGAACGCGATCAGCGCGCCGGCACGCGCGGACGCGCCGGCGTCGCGGTCGGCGCCGTGTCGGACTTCTCGCCGAGCACCGTGGCCGGCGTGACCGGCGTCGGCTTGACGCCCGACGCCCTGATCCAGGCGATCGCCTCGTCCACGTCGTCGGTCAGTCGGATCAGGTCGGGGTCCTCGGGCGAGATCACGCCCTCGTCGAGCATCCGCGTGCGGATGAAGTCCATCGGGCCGCGCCAGAACTCCGAGCCCATCAGGATCATCGGGAACCGCTCGATCTTGCCCGTCTGGATGAGCACCGCCGTCTCGAACACCTCGTCCAGGGTGCCGAACCCGCCCGGCATCGCCACGAACGCGTCGGAGTACTTGACCAGCATCACCTTGCGCACGAAGAAGTAACGGAACTCGACGAACTTGTCCAGGTAGGGGTTGGGCTCCTGCTCCATCGGCAACTGGATGTTGCACCCGATCGACAGGCCCCCCCGCTCCTTCGCGCCGCGGTTGGCGGCCTCCATGATCCCGGGACCACCACCGGTCATGGTGGCGTACCCCGCCTCGGCGAGCGCGTTGCCCATCGACCGGGCCAGTTCGTAATACCGGTGGTGCTCGTCGAAGCGCGCCGAACCGAACACCGTCACGCACGGGCCGATGAAGTGCAACTGCCGAAACCCGCGTATGAACTCGCCGAAGATGCGGACCGCCCGGAACAACTCCTCGCGACGCAGCCGCGGCCCGGCGAGCAGGCGGTGCTCGTCGCCTTTCGGGGGTCGTTTGCCCCACCGGCTGCGCGAGGAGGCCGCCGTCGGGTTGTGTTCCGCCGCGCGGCTCGGGTCCGCGGGCTCGTGAAGGTGCATGGGGCAACTATCGGCATCCGCCCCGCCGAAGGCCAGCCAAGCGGGCCCGGGCTATGCTCCCCGGTATCAGGGGAAACCCAGGGGTGATTTGGTCGGGCCGGTCTGGCCGATAAGAATGCCATGATGCCGCTCGCAGAGATCATGCTCGCCGCGACGCTCGCGTTGAACCCGCCCGCGGACACGCCGGGCCCCGAGGTCCTCAGCCTGAGCCTCGACGCCGCCGACCGGCGCGTCGGCCTGGCCCGGCTGTCGCTCGTCCGCGCCGACGGCGTCGAACTCGCCTGGATCGAGGGCCTGCTGACCGTGCCCGCCTTCGAGGGGCGCAACCTGCTGCCCGACGTCCTGCGCTTCGAAGCGCCCCGCCTCGACGAGAACACCGGCGAAACGCTCGGTGTCGGCGAGTCCGTCCGCTTCGTGATCGACCGGAACACCTACCTGCGCGACGGCGGGATCTCCGGCGAGGGCGACGCGATCGCCGGTGACGGTGGGCTGATGCGCCTCGCCTCCCTGGCCGCTGGCGAGGGCGAGTACGACATCTACGACCTCTCGCTCTCCTGGGACGCCTACTCGCCCGGCCCGCTGACGGTCTCCGTCATCGGCGGGCTCAAGGCCATCGACGCGCGGATCAGCAAGTCCGCCGACGGGGCCGGGGGATCGTTCCGCGACGCGCGGGGGGTGGCTGCGGTGCCGGTCATCGGCGGCGGGGTGTCCTGGCGTCTGAACGACGACATGACCCTCTCGGGCGTGGCGACGACCCAGTCCTTCTCCGGGCAGGGCAGCGTCCTGGACCTCTCGGCGGAGACGAGCATCCGCCTGGCGCCCAACGTTGGCCTCAGCGCGGGCTACCAGTTCATCCGCAGCAGCATCGAGGTGCAGTCGCTCGACGCGACGCTCGAGAGCGAGGGCGTGTTCGCCCGCATCCAGATCCGGTTCTGAGCGTTCGGTTCCGGTCCCCGATCAGGCGAGCAGGCCCGCCAGGATTTCCAGGCCCTTCGCAAGTCGCGCCGGGTCGGTCGCGTAACTGATGCGGAAGTGCGTGTCGCTCCGGGAGAACACCCCTCCCGGGACGACCATCACGCCGTGCTCGGCCGCACGCTCGGTGAACGCCGTACCCGTCAGGCCCAGTCGCTCGGGAACGCGGACCCAGGCGTAGAACGCGCCGCCGGGAGGCGCGATCTCGGCGTGGGGGCCCAGCGCCTCGACGACCATGTCGCGGCGGGCCTGGTATTCGAGAACCACCGGGTCCATGTCGGCGTCGAAGCACGCGGCCGCACCGACCTGGAGCGGGGTCGGGGCGCACACGTAGGTGTACTGCTGGAACTTGCTCATCGCCTCGAGCAGCCACGCGGGGCCCGCGGCGTAGCCCAGACGCCAGCCCGTGCAGCCGTAGGACTTGCCGAAGCCCCGGATCAGCAGGACCGTGTCCTCGGCGCCCGGGAACCGGGCGGGGCTGGGGCAGCAGGGCTGGGCGGCATCGCCGGCGCGGCGGTCGGTGCGGGCGTCTGGGAATGTGAAGGCGTCGTAGATCTCGTCGGAGATCAGCACGATGCCCCGCGCGCGGCACAGGTCCAGCAGGTCCGAGCAGGTCTGCCGGCTGGCGACCACGCCCGCCGGGTTCGACGGGGTGCTGAACAGGACGAACCGCGTGCGGTCCGTCAGGCAGCGCTCGACCGCGTCGGCGGTCAGTTGGCCGGCCCCGTCGGTGTCGCAGGGGACCGGGGCGGCGTTGCAGGCCAGCGCGAGTTCGGGGTAACTGACGAAGTACGGGTCCGGGATGACGCACTCGTCGCCGGGATCGAGCAGCGAGAGGAACGCCAGCGTCAGCCCGCCGGAGGTGCCGGCCGTGACCATCGACTGCGGGCCCGCGTGGCCGGCGGTCCCCGCGGGGGCGCAGTCCCAGCCGACGTCGAAGCGCAGGAACTCGTTGATCCGGGCGAGCAGCGCGGGGTCGCCCGTGTTCGGGGTGTACCCGTTGCGTCCGGCGTCGATGGCGCTGATGGCGGCCGCGCGGACCGTGTCCGGCACCGGGAAGTCGGGCTGCCCGATGGTCAGGTTGACCGCGTCGGGGTTGGCCGCGGCGCGGGCGAGGATCTTTCGGATGCCCGAGGCACGCAGGGCGTTGGCGCGGTCCGACGCGGTGCGGGCCGGGGCGGCGGGGCCGGCCGGCACGGGGTTACTCGCGGACCTTGGTCTTGGGCAGGCCCAGGGCGCCGTTCTTCTCGTCGTGACGCTTCTCGTCCTTGAGCGCGGCGATCCGCTCGCCCCGCTTCATCACGGAACGCTTGGTCGTCAGGTTGCCCTCGGTCTTCAGCGAACGGTCGATGCTCATGTCCGGCTCCGATGCACCGGGCGGGTGCTGGTCAGGGGTTGTACAGACTCCATTGAGTCTGGGAGAAGTCCGATCCTCCACGGCGCTCCCGCCTCCACTCGGCCCCGAGCGTGGCCACGAGCCGCTTGTGCTCGTTCCGTTGCTGCGTGGACGAACTGAACTGCCCGCTGGGCACCGCAAGCCCAAGGGAGATCAGCGTGTAGCGGGCGGGATTGTTGGCTCCCCGCGGTCCAGAGTCCACCGGGACGGCGACCGCGCGCAGGCCCTTGCCCGCCAGGAAGTCCATCGCGTCCAGGGCCTGATCCTCCGGCAGCGTGGCCAGGGCCAGGTAGTTGCTGCCGGGCGTCCGGGGATCCGCGGCCCGCTGGCCGCCGGCGGTCAGGACCCAGGGCGAGCCGGGATCGGGGGCGGCCGACGGGGTGCGCCCGGGCGCCGCCCCGGGCTGGGGCCGGGCCTGGCCCGGGTTCGGGGGCGCGCTCTGAGCGGGGTTCGGCGTGCGCTGGGACTGGGGCTGCGGCTCGGTCCGGTTGGCCAGCGGGGGCACGACCGGCTCGGAGCCGACGATGCGGTCGGCCTCGGCCTTGCCGGCGCGCACGCCGACGTAGTGCCCGGCCGTCCACGCGGCGACCAGCAGCAGCATGGTGACCGCGACGGCCATGTACACGCGGGTCACGGGCACGCGGATCTCGCCGGGGTGGCGCGGCTCGTCCTCGAGGGTGGCCGCGGAGCGTTCGGCCCGCGTCACGCCC
Organism: uncultured Phycisphaeraceae bacterium; assembly: GCA_964522095.1. Classification (GTDB taxonomy): domain Bacteria; phylum Planctomycetota; class Phycisphaerae; order Phycisphaerales; family UBA1924; genus UBA6054. The sequence goes on along the minus strand of CAZFSO010000023.1, from coordinate 20,341 downwards.
GCGCCGGTCCAGGGCACGCCGGCCGACGCGTCCGGGCGCGTCTCGCGCCGCGCCGCCTCGGCCGGCGATGGCGTTTCGGACTGCTTGCGCAGCAGTTCGAACAGGGGTGGGCCGGCGCGTTTGGACATGCCCGATGGTATCCCGCGCCGCGGGTGGTGCGAGCTATACTCCGCCCGATATGGCCATCCGCGACGATGAACTGGTGCACATCCGCCCCGCCCCGATGACCCGGGCCGAGGCGGTCTACCTCCCCGAGATCATGCGGGGCTTCGGCACGACGCTGCGCCACATGTTCACCAGTTGGGGCCAGGGACGCACCAGCCGGGCCCTGCAGTACCCAGAGGAACGCCGCGAGCACTACAAGCCCGAGGACGGCGGCCTCGAGCCCTCCAACTTCCGCGGGTTCCACCGCCTCAACCGCGACGAGGCCGGCCGGGTCAAGTGCGTCGCCTGCATGATGTGCCCGACCATCTGCCCGGCCAACTGCATCCACATCGAGGCCGGCGAGAGCCCCTGGGACGACCGCGAGAAGTACCCCGTCAAGTTCGAGATTGACGAACTGCGCTGCATTTTCTGCGGCATGTGCGAGGAAGCCTGCCCGGTCGACGCGATCGAACTGACCCCCGAGTACGACATCGTGGGCCTGAGCCGCCAGGAGATGGTGTTCGACAAGAACAAACTCCTGCACATGTACGACATCACCATCGACAAGAAGCCCATGTGACGCCCCGCCGCCCCGGCTTCCCGGGGTGAGGCGCCGCCGGAACAGACAAGGCCGGGCGCGTGACGCCCGGCCTTGCCGTGGTGCTGGATGTCGGCCGTTGATCAGCGGCGGCGACGCGCGACCGCGAGCCCGCCCAGGCCGAGCAGGGCGACCGAGCCCGGCGCCGGGACGACCGTGGCGGCGATGGTCAGCAGGTAGTCGAACTCCTGCGCGTGACCGACGCCGTCGAAGATGTTCGTGGTGCCGACGGAGCTGATGCCCTCGTCACCCCAGCCGGACATGCCGACGTAGTAGGTGCCCGCCGAGAGCGCCGCGATCTGCAGCGAGGGCATCAGGCCGACGCCGCTGTCGTCGTCGAAGGCGATCACGACGCCGCCGGAATCGACGATCTGCATGACGCCGTCGGCGTTGGGCGTGCCGGAGAACGAGGCGAACACCGAGAGGGTCGCCTCGTCGCTCAGCGTGAAGCTGAACCAGTCCGCGTCGCCCAGTTCGATGTTGCCCGAGGCGAGCACGACCCCGCCGGGGGCGTCGAACGTCCCGATGTCGTTCGCCGTCGCCAGCGTGTCGTTCGACTCGACCTCTCCGAAGATCCCGGCGGACGCGACGCCCGCCACGAGGCCGCACGCGGCGACCATCAACACTGCTCTTCCTTCTCTCATCACCTCTCTCCTTTCGAGGCTACCCATCCTGACAGGGCAAAACGCCCCTACAGAACCAAGCGTACCGGGAAGCACCCCCAGACACAAGCCTCATTCTCGGTCCTGCCAGCAAATTTTCAACTTTTTCTGACCCGACTGTGCGGGGTCTTCAACCCGGTTCGCGGCTCGATTGGCGGGTTCTGTTCGGACTTCAGCCGAATCGGCCCGAAAACCCCCCGCTTTGCTGGCATTCCGCCCGGCCTGGTGTATTTCTACACGGGTGAAGACGCCGCTCCCGGTGCACGGGAGCCCGACGACACAGGAGGAGACATGATGAAAAGCGCATATCTTGCGGCCGGGTTGGCGACGGGCCTCGTCGTCTCGGGCGCCTCGGCCGGACTGGTCGCCAGTTTCGGGTTCACCGACCTCAATGCCAGTTTCAACACCGAGTCGGGCGTGTTCACCGCCGTGTCCGATTCCGGCAACGGGCTGGCCACCTCGGGCGACGTCACCGTCTACGCCCCGACAGCCGCCACCTCGGTGTTCGGCCCGGGCTTCGGCGGCGGCGGGTCGTCCGCGTACGCCGAGTTCACCATGACCATCGCTTCGGTCAGCGGGAACGAGGCCACCGCGGTCGACGGGACCTTCCTCATCGTCGATGCCGACGGGGACACCCTCTCGGGCACGTTCGACGGCGCCTGGACCGAGCAGTTCGGCTTCGCGTTCTTCGGCGGCCAGATCACCAGCGCCGCCTTTGACGGCTCGAACGGCAACGGCGCCTTCGACGGGCCCGACGGCGGGTCCTTCGACAACCTGCCGGGCAACCTGTTCGGCGCGCTGAGCATGCTGAAGTTCCAACTCGGCGACGACCTGTTCGCCAGCAACTTCAACGGCCGGGCCGCCTCGGTCGACGGCATGCTCGTCCCCGCGCCGGGCGCGCTGGGGCTGCTGTGCCTCGGCGGCCTCGTCGCAGGACGCCGCCGCCGCTGACCAGCGGCTGAGAACGAAGAGAGAGGCCGTGCCACCCGCTCCCGCGGGGCGCACGGCCTCTTCGTGCGCGCTCAGCGTTCGTCCAGCACGCCCAACGACGCGGCGAACCGCTCGGCCGCCCGGCGCACGCCTTCCTGCCAGCGCCCCCCGGCGGGGCGCTCGGCGTACAGCACCGAGCGGGACGCGTTGACCACCACGCCGGTTTCGCCCACGCTCCTCCCGTCCGCCCGGCACAGCGGCGCGACCTCCCGCGGCGTGCCCCCCTGCGCCCCGACCCCGGGCACGAGCAGGAACTGCCTGGGCATCGAGCCACGCAGTGACGCGCCCTCCTGCCCGGATTTGGTCGCCCCCACGACCGCGCCCAGCGCGGACAGGCCGCCGTGCCCCAGCCGGTTCTCGCCGATCTCGGCGATCATGGCCCCGACCCGCTCGGCCACGGTGCGCCCGCCCGCATCGAGTTGCTGGACCCGGTCAGAGTCCGGGTTGCTGGTGCGGCAGAGGGCGAACACGCCCAAGCCCGCGTCCAGGAAAGGCTCGATGGTGGACGGGCCCATGTACGGGCTGACGGTGATCCAGTGCGCGCCCATCGCCGCGGCCCCGGCGGCGTAGTGCTCGGCCGACGAGCCGATGTCGCCCCGCTTGGCGTCCAGCACCACCACGAAGCCCATCGACCGGGCCTTCGCGACGATGCGTTCCAGCACGCCGTAGCCGGCGGCCCCGTAGCGCTCGAAGCAGGCCGCCTGGGGCTTGACCACCCCCACCACCCCCGCGACCGCCTCCAGGACGCCCTCGCAGAACCGCTCGATGGCGGCCGTGTCCGAGCCCGCCCCGTCCCGCGCCTCGGCGGGCATCGACGCGAGCACCGGGTCCAGGCCGACGCAGCCCGGGTTGCCCGCGGCGTCCATCGCCCGGGACAGCAGATCGGCGGGGTGGGTGTCGTCGGTTCGTGAGCGCATGGATCGGACCCCTACGAAACACTAAACTTGGCCGATGCAGCCCGTCACGCCGGTGCAACTGGACCTGAAGAAAGACGAGGGCCTGACGATCGTCTGGTCCGACGGCGTGCGATCGTACTACCCCATCGCCCACCTCCGCCGCCTCTCGCCCTCGGCCGACGCGCGCGAACTCCGCAAGCAGATCCAGCGCAACCCCCTGACGGTGCTCCCGGCGGGCCGGGCGGGCGCCCCGGGCGGGCCGCTGGTGGCGACGGAGGCCGAACTGGTGGGCAACTACGCCCTGCGCATCCACTTCTCCGACGGGCACCGCACCGGGATCTACACCTGGGCCTACCTGCGCGACATCGACCCCGACCGCCTCGGCGACGGCCCCGCGCCCGGGGACGACGCCCCCGCGCACGACAACCCCTTGGGCCTGGGGCCCCGCCGGTGAGCGGGCAGGACGGGCCGGGGGTTGACCTGCACACCCCGCTGCGGGAGGTGCCCGGCGTGCGTCGGGACCACGCCGACAAACTCGCCCGGATCGGCGTGTCGCGGGTCGGCCACCTGGTCGCCCACCTGCCCCACCGGCACGAGTGGATCCGCGCCGAGGCGGCGATCGAGGACTTGATGGCCGACTCGCTCGCGTCGGTCCGCGGCGAGATCACCGCGACACGCACCGCCGGCTTCGGACACAAGGCGCGGTTCGAAGCGGTCATGCTCGACGACGCGGGCGCAAGCGGGGGCGGGAACGGACGCCTGGACCTGGTGTGGTTCAACCAGCCTTACCTGCGCGGCAAGATCCACCCCGGCATGCGCCTGCGCGTGCAGGGCAAGGTCGTCAAGCGCGGGCCGGGCCTGCAGATGGCCAACCCCAAGTTCGAGATCCTCGACGCGGGCGCACCCGTCGAGGAGCACGGCGAGGACGACGCCTTCCGCCCGGTCTACCCCGTCACGGAGGGCGTCACCAGCGACCAGGTGCGCGGCGTCGTCGACCGCGTGCTGCCCCGGGTGCTCGGGCTCATCGACGACCACCTGCCCGAGGAGCTGCGCCGGGAGCGCTCGCTGCCCATCCTGCGCGACGCCTACCGGATGATGCACCAGCCGGCCAGCGAGGAGGAGGTCAAGAGCGCCCGGCGACGGCTGATCTACGACGAGTTGCTCCTCTTCCAACTCGGCGTGCACATGAAGCGGGCCCATCTGCGCAACAGCCTCAAGGCGCCGGCGCTGGCGCGGAGCGGGGCGGTCGAGCGCCGCATCCGCGAGCGCATGCCCTTCGCCCTGACCGCGGCCCAGGAACGCGTGGTCGGCGAGATCGCGGCGGACCTGGCCCTGGACGTGCCCATGAACAGGCTGGTCCAGGGCGACGTGGGCAGCGGCAAGACCGTCGTGGCGCTCGACGCCATGCTGCGGGCCATCGCCCACGGGCACCAGGCCGCCCTGATGGCCCCCACCGAGATCCTCGCCGAGCAGCATTTTCTCTCGATCAGCGCGATGCTCGAAGGCTCGGACGTCCGCGTCGCGCTGCTGACGGGCAACCTCTCGCCGGACGAGCGCGCCCGCACCCTGGCCGGGCTGGGCGATGGGGGCGTGCACCTCGTCGTCGGCACGCACGCGCTGATCGGCGAGAAGGTGGCGTTCCGGTCGCTGGCGGTGGTGGTGATCGACGAGCAGCACCGATTCGGCGTCGAGCAGCGGGCCAAACTGCGGGTCAAGGGGACGGCCGGTGATGCCGGGACGGGGGGGGCGGGGGGGGCGGGCGCGTTCGACACGCCGCACGTGCTGGTCATGACGGCCACCCCCATCCCGCGGACCATCGGCCTGACCCTGTTCGGCGACCTGGACATCTCGACGATCGACGAACTGCCCCCGGGGCGCACGCCGGTCGCGACGCGCACCGTCACCTCCGAGCGGCGCGGCGAGGTGTACCGATGGCTGCGGGCGCGGATCGAAGCGGGCGAGCAGGCCTACGTGGTGGTCCCCGCGATCGACACCGGAGCCGCGGACGGCGACGACACGCTGCGTGACCTGCGCACCGTCATGGACGAACTCGAATCCGGCGAGTTGCAGGGCCTGCGCATCGCCGCCCTGCACGGCCGCCTGAAGCGGGACACACGGGAAGCGGTCATGGCCCGCTTCCGCTCCGGCGCGATCGACGCGCTGATCGCCACGACGGTCATCGAGGTCGGCGTGGACGTGCCCAACGCGACCGCCATCGTCATCGAGCACGCCGACCGCTTCGGCCTGGCCCAACTCCACCAGTTGCGCGGCCGGGTCGGGCGCGGGTCCAAACCCGGAGCCTGCGTGCTGATCGCCGACCCGAAGACCGAGGAGGGCGTGGAGCGCATCGCCGCCATGTGCGACACCACCGACGGCTTCAAACTCGCCGAGCGGGACTTCGCCCTCCGCGGCCCGGGCGACGTGTTCGGAACCCGCCAGTCCGGCGTGCCGCCGTTCCGCATCGCCGACCCCCTCAAGGACGCCGCCCTGCTCGACCTGGCCCGCCGGGACGCCGCCGCGTGGATCGCCCTGAACCCCACTTTGGCCGGACCCGCCGACGCCCTGGTGCGACGCCGCCTCATCAAGACCCACGGCCCGTGGCTGGGCCTGGGCGACGTGGGCTGACCGGGGCCCCAAGGTGCGGGCCGCCGGGATTTTCGCCCATCAGGCAACGAAAGGTGTCAGCCGTGCGTTCAGCGGGCGGTACAACCGTGACGGCCACCGTCCGGCCCACGAGCGGAGCGACCCCATGAACAGCCCAGACAAGAAGCCCGACCCGGCCGCCGGAACCATCGTGACGGCCTCGAACCCCGGCGAACTGTCGCCCATCGAGGCGGCCATCATGGACGCCTGCAACGCGCTGCACGAGGCCCGCGAGTCCGGCGACCGCCAGACCGCGACCGAGTTCACCGCCGCCCTGTTCGAACTGCTCGCCCGCTACGACCAGACCGACGGCGACAACCACCCCAACCCCGCCTGGGCCCGGCCGAACCAGCGGGCGCTCGCCTTGAGCGCGATGGGCCGGCTGCAGGACGCCGTCCGCACCGAACTGATCGCCCTGAAATACGCTGACACCCCGCGCCGGCGCGAGATCTCGCTGGGCAACCTCGCCGACCGCTGCCTGCGCCTGGGCGACGCCGGCCTGGCGGTCGGATACTTCCTGGAAGCCATCGAGGCCAACCCCGCCTCGGTGCCGGTGCTCATCACCGGCGCCCACGCCCTGTTCCGCGCCGGGCACGCGGCCGAGGCCGACGCGATCTTCCGGGCGATGCTCGGGTCCCCCGGCCTGCTCGCCGAGGGCGCCGAACTGTCGGCCTACCTGGCCTTCGACCCCGGCACGCGGTCGATGCGGGGTCGCCTGGCGTCGCTGGACGCGCTCTACGAGGCGTGGTCCTCCCGGCGAGCGCAGCGGGAAGGGGGTGCGGCATGAACGCCCACGACCGCACCGATTTCTGGGACCGCTACGACCGCGAGGTCCGCCCGCTCGTCGAGGCGGCCTGCCGGCGCGCCTCCCGGGCGCTGTCCGACGGCACGATGGAGCCGGGCGACATGGCCTCGTGGGTCCACACCCGCGTCTGGCGCATGCTGGAGAAGAGCGCCTTCCCCGCCTTCCACGACGACCCGAGCGTCGACCTGGCCGTCCACCGCCTGACCACCCACGCGCCGACGCTCGCCCGCTGGGCCTACATGGCGCTGTCGCGCAAGCACTGGCGGCGTCTCGGGCGGGAGACGCCCAGCGAGATGGACCGGGTCGAGCGCCTGGGCGCGACCGCCCGGTCGACCGCGCCGCTCGAACGGCGCGAGCAGATCGACGACGCCCTGGCGCGCGTCCGCGCCGCCCTGCCGGACGCGGTCCGCCAGAAACTCGCCGCCTCGCTGCCGGACAAGTCCGAGCGCCAGCGGGCGGCCCTGGCGCTGGGCGTCACGCGGCCCGAGGACGACCGGCTGATCGAGCGGGTCAACGCGGGCGCGGTGCGAGAGAACACGGTGCAGCAGATGCGCTCGCGCGCCCGCCGCCACGCCGCCGAGGCCTTGGGGTCGTCGATCCGGCTGCCGCTGCTGGCGCTGCTCGCCGGGGTGGTGGCCGCGGGCGCGCCCCGGGCGTACGCCGGCGAACAGTCCGGCGGGCGGGGCGGGACCCCGGTCGCCGCCGTCGCAACGCCACATCAGGGGGCGTGCTTCACACAGTCGCTGCTGAGCATGGGCGAGCAGACCGGCGGGCGCGGCGGCAAGGGTTGACCGGCGTGGGCATGTTTTCCCCACCGTCACCGCCCGAGAACGCCGGCGGGCGCCGCCGCACATGGGGACATCGACCACAATTTCGACCGCGCGCGGCCCGATGGTCTGTTCCGCCTCGACAAGGCCCGTGCGTGCCGCTACCATGATCCCGACGCCGCCCGTTCGACGCGACCCGCAAGGGACGCTCACGACGGCGAGACATCCCAAGCCCCCCCCCGACGGCGGGTGTAGCCTTTCGAGGCGGCGCCCGCCGTCACCCTGCGCGAACCGACCTGTTCATACACCTCTTCGAGCCGCCGCTCGGAGACCTTGACAGCCGTGCCCAGTTCCTGGGCGAAGCAGGCGACGCGGTATTCCTCCACCATCCAGCGCAGTTCCTCGAACGCGTCGGCCGCGGGCGACTGCTCGACGCCCGACCGGGCCAGGCCGGCGAGGCGTTCCAGCCAGGCGTAGACCAGGCGCGTCTGCTGGAGGTCGCGGGCCGGGCCAATGGCACGCAGGCGTTCAAGGCGGACCTCGACCGCCCGGAGATACCTCGGATAGCAGCGCAGCCACCGTGTCGGCACGCCCGTCTCCCAGCCCGCCGGCGTCAGGAGCCGCATCTGCTGGTCGATGTCCGCCTGGGCGTGGCGCCACGGGTCGGGCAGGCCGGCGTCGAGGCGCGAGCGCGCCCGCGCCAGCCCGTCCAGGCACTGGGTCAGCAGCGTGACCGTGTCCTGGGTGACCGGCACCGCCCGGTCCCACGCGCCGACGCGGCGCGCCCGGTACTCCTCGGGCGTGCGCACCAGCGGGCGGTCGTCCACGCACAGCACGAGGGCGGCCCGGGTGAGCACGACCGACTCGATCCGGTCGGACAGCCCGAACACGCCGGCGAGCATCGCCAGGCGGTCGAACCCCGGCAGTTGGCGCACGCGGATCTTGACCTCGCGCCGCAGCGACTGGCCGAAGAGCGCCCCCGTGCCCACCAGCGACTCCCGGTCGGCCTGCCAGGGCGTGGCGCGCAGGCGTCGGGCCACGCGCGTGCCCTCGAGCACCAGCGCCGGGAAGGCGACCACGCGTCTGGGGCCGTCGGGGCCGGGCGTTTCCACCTCGACCGACTCGGGCAGGCCTGCGAAGGTCTCGGGGGTCACCTCGTCCGCCTCGTGCCCGGCCGACACCGACCGGACGGCGGCGTGGGCCGCGGCCTCGTGCTTGGCGCGCAGGGCGCTCAGGTCCCGCCCCGCGTCGAGCACCGCACCGTCCGGCCCGACGACCTCGAAGCGCGGGCGAAGGTGGTCGGGCAAAGCGTCCTCTCGGAGTTGCTCGGCCCGCACCGCCACCCCGGCCTCGGCGCTGACGAGGCGCGCGACCTGGTGGACGACCGAGCCCTCGTTCGGACGCAGCCCGGACGCGACGCGGTCGGCGAGCGCGTCGAGGTCAAATCGCCGGCGCAGGTCCTTCGGCAGCGTTCGGACCAAGCCGCGCACCCGCCAGCGCACGAAGCCGGGCACCAGCCACTCGGCACGCTCCGTCGTCAGGCGGTGGAGTTCCTCGGGGGTGACGCGGACCGTCGCGCCGTCCTCGGCCTCGCCCGGCGCCAGGGCGTACCGGATGCGCAGGCGCGTGCCGAAGACCTCCGCCTCGTCGGGGTAGGCCTCGGGCGTGACGCCCTCGGGCTCGGCGAGCAGCAGGTCGGACTCGGCCATGCGCAGCACGCCGGGGTCGTCCGACTCGGCCCGGACCGCCCAACGCTCGAAGGCCCGGGCGCTGTACACGTCCGGGGGCACGCGCGCGTCGTAGAACGCGAACCGCGCCTCGGACTCGGCGACGAAGTCTGAGCGCCGCGCCTTGGCCGCCAGCGTCGCGACCCGGGCCTCCAGGCTCCGGTTCGCCTGCACGCCGCGCGAGCGTGTGTCCAACTCGCCCTCGACCAGCGCGTGGTGGATGAAGATGCGCCGCGACTCCGACGGGTCGATCGGCCCGTAGTGCACGGCGCGCCGGGCCACGAGCTCCAGACCCTCGAACACGACCTTCTCGTCGGCCAGCACGCGCCCGGTGGCGGGGTCCCAGCGCGGGTCTGTGTACGAGCGCCGCACCAGGTGGGCCGCGGCACGCTCGATCCAGTCGGGCCGCACCGACGCGACGGTCCGGGCCAGCACCCGGGTCGTGCGCACGATCTCGCCGGCCATCACCCAGCGCGGCTTTGGGTCCGAGCAGGCCGACCCGGGCGCGATCTCGAAGCGCGTGCCCCGCGTGCCCTGGTACTCGCGCTGCTCGCCCTTGCGTCCGACGTTGATCAGCAGACCCGCCAACACGGCCTGGTGGACGCCGTCGGGCTCGCACGGGCGCGGCGAGGCGTCCAGGCCCATCTCGGCGCACAGGCGCGAGACCTGGCGGAACACCTCGCGCCACTCGTCGATGCGCCGCGGCGAGAGGTAGCGCTTCTCGCACTCGCGGGCCACGCGCCGGCGCGACTCGGAACGCAAACGCTCGTGGTAGAAGTCCCAGATCGCCCGCAGCGTCAGGAAGTCCGACCCGGGCACGCGGAACTGCGCGTGCGCCTGGTCGGCCGCCTCGCGCTTCTCGTGCGGGCGCACGCGCGGGTCCTGCACGGACATGGCGCTGGCGATGACCAGCACGTCGTGCAGGCAGTGGGCGTCGTGCCCGGCGAGGATCATCCGGGCGATGCGCGGGTCGACCGGCAGACGCGCCATGCGCTTGCCCGTCTCGGTCAGGGCGAGCGTCTCGTCGATCGCCCCCAACTCGCGCAGCGTGTCGTAGCCGTCGCGCCAGCGCGACGCGACCGGCGCGTCCAGGAACGGGAACCCGGCCGGGTCGCCCAGGCCCAGGTCCATCATCTGCAGGATCACCCCCGCCAGGTCGCTGCGCAGCAGTTCCGGCGGCGTGAACGGGTCGCGCCCCGCCAGGTCCGCCTCGTCGTACAGGCGCACGCACACGCCCGGCGCCACGCGCCCGCATCGCCCCGCCCGCTGGTTGGCCGAGGCCTGCGAGATCGGCTCGACGAGCAACTGGTCGATCTTCGCCCGTGCGTTGTACCGCTTGATCCGCGCCGTGCCCGGATCGACCACCGCACGGACGTTCGGCACGGTCAGCGAGGTCTCCGCCACGTTGGTCGAGATCACCACCCGCGGGTTGCCCGACGGGCGGAAGACCCGCTGCTGCTCCTGCGTCGACAGGCGCGCGTACAGCGGCACGATCTCCGCGCGCTCCGGCAGGAGCGGGTGATGGCGCAGCGCGTGGGCGGTCAGGCGGATCTCGCGCTCGCCGGGCATGAACACCAGCACGTCGGCGTGGTTCTCGTGGATCAGGCGCACCGCCGCGTCCGCCGCGTGCTCCTCGGGCGAGACGCCCTCCGCCTGTCGCGGCTCGTAGCGCACCTCGACCGGGTAGGTACGGCCCTCGATCTGCAGCACAGGCGCGGGCCCCGCCGGCCCGGCGAAGTGCTCGGCGAAGCGCCCCGCGTCGATCGTGGCGGAGGTGACGATCAGTTTCAGGTCGGGCCGGCGCGGCAGGATCCTGCGCAGCGTGCCGAGCAGGAAGTCGATGTTCAGCGACCGCTCGTGGGCCTCGTCGACGATGACCGTGTCGTACCGGCGCAGCAGCGGGTCCGAGCGCGTCTCGGCGAGCAGGATCCCGTCGGTCATCACCTTGACGAGCGTGCGGTCGTCGGTGCGGTCGTCGAAGCGCATCTTCGAGGCGACGAGCCACTGGGCGCCGAGTTCCTCGCCGACGCGGGCCGCGACGGACCGGGCGGCGATCCGCCTGGGCTGGGTGTGGCCGATCATCGCGCCCACGCCGCGCCCGAGTTCCAGGCAAAGTTTGGGAAGTTGCGTGGTCTTGCCCGAGCCCGTCTCGCCGCAGACGACGACCACCTGGTGCTCGCGGATGGCTTCCAGCAGGTCGTCGCGGCGTTGCGAGACCGGCAGGTCGGGCGGGTAGGACAGCGCCGGAACGGACGCCTTCCGGGCCCGATAAACCCCGATCGAGCGCTCCAGGTCGGCGCGCACCTGCCGCGTCGCCCGCTCCGCGTTGCGCCCGCCCTTGCTCGCGCCGTTGCCGCCGCGCTGCAACCCGCGGATGCGCGAGCGCAGCCGCGCGCGGTCCGCCGGCATCGCCTCGTCGAGCATCGCCCACAGCGTGCGCGCGTCGCCGCCCGGATCGTCCCCCGTCGGCGTGTGCGATGAACGCTCGTTCATGCGTGATTGTAGAGATCGCATGAAAAAGGCATCACCACTTGACACGCCAAAACAATCCTGTACCGTATCTACCGAACCGGCCGATGACCGACAGCGTACCAAGCGAGCACCCGTGACCGCCCAAACCAAAGCCATGCCGAGGCAGACCAAAGGCATTCAGCAGTGCTGGATGAACCCTTGCCTCATGCATCGTGGTGGCTGGACTGGCGTGATCGGACTGGACGGGTAGAGACCCCGACCCGAACACGGAACACCAGGGCCAGCCACCGGAAGACCGGTGGCTGTTTTCGTTTCCGCTTTCTCAGAGAGATCCATCCGTCGGAGAAGCCCCCCACCCTCAACCGCTTCAAGCACTCACAACCCCGGCCCCGCCGGGCGACCATGGAAGGAGACCGACATGTCATTGCAAGAAGGCGTCGTGCTGGACCTGACAGGCCTTGAGACCGGTTCGCTCTCGATGGCGGGCAAGGCCATCGCCCAGGTGCAGTCCTGCATCGCCCGCAACCGGTCGGTCATCGTCGTCGTGTCCGCCAGCCGCGACAGGGCCGCCCGCGACCTGGCCGACGCCAACCGCCTGGGCGCCACCGCCGACCCGGTCGAGCGCGCCCGCGTGCTCGCGTCGGGGCCGCTGGACGCGGCGGGGAACTTCGTCTCCGTCCTGGCCGAGGCGAGCATCCACGCCGTCGAGGCCGACCAGGCGCTCTGGCCGGTCACGCGCGGCCACCCCCTCGACGCCGAGCCGCGTCACCTGTCCGCCGCGTCGTACCGCGACTCCTTCGCCGGCGCGCAGGTCGTCGTCGTCCCCGGCGGCGTGGGTCTGGACGACGAGGGCCGGCCCACCTCGCTCGGCGCCGACACCGCGCCCCTGACCGCGCTGTTCATCGGCGACCGACTCGCCCTGCCCGTCGAGCGCCCCGCGGACGGCCCCGGCGGGCCCGGCGACGGCATCGGCCGGCGCAAGGCCCGGGCCTACGCCCAGCGCCACGCGGTCGAGTCCGAGCCGGTGTGCGCCGCCCCCGCGGACGGCACGCGCATCGCCCTGATCGGCGCGTCGTCCACAGCGACCCTGCTGACGACCTGGCTGGCGACGCTCGAAGGCTCGTACGACCTGGAGCGCTTCACGCCCGACCCCGCCGGCGCCGCCGCCGCGCGGGACTGGTCGCCCGACGCCGTGATCGACCTCTCCGAGTCGGCCCAGGCGTCGTACGACCTGGCCTGCTGGGCGCTGCGGTCGGGGCGCACGGTCATCACCACCAACACCGCCATGCTGGCCGAGCGCGGCGGCGGGCTGGACATCGCCGCCCTCGTCGGCGGCGGCACCCTGCGGGCCTCCGGCGCGGTCGCCGGGTGCCCCGCGCTGGCGCCCATCATCGAGCGGTCCTTCCTGTGGCCGGGCGTGCGACGGGTGCAGGGCGCGTTCTCGCCCCTGGCCGACCGCACGCTCGACCTGCGGTCGCAGGGCCTGGACGAGGACGAGGCCGAGCGCATCGCGGCGGCCGAACTCGGCCTGACCCCCGCCGACGCCGCCCGCGCCCGCACCGGCCAGGACGCCATGACCACCCTGGCCGCCATCGCGCAACTCGCCTTCGGCGCGGCGACCGACGGACGCCCCGCGCCCAGAGGCCCGGCCCACGTCAGCGACCAGGACCTCGCCCGCGCCCGCTCGCAGGGCCGGCGCTACCGCGTGATCGCCACCGCCGAGCGCATCGGCGACCAGACCGCCCTGCGCGTCGGGCCCGTCCCGCTGCGCGAGGACGACCCTCTGGTCAACGTCGAGACCGGCGCGGTCGAGGCGCTCGTCGAGACCCGAGACGGCGCGGTCAGCCGCGCCAGCGGGCGCCTGCACCAGCCCGGCAGCGTCGCCGCCGCCGTGCTGCGCGACCTCATCGAGACCCGCCGGGCGCCCCTGCCCGGCATCCACGCGTCGTCCGGCCGAACGGGCGTGAACCCCACGCTCGGGGCGACCGCGTGAGCACCGGGCGTGCGGCCTCCCTCCCGCACGCTCGGATTTGACGGCAACGCGGGCGCGCCGGCCCCTGGCGCGCCCCCGTTGCAGTATCAACGGAACGCTCAACCCTCGATGGCAGGCCCCGAATCGGGGGTTGCGGTCTCGGACGGGCCGGCCAGGTCCAGTTCCACCTCGCCGTCCGCCGCACGGAACCCGACCCGCTGATCGCGCACCAGCACCAGCAGGGCCAGGAACAGCCCCACCATCTCCGCCCGCGTGCGCCCCTCCATGACCCGGCGCAGCGTCATCTTCCCCCCCGGGTGGGCGGCGGTGAAACTCGCGATCCGCTCGACGATGTCCTCGGCGTGCAGTTCCAGGGGCGTGTCGTCCGACACCACGGCGTGCTCGCCGAGGCGGTCGAAGTTGACGCTGGCGACGATCTGGCGGAACGCCTCGACCAGGTCGCCCAGGTCAAGGTCCTCCATCTCCAGTTCGCCCATCTCCTCGAGGGCCTCGCGCACCGTGTCGTTGTCGATGGCCGCGGGCCGGGCGGGGAAGCGGGATTCCCAGGCGGCGCGCCGCCGGTCGAGGGCGTCGGCGGCGTCTCGAAACCGCTTGTATTCGAGCAGTTGGCGCACCAGTTCGGCCCGCGGGTCGGACGCGTCCTTCTTCGGCTTGTCGGCGTCGGCCTCGTCCGGCTCGTCCTTGCGCAGGTTTTCCGCGGCGAGCATCCGCGACTTGATCTCCATCAGCGTGGCCGCCATGACGAGGAACTCGCCGGCCTGGTCGATGTCCACCCTTTCCAGGCCCTCGAGCGAGCCGATGAACTGGTCGGCGATCGAGGCGATGGGGATGTCGTGCAGGTCGACCTCGTCCTTTCGGATCAGGTAGAGCAGCAGGTCGAGGGGGCCGTCGAAGGCCTCCAGGTGCACGCGGTAGGTCTCGGACATATGAAGGAAAGTTTATCCCCCTTTCGCGGTGGCATCATTCGGGCGGCCCACACTTGCCTCATCGGGGCACGCGGACCTCCCGCGGCCCAACCGGACGAAGCGATCTTTCCAGAAGGAGTTCCCATGCTGATCAAAGCCCCCCTCGCCATGATGGCCGCCTGCCTCGTCGGCGTCGCGCCGCTCGGCTGCACGTCGTCCTCCGGCGCGCAGCGCATCGACACCACAACCAGCACGATGATGAGCGTTGAGGACCAGATCGAGCAGGGCGAGCGCCGCCTCGACGCCCTGATCATCTCGCTCAACACGCTCGACGCGACCCAGGACTACGACCGGTCCTACCGCGACTTCGACAGGCGCGTCCGCGACGTGAGGGCCACCGCCGAGCGCATCCGCTCGCGCCGGGTGGAGATGGAGACCCAGGCCGCCGAGCACATGACCCTGTGGCGGTCCGAGTCGGCCAGCCTGACCCGCGAGCGCACGCAGGACATCACCGCCGAACGCCAGCAGGCCTTCGAGGACTCCATCAACCGCGCCACCGAGGCGCTTGATGACCTGCACGCCGAGTACGAGGAGTTCCTCAGCCGCGTCGACGAGGTGCGCACCGTGCTCTCCAACGACCTGACCCGCCAGGGCGTCGAGATGACCCGCGAGATCCGCGGCGACGTCGTGGACATGGCCCGCGACCTGCAGGCGACCTCCAAGGACGTCCGCGAGACCGTGCGCGAGGCCCGGACGGACTTCACCCGGTAAAGCGCCGGAACCACGATCGGATCTCTCTTCGGGGCGTGTCGCAGCGGCGGCACGCCCTTGTCATATACTCGCCCATGCCCATCAGCGCCCCGCACCAGGGCCCCCAGCAGGCCGCGTCCGACCCCAGCCGCCACGACGAGACGGCATTCGTGGCCCGGGTGCTCCGCCACGAGGCCAAGGCGGTCGCCGCGCTGGCGAAAGCCGCCGACGAACGCTACTGCCGGGCCGTGGACCTGATCGTCGCCTGCGCCGACGCCGGGGGCACCGTGCTCGTGTCGGGCCTGGGCAAGTCCGGCCTGATCGGCGCCAAGATCTCCGCCACGATGGCCTCGCTGGGCATCACCTCCCACCCGGTCCACCCGACCGAGGCCGCGCACGGCGACCTGGGGCGCTTCCGCCCCCAGGACCTGGCCATCTGCCTCTCGCACTCCGGCGAGACCGAGGAGGTCGTCGCGCTGGCCGCCCTGCTGCGCCAGGACGGACTGCCGGTCATCGCCATCACCCGGGGCGCGGCCGGCGGACGCGAGCCCTCTTCGCTCGAACGCCTGGCCACCGTCACGCTGCCCGCCCTGGTCACCGACGAGGCCGGCGACGGCGACTTCATGGCCCCCACCTCCTCGACCACGGCCACCGCCGCCATCGGCGACGCGCTGGCGCTGGCCGCCGCCCGGCGCCGGGCGTTCACCGAGGCCGACTTCCGACGCCGCCACCCGGGCGGGCAGTTGGGCGGGCTGCTGCGCCCCGTGACCGACCTGATCCGCTTCCGCGCCGGCGAGAACCTCCCGCTGGCCCCCGACTCCCGCAGCGTGCACGAGGCGCTGACCGAGGCGGCCCGCGTGGTCCGCCGCCCGGGCGCCCTGCTCGTCACCGACGCGGCCGGGGTGCTGGCGGGCATCTTCACGGACTCGGACCTGCGCCGCCTCGTGCTGCGCGACCCCTCCGAACTGGCCAGGCCCCTGTCCGAGGTGATGACCCGCGCCCCGCGCACCCTGCCCGACACCGCGCTGGCCCGCGACGCGGTCGCGATGTTCCGCGAGCACCGCCAGGACGAGATCCCCGTCGTGGACGACGCCGGGCGCCCCGTCGGCCTGCTCGACGTGCAGGACCTCATCGCCATGCGTCTCGTCCGCGGCGAGGACTGACCCCCAAACCGCGAGAGCGCGCATGCCCGCCGGACCCTCCCCCAAACTCATCGGACGCGCGGCCGCGGTGCTGCTCGCCCTCGTCTTCGCGGGCGTGGTCTGGTGGTCGGTCCGGTCCAACCCGGCCCCGCCCGCCAGCACCGACACCGACTTCACCGACACCCCCGACATCACAGAGGTCGAGGTCGGCGAGTCCATCGTGCTGACCCTTGTGGACCGCGAGGACCCCGGGCGCATCGCCGCGGTCATCGAGGCGGACCGGCTCGACCCCATGGGCGGCGGGCGGCGCCTGCTGACCAACCCGCGCGCGTGGATCTACCTTCAGGGCGGCCGAGCCGCACGCGTCACCGCCGACCGCGCCCACCTGATGATGCCCGTCAACGAGATGCCCGAGTCCGGGTCGCTCGAGGGCTCCGTGCTCGTCCGCGTCTTCGACTCGGACGGCCCCGCCGACCCGCCGCCCGCCGACGCCCCGCCGCACCTGACCGCCTCGTTCGCCGAGCCGGTGACCTTCGAGCGTCGCTACATGCGCATGAACTCCCCCGGCCCGTTCACCGTCGATTCGGACCGCGTGCGCTTCAGCGGGGAGGACCTGGCCGTCACGCTCAACGAGGCCCGCCAGCGCCTCGAACGCCTCGACGTCGCCCGCGGCGGGCGCATGGAGATCCTCCTCGCCGACCCGGTAACGCCCGACGACGACCAGACGGGCGACCCGGCCACCGACCCCGCCGAACCGGCCGCGACCGACGCCCCGACCGAGGCGGACCCCGGCGCCGCCCCAGGCCAGACGACGCCCCCCGAGCCGGCCGGCCCGAAGATCGACCTGTACCGAACCCTCCTCGACGACGCCGTGGTCGCCACGCTCGGCGCGGCCCGCGTCGAGTCCGACACCCTCGAACTGCTCACCCGCCTCACCGACGGCGCGCTGGCCGAGGACGCCATCGCCCGCGTCGCCATCGCCCGGTCGCACCGGCCGGAAACCGCTCCCGACCCCGGCCCGACCGACCTGGCCGGCCCGCCCGCGCCGGGGCAGGCCGCGCTGGAGCCGGTCCCTGCCCCGTCCGGAGAGGCCCCGGCGCCCCCCGCGGGTGACGACGACCGCCTGGTCATCACCTGGGCCGGCCCGATGCGCGTCCGCCCGATCGACGACGACGCGCCGGCCGAACTGGAGACAGACGACGCGGCCCTCGTGCTCCGTTCGCACGAGGGGCAGGCGGTCCGCCTGGCCGACGACGGCGCCGGCCTGCGCGGCGAGGCCGGCGCGGTGCGCTACTTCGCCACCCGCGCCGTCCTGCACCTCGACCCCCAGCCCGACGCCCCGGTCCGTTTCGACATGGCCGACACCGGCCAGGGGCGCTTCGAGCGCGTCCGGGCCGACCTGGCGCAGGGCGTCATCGACCTGCCCGGCCCCGGCAGCGTGCGTTCGGACAGCCGCGCCTCGATCGGTTGGACCGACGCCGCCCGCCTGACGCTCGCGCTCGACGA
This sequence comes from uncultured Phycisphaeraceae bacterium, assembly GCA_964522095.1. GTDB lineage: Bacteria > Planctomycetota > Phycisphaerae > Phycisphaerales > UBA1924 > UBA6054. The sequence goes on along the minus strand of CAZFSO010000023.1, from coordinate 2,341 downwards.
GGCCGGGACCGTCACCGACCGGCTGGAGTGGGCGGAGTTCGCCGGCGCGGTCGAGGCGGCACAGGACGGCGGGCTGATCCTCGCCGAGCAACTCGCCGCCGAGTTCGCGCCCGACGACGCCGGCGCCGCCGCCCTCCGGCTGGCGATCATCACCAATGGCTCGATCGCCGCGGAAGCCGGCGACCCGTCCGAGCCGCCCGCGTCCCTGGCCGCCGAGCACATCCAGATCGAGTTCGAAGGCCCGTCCGATCGCCCCGACCCCGTCTACGCCGAGGCGGTCGGGGGGGTGCGGGGCCAGGGCGACGGCGCGACGCTGGAAGCCGACGAGGCCGTCGCCACGCTCGCGCGGGACGACGCGGGCGAGATCACCGTGCGCAACGCCGACGCCTTCGGCGCGGTCCGCTATCGGGCCGCCGACGGCGCACGCGCCGAGGGCGAGCACCTCGCGGTCGACGCACCCGCCGAGACCATCCTGATCGCCGGGCCGGACGCCCTGATCGCCCAGGACGACTCGGTCGTGCACGGGCCGGCGATCGACCTCAACGCCCGGTCCCGGCGCATGACCGTCGAGGGCGCCGGCCGGTTCGAGCACACGCTGCGCGACGCCGACGGCCTGCCCGCCGGCCGTGTCATCGCGCGGTGGGCCGAGACGATGCGATTCGACGACGCGCTCGGCCGCCTGGTGGCGACGGGCGACGTCTCGGTCGTGTCGACACCGGACGCCTCCACGCGCGACACGCTCAGCGCCCAGCGCGTCGAGGTGGACATCACGCCCCTGCCCACGCGCGACCCGGTGGGCGGCTCGGAGCGCTCGCCCGAGCGCGACCTGCTCGCCGCCCGCGCCTACGGCGACTCGACCGCCGACCGGGCCCGCCCCGCCACCGCCGAAACCCGTCGCTACGACCCCGCCGACCCCGAACGCGTGACCGGCCTGCTCTACCTGGAGGGCGACCAGATCAACGCCGACGCGGTCGCGAACACCCTGCGCGTCCCCGGAGCCGGCGTCATGCTCGTCATGGACCGGCGCGCACAGCCCGACAGGCCGGACGATCCCGCCGGCGGACCGCCCGACGCGCCCCGCGACCCCCTCGGCGGCTCCGTCGGGCCCGGCCTGACCCGCTTCACCTGGCTGGGGTCGTTCGAACTCGACCGGCTCTCCGGCGTGGCCGTGATGCGCGACCGCGTGCTCGTCCGCCACAAGACCATCAACCCCGACCCGCGGTCGGCGCCGGGCGCCGCCCCGACCGACCAGATCGCCGAACTGGCCACCGACACGCTCACCGCCCGTTTCAACGAGTCCGACGACGCGGACAGCCCCTTCGCGCTGCGGTCCGCCGACGCGCACGGGTCGGTGGTCTTCCGCGCGACCGGCAAGGAACTCTTCGCCGACGGCGCTCGCTACGAGGCCGCCGGCGACCTGCTGCACGCCCTGGCCGCGCCCGGGCGGATGGTCGAACTGCACGAGCCGGGCCGGGCCGCCCCCATCAGCGCCCGCGCGATCCTGTGGGACCTGGCGCGCGACCGCATCGAGATCAACCGGCCCAGCCCCGTCACGCTGCCGAACTGACGAGGTTCAGGAACTCGTGCGGTCCACGATGCGGTAGTTCTCCCGCTCGCCGCGCCCGCGCAGGGGGTAGTCCTTGCGCAGGGGGTGGGCCGGGTAGGACTCCCAGGTGAGGATGCGGCGCAGGTCCGGGTGGTTGTTGAAGCGGATGCCGAACATGTCGAACACCTCGCGCTCCGGCCACTCGGCGCCGGGCCACAGGTCCGTCACCGAGTCGACGCGCAGCGACGGGTCCTCCGCGATGCCGTCGGTTGGGATCGACGGGTCCAGGAAGACCTTGACGAAGAAGCGGTCGTCCGTGTCGTAGTTGCACAGGTTGTAGACCACCGCGAACCGCCCCGGCATGCGGGCCGGGTAGTTCAGGTAGTCGATCCCGGTCACGTCGGAGAGGAAGTTGTAGCCGCAGGTGTCGCGCAGGAACCGCATCACCTCGTGCAGGGCGCCCGGCTCGACGATCAGCGTCGACTGGGCGCGGAACTCCGTGCCCCGGAGCCGGACGCCCGGGAAGGCGTCCTTGACCTTCTTGAAGGTCGGGTGGTCGAGCGTCGGGGCGGGGATCCTGTTGGTCATCGCGGGCCGTCCTCCTGGTCGGGCCGATCATAGGGCCGCCCCCCTCGCGCCGCCCCCAAAGCAGCGGCCGGGCGGACCCCACCACAGGTCCGCCCGGCCGGAGCAAGGAAGTTGCGGGGATAGGCACGAGGCATGAAGCGTGAGGCATGAGGCACTAGCCACTAGCCACTAGCCACTAGCCACTAGCCACTAGCCACTAGCCACTAG
>CAZFSO010000022.1:23820-32199 GCA_964522095.1 uncultured Phycisphaeraceae bacterium | reverse complement strand
CCCCGCAGGGGCCGCCTTCCCCTGATCCCTGATGGCCGATCCCTGATCCCTATCCCGCCCCGCAGGGGCCGCCTCCCCTGATCCCCGATGGCTGATCCCCAGTCCCTTCCCCTACACTCCCCCATGCCCATCTACGTGTACGAATACCTCGACGACCAGGGCAACGGCACCGGCGAGTCCTTCGAGATCGTCCAGTCGATGTCAGAGGACGCCCTGACCGAGCACGAGGGACGGCCCGTCCACCGCGTGCCGCAGGCGCCCAACATCGCCGGCAAGTGGTCCGACATGAAGACCAAGAGCAACCTCTCCAACGAAAACCTCGACCGCCTCGGCTTCACCAAATACGAGCGCACCGGCGACGGCCAGATGACCAAGGTCGCCGGCAAAGGCCCCAAGCAGATCAAGCACTGAGCCCTACCCCCCGCTCCGGCCCGCTGTCCCAAAACTCGCCCAACCCGCCTGACGCCCGAGAAACGCCGTCCGGGCTCGAAATGAGCCCCCGATTGAGGGTTCATGCTTGGCCGACGGGCCATCTTGGGGTATCTTGCCCGGCATGCGCCGTCTGCCCCCCGGTTTCGGAGTTTTCGCCCTCGCCGCGGCGTCGGCCGCGGGGTCGCCGTGGCCGGGCCAGCAACTCGCCGACCTGGGCGGTCGCGGCGTGCCCCGCCTGCTCGCGGCCGGCGACCTGAACGCCGACGGCCGGGCCGACCTGGCCGTCGCGGTCGCAGGCGCGATCGACACCGGCGGCGCCGATCGCCTGGTCCTGCTGCTGTCCGGCCCCGGCGGGCACGCACCGGTCACGATCGACTTCGCCGACCCCATCGCGGCCGTCGCCATCGGCGACACCGACCACGACGGCCTCGACGACCTGATCGTGCTCGACACCGAGCGTCGCCTGCGGGTCTACCGCCAGACGCCCGCCGGGACGCTGATCCCGCCGCCCGGCGTCAACCTGCTGTCCGGGCCCACGCTCACGCCCGAGCAGACCCGGATCCGCGTGGTCGACCTCGACGCCGACGGCGTGACCGAGGTGTGCGTCTTCGCGCCCGAGTTCCAGCCCGTCCAGAACCTCTGCCTGCTGTCCGACTTCACCGACGGGCTCGTCGGCGCGGTCAGTTTCCGCACCGCCCCGCCCCTGAGCGCCGGCATGACCTTCGAACTGGTCGACCTCAACGCCGACGGCGTGCTCGACCAGTTGTGGATCGAGGACGGCGTGGTGGTCTACAGCCTGGCCGTGGACGGCGACTACCCCGTCAACCGCACCTTCTCGGCCGGCGCGGGCACGGTGTTCTTCGCCGACCTGGACGCCGACGCCTTGCCGGAGGTCTGCCGCGCGTTCGACGGGATCCTCCACGTCGAACGCCTGGCGCGGGACGCGCCGCCGCTGGTGCTCCCGTTCACCGCCCTGCCGCTCGCGGCCGTCCTGCCGACCGACCTGGACGCCGACGGCCTGACCGACGCGATCGTGCGCACGGACGAGGACGCCCCGCGCCTGATGGCGATGACCGCCATCAATCCCGGGCCATGCGAGGCGCCCTCGGCCTTCCCCATCACGCCCGGGCCCGCGTCGTGGCTGCTGGCCGACCTGGACGCCAACGGGCGCGACGACCTCGTGCTGGTGATCGGCGGTGTCGTCACCGCCTATCACGCCTTCGAGCCCGGGCCGGGCACGCCCGTCCTGCGCGGCGTCGCGCCGGACGGGCTGGACGGTTTCGACCCGGCCGGCGTGCTCGCGGCCGACCTCAACGCCGACGGGCTGGCGGACCTGGCCATTGGTTCCGACGCCGGCGCGGGCCGCGTGCTGTTCCAGACCGCGCCGGGCGCGTTCGGCCCGCCTGTGACGCTGGGAACCGGCGACGCCGGACGCCGGGCGGTCCTTGGCGACTGGAACGGCGACGGGCGCCCGGACCTCGCGTGGTCGCCCGCCGGCGCGACGGTGCCGGTGCAACTCGGCGGCCCAGGCGGGCTGTCACCGACGATCCGTCACACGCTCCCGGCCCCGGTGCGCGACCTCGCGGCCCTGCGTGTGACGCCCGGGCGCGACAGCCTGCTGGCCGCCTCGGGCAGCGCGGTGCGGCGTCTTGGCGTGGTCGGGGGCGCGCTGGTCACGGAGCAGACGCTCAACGCCCCGGCCGCGCCGCTGCGCCTGGCGGCCGCGGACGTCGACCGCGACGGCACGCCCGACGCGGTGTTCGTCGCGTCCGCCGGCCGGGTCTACGGCGCCCGGAACGCGGGCGGGACGCTGCTCGCGCCGGCCCTGCTCGCGCAGGTCGCCGGGCCGGGCTGGGACGAGCCGCGGGACTTCATTGCCCACGACCTCGACGGCGACGGCGCGGACGACCTGGCGCTCCTGGACGACGCGGGCGGACGCCTGGCGGTCCTGTGGGGCGGGCCGGGAGGCTTCGTCGTTCAGCAGACGCCGGTCGGGCCGGACGCGGTCGGCCTGCACGCGGCGGACCTCGACGGGGACGGCAGGGCCGAACTCGTGCTCGCCGTCGATGCGGTGGAAGGGGGCGTCGTGGTGCTGGGCCTGTCGGGCCGGGTGTTCGCCGAGACGGCCCGCCTGCCGGCGCCGGGCACGCGCGGCGTGGCGGCAGCCGATTTCAACGCCGACGGCGCCGTCGACCTGGTCGTCGCCGGGCCCGGACCGGTCCCGGCCCGGGTGCTGCTGAGCGCCGGCGCGGGCGAGCCCCCGGCGTGCCCGGCGGACTTCACCGGCGACGGCCGGACCGACCTCTTCGACCTGCTGGTCTACCTCGATCTGTACACCGCCGGCAGCCCCGGCGCCGACCTGGCCGCCCCGACGGGCGTGGACGTGTTCGACCTGCTGCGCTTCATGGACCTGTACCAGGCCGGGTGCCCCTGACGCGGTCGAACGGCGGCGCGGCCGGGCTCAGCGCGGCCAGCGCGCCCAGCAGGGCGCAGGTCTGCGTGTTGAGGTGCACCGCGTCGAACTGGCCCGCGAGCATCAGGCCGAGCAGCGCGTAGGGCAGGCCCGAGGCGATCGGGTCGGCTTCCGCCTCGGCACGCCGGGACGCTCGCCATACCGTCCAGACGAAGAGCACGCCGAGCAGAAGCCCGGGCAAGCCCGTCGTGCCGAACAGGTGCAGCGGGCTCGAATGGGCGTGGTCCATGCCCGCCGCGGCGTGCTCCGGTCCGAAGCGCTCCACGGCGGTCGAGCGCACACCGCCCGCGCCGAGCCCCCACGGTCGCGTCACGCCGGATTCCAGCGCCAGCCGCATGATCGCGATGCGGGCCCCGGTCATGGTGTCCAGGTCGCCGGCGGCCGCGGCGGCGAGTTCGGCCCGGGCCTGCCCGATGCGGTCGCCGATGGCGTCGCGCTGCATCCACGCGGCGGCGCCCAGCACGACGGCGCCCACGCCCAGCACGCGGAGCGCCGTGCCTCGCCGGGCCCGCGGCGCACGGCGGAGGATCAGCGGCGCCGCGACGAGCACGAGCACGCCCGCGGCGATCCACGCACCCCGCGTCCCGCTGGCGAGCACGCCCGCGAGCGCGACGCCGAGGCCGGCCAGGCCGAACCACCGCGGTCGCCCCACGCCCCGCAGGGCGGCGGGCAGGAACAGCCCCACGCCCGCGCACTGCATGGACCCGGCGACCACCGGGTCCCACCAGCCGCTGACGCGCCCGGGGAAGCGCGTCTCGAAGGGCGGGCGCAGGGCGTCGAAGCCGGACACGAGTTGCGCGACGCCCGCGACGATCATCCCGCACGCCAGCGCCGCCGCCAGCGACGCCCGGCGTTCGATGACCGGGAAGATCAGCCCGGGCAGAACCAGCCAGCGCAGCCGGGCGACCTCGTCGGCGCCCTGCGCGGGGTCGGGCGACCAGAGGAGCGTGACGCCCGTCCACGCGGCCATGGCCAGCGCGATCAGCACCGCCGGCTGGCCGAAGCCGTGGATCCAGACCGCGCCCGCGTGGGGCGCCCGCAGCACGAACAGCACGAGGAGCGGCGCGAACGCGAACTCCGTGACCGAGACCGGGCCGGCGAGCAGGAACAGCCCCAGGCACGCGGCGGCGAGGTGCAGCCGGTCGCCGCGCGGGTCGCGCCGGTGCATGCGCTCGACGGCCCGGTCGCGCGCGTCGCGGTCGACGTACGCGCCGTCGACGAGCGCGAGCAGGGCACGGAGCGGCTGGGGCGGCACCGGGGATGATTGGCCGCCCCCCGGGCTACCGTTCGGCGTGCCCGGGCGAAGCGACAACCCGTACGCGCGGTTCAGCGGCCGCGAACTGACGCTCAACGACCTCCTGGCGATCGACCGCACCGTGCTCGCCAACGAACGGACCCTGCTGTCCTACGCCCGCACGGCCCTGGCGATGCTCGCGATCGGCGGCTCGGCGATCCGCTTCTTCGAGGCCGACTGGGTCGTGCTCGTCGGCGTGCCCTTCATCGTCGGCGGGGCCGCGGTGATGGTCCTCGGCGCCGCCCGCTACCGACGGACCCGCCAGATCCTCCCCCGGTTCCAACAGACGACGCCCCCGGCGGAGAGCCACGGCGGCGGCCGCTGAGTCCACCGGCCGGCCCTCTGTCAGAGACGGGGCCGCAAGTCGCGGCCTCCTATCCTCTTCCCATGACCTGGTGGCTGGCTGTTGTCGTCGCGTTCCTGGCGGGGTCGGTGCCGTTCGGGTATCTGATCGGGCGGGCCAGGGGGGTGGACCTGCGCACGGTGGGGTCGGGCAACATCGGGGCGAGCAACCTCGGGCGGGTGTTCGGGCGGCGGTACTTCTTTCTGTGCTTCTTTCTTGACCTGCTCAAGGGTTACCTGCCCGTTCTCGCGGCCGGGTACTTCGGCGGGGTGCTGGGGTCGTTCGCGGTCGAGGCGTCGCAGGCGTGGTGGTGGCTGGCGGTGATGGCGGCCGCGGTGCTCGGGCACATGTTCACGCCGTGGCTGGGGTTCAAGGGGGGCAAGGGCGTGGCGACGGGGCTGGGGGCGGTGCTGGGGGTGTTTCCGGCGTTGGCGGTTCCGGGGGTCGGGGCGCTGGTGGTGTTCCTGATCGTGCTGGCGTTGTGGCGGTACATCTCGGCGGCGTCGATCGCCGCGGCGATCAGCCTGCCGCTGTGGACCTGGTACGCCCACGCCCAGCACGAGACCCTGCGCGAGCGTCAGGTGGCCGAGTCGCTGCCGCCGAACGAGCGCGACGCCGAGGCGATCGACCGGGCCGTGCCGTACACCGGCTGGCCGTTCGTCGCCGTGAGCGTGCTGCTGTGCGGGCTGGTGGTGGTGCGTCACCGGCCGAACATGCGTCGCCTGGCGGAAGGGACCGAGCCGCGGATCGGGCACCGGGTCGTGACGGAGCGTGCGGGCACGCCGGCCTAGGGCGGAACCCCGAGTGCATGTTGCGCGTGGGCTCTGGGTACCGCCCAAAGACTGGTCCGTCAAGCGCGGGCGGCCCGATATCGGGGCTCATGAGGTGGTCTGACCCGCACAATCCGCACAAACCGAACCGGGGCCGCAGGTCCGCGTCAAGGCCCGGTGGGCGCCGGTCGATGGGGTATGGCACGCTTCCACTCGGAAGAAGGAGGCCCGCCATGCCGCATCTCAGGCTGGTTCTTGATGAGCCCGAAACAGACCCGCCCGCGCCGTTCCCCATCCGCGACTGGCGCCAGCCCCTCGACGTGATCGCCGAGGTCGAGCAGGCCTTCGGACGCGTGCAGGCGGCGCTCGACACGCTCGGTGCGCAACTCGACGACGCGGACCCGTTCCCGTTCCCGAGCCGCGGACCGACCGACGACGGCCCCTGGGCCGCCTGAGCCCCAAACGACCGACCGAACCCGCAGCGCCCGGCACGGATGCCGGGCGTTGTCTGTTTCTTGGGGCGTGCGGCGGTGGGGAGGGGAGCGGTGGGGGAGGCGGGTCAGTGCAGGCGCGCGACGACCAGGGTCTCGTCGTCGGCCTGCTTGTTGAGCCCGCTGAACTGGCGGAGGGTCCAGAACACCCGCTCGATGATCTCGGAGGCGGGCGCGTCCGGGGCGGCGGTCAGCGCGTGGCCCAGGGCCTGGACGAGGCGCTGGCGTCCGAAGCGTTCGCCGTTGAAGGCGGTCGCGTCGGTCAGGCCGTCGGTGAAGGCGGCCAGCACGTCGCCGGGTTCGAGCCGGCACATCTCGACGGGGTAGGACTCGCCGGGCAGCACGCCGGCGACCATGCCGCCGCCGCCGAGGGTGCGCGGGGTCCACACGCCCGCGTCGTCGCGCCGGTAGAGGACGGGGCGGTCGTGCCCGGCGGAGACGTAGCGCAGTTCGCGGGTGCCGGCGTCGATGGCGCCCATCCAGATCGTGGTGAACTCGTTGACGGTGGTGTCGCGGCACAGTGCGTCGTTGGTGCGGGCCATGACGCGCGAGAGGTCGTCGGACAGTTCGGCGTAGGCCCGCATGGTGGCGCGGACCGCGCTCATCAGCAGGCCCGCGGCCACGCCCTTGCCCACCACGTCGCCCACCACGACCGCCAGGCGCCCGTGGGACTCGAACACGTCGTAGAAGTCGCCGCCGATCTCGTGGCTGGGGCGGTAGCGCGCCGCCAGGTCGACGCCCGGGACCCTGGGCGGGTCGGCGGGCATCATGCGCTGCTGCACCGCGCCGGCGATGCGCAGGGCGCGCTGCGTGCGCCGCTCCCGGGCGCGCAGGCGGATCAGCCGGGCCTGCTCGACCGACGCGGCGGCGGACTGCGCGATCGAGCGCAGCAGGCGACGCTCGGGCTTGGAGAACTCCCGCGGCTCGCGGTCGTACACCCGGATCAGCCCGATCGGACGCTCGCCGAACACCATCCCCGCGCTCATGAACGACCCGAGGCCCTCCTCGACGCACTGCTCTGGCAGCAGCACGCGCGGGTCGTCGGCGAGGTTCTCGCTGACGACCACCTCACCGGCCAGGGCCCGGCGGTCGAACTCGCGTTCGCGGCTCAGGGGCAGGGGGTTCTCCAGCCACGCCCGGGACAGGTTCACCGAGACGCTGCGCTGCAGGTCGGCCTCGCTCTCGGCCTTGGACAAGGCGTCGGCGTCCTCGGGCAGCAGCATGATCGATCCGGCGTGCAGGTCGAGCACCTCGAGCGCGGACCGCAGCGCCGCGTCGAGGGTGTCCTCGACGTTCCCGCCGCGCACGAGCATGGCGCTGAGGCGGTAGAGCGTGTCGATCTCCGCGACGCGGTGGCGCAGTTCGGACACGTCGGCGCACATCTCCCGCGTGGCCGAGGCGATCAGGCGCCCGGCCGCGACCGCCTGGTCGTGCAAGCCCTCGGGCGCGGGGTGGACCACCACCGAGCCGATGCGGTCCTCGTCAATCACGATTTCGAACACGGTCGAGCCGGCCGGGACCGGCGCGGGCACGCCCGCGACCTCGGCGGCCGTCCCCGGGAGCAGCACCAGGTCGCGCTCGTCGCGCAGTTCGATCGTCACGCCGCCCACGCGGGAGATGTGCTCGCACAGCGCGGCGATCGAGCCGTCGGTCCAGTAATCCCGCACGGACGCGCCGCGTCTGGGCTTGGGCGCGTCCGCGCCGGGGGCCTTTGGGGGGAGCGGCTGCTGGGCGGGGGGCGGCGGGGCGGGCTGGTTCATGTCACCGGTCGTCTCCGCCCGGCTCGGGCGACCCGTCGCCGGGCCCGTCGGGCTCGGCCCCGGTCTGGGCCCCGTTCTGGTCCTCGGGCATCCAGACCTGGCGGAGGATGCTGGCGGTGCGCGCGTCCTGCGCGCCGCCGGCCTCGCGCATCACCGCCAGCCCGGACTCGATGATCTCGGGCCGGTTGTTCTGGTAGCCGAGGTAGGCCAGCAGCATGCCCGCCGCGACGCGGGTTCCCGGCTCCTCGAGCGGCCGGCCCGGCACGCGGGAGATGCCCGCGCGCTCCTGCAGGTTGCCGATCAGCAGGTCGATGCGCTCCGGCGCGGGCAGCAGGCGCCCGGCGTACTTGGCGCCGAGGATCTCGGGGTTGGTCACGAACAGCGTGCGCATGTTGACCGCCGCCGAGAGCAGCAGGCCCGCGCCGAGTTGGGCGTGGGCGCGCCCGATCTGCGCGGTGGGGTCGCCCGGGCGGACGGCCAGGGCGCGGGCGAAGCGCTCCTCGGCGTCGAAGTATCGCTCGGCGCCGATCAGGCGTTCGCCGGCGCGCATGTGCTCGTTGTAGAGGTCGCGGGTCTCGGCGTTGGGGTCCACGTAGGCCGGCAGCGGCGTGCCGTCGCCGCGGAGCAGTTCGAGCGTGATCGGGTCGATCGTGAAGTTGTCCGGCACGGACAGCCCGCCCGCCGGCCGGTCCGCCGAGCCGTCGCGGCGGGCCTGGGGGGCCTCGCCCTCGGGCTGGGCGCGCATGTCGGACGGACGCGTGCCGGAGGGCGCGGTCGGCCTGGGCGTGGCGCGGTCGTCGCGCTCCGCGCCGGGCG
>CAZFSO010000022.1:3753-23720 GCA_964522095.1 uncultured Phycisphaeraceae bacterium | reverse complement strand
GCGCCGGGCGGCGTGGGCATCGACGGGGGCTGGCCGGGCTGCTGCTGGCCCGGCTGGGCCTGCTGACCGGGCTGCTGGGCCGGCTGCTGGTTGGGCTGGCCGGTCTGGTCGGCCGGGGCCGTGTTCGGGCCCATCATGCCCTGGCGCACGGCGTCGAGGCGTTCGAGGATGGACTGCGCGTCGGACGGGGCGCCCTGATCGGCCCGGGCCGCCTGCTCGGCCGCCCGCTGACGCAGCCGCTCGACGACCTGCTCGTAGGCGGTCTGGTTGCGCGGGGCCGAAGGGTCGCGCGGCGCGCCCAACGCCTGACCCTGACCGGTCTGGCCGGCCTGGCCGGGTTGTCCGGCGCCCGGCTGGCCGGGTTGGCCCGGCCGGGCGCCGGGCTGGGCCGGCTGCTGCATGCCGGGACGCGGCGGCTGGGCGCGCGGGTCGGTCTGGCGGGCCAGGTCCGGTCGCAGCGGCACGGCCGTCACGCCGGTCAGGACGGACGAGGTCAGCCCGTACGGCTGGCGGTCGAAGCCCTGCTCGAAGGTCGAGAGCAGCACCGGCGACAGGTTCGTCGTCGAGGTGTACGAGGAGGAGGACCGCAGCGTGCCGATCAGCGAGTCGATCAGTTCGATCTCCTGCGCCGAAGGCTGGTACAGGCCCAGGCCGCGCGTGTCCACGTAGGTCGGCTGCGCGGGCGTCACCCGGTCGGCGGAGGTGTCCAGGCCGGTGAACTCGGCGCCGGTCTGGTACTGGCTGTCGCGGGTGAAGGCCGTGTTGCCCAGCAGGTTCCGCGGCGGGCGGGCGCCGGTGGTCAGGCTGAACTGGTACTGCAGGGCGTCGGTGCCCCGGATGCCCATCCCGGCCAGGCCGCTGGTCAGGGAGTCGCGCCGGAAGGCGAAGAGTTCGTCCGAGCCCAGGTCGCCGGTGAACTCGCCCGGCGCCCGGTAGCCCAGGTCGCCCCGGAACGACAGCCCCCCCGGCGCGTTGCCGGTGGCGATGGCGTTTCGGAACTGCAGTTCCTGGTTGAAACTGGGGCGATGGACGTTCAGACGCCCGTGGACGCTGGGGTTCGCGTCCAGGACGCGGCCGTCACCCAGGGCGTTCTGGCCCGTCGCGGGCGCGGCGACAAGGCCGGCGAGCGCCGCAAGGCTGCATGCACGGATCCGGGCGGGTGTCATGGCTGGTCTCCTCCAACCATCATATTCGGCCCGGGCCCGTCCGGGTTCGCAGAAACAGGGGATCGGCGGTGAAGACTCGGTGCAGGCCGCCGGATCGGGCGGGCCGGAGGCGCGTCCCCGCTCGCCTCAGGCCGCCGGGAGGGCCGATTCCAGCACGCTCAGGATGTTCGCGAAGACCTCGTCGGGGCGGCCTCGGGCGTCGACGCGGCGGTACTCGCCGCCCTGCTCGATCAGGCGCTTGTAGCCCTCGCGGACCTGGGCGTGGAAGTCGGCGCCCTTGGACTCCATGCGGTCGAGCAGGGGGTTGAGGCGGGCGGCGGCGGTGCGCTGGTCGATGTCGAAGATCAGCGTCGCGTCGGGCGTGACGCCCTGCGTGGCGATGCGACCGGCCGCCTCGATCTCGGCGAAGGGGATGCCCCCCGCGTGGCCCTGGTAGACCAGCGTGGAACTGATGAACCGGTCGGCCACCACCAGTTTGCCCGCGCGCAGCGCCGGGCCGATCACCCGCTCGCAGAGTTGCGCGCGGCTGGCCATGTAGAGCAGCATCTCGCAGCGCAGCGACATCTCGTCGCGCTCCAGGTGCTCGAGCAGCGCGTGGCGGATGCGCTCGCCCACCTCCGTCCCGCCCGGCTCGCGGACCTCGACCGTCTCGACGCCCGCGGCCCGGGTGGCCGCCACGAAGCGCTTGTGCTGGGTGGACTTGCCCGACCCGTCCGGCCCGTCGAAGACGAGGAACCTGCCGCGCAGCGCGCTGGCGAGCGCGGGCGGGACGACGGGCACGGTTGTTCTGGTCGGTGTGGTCACGGCGTGCACGCGGCCAGTCTAGCGGAACCGGAGCGCGCGGGGCGCGCCCGCGCTCATTCGCCCGGCGCGGGCAGCGCGGCCCGCACCGCGCCCAGGCGTTCGGCCCAGGGCGCGCCACCGAGGCCCGGGTCGAGCAGTTCGAGGCGCGCCAGGTGGGCGCGGGCGGCGCCGGGGTCCTGCGCCCCGCCGATCTCCAGCAGCAGCGTCCACGCCTCCCAGAACGCGGGGGGGTGCGGCGGCTCGTCGTGCTCGCCGTCCAGGCGCGTGGCCAGCGCGGTCAGCGTCGCCACGGCGTCCGCCTGCCGGTCGCCCGCGAGTTGGGCGCGCGCCAGCGCGAGTTCGGCGTCGGTGGTGGGGGCGTCGTGACGCCGCGCCAGTTCGATGGCCCGCCGTGCCAGGTCGACGCCCTGCGCGGGGTCGGTCGCGGCCGCCGCGTCGGCCGCACGCGTCAGCCACCGCGGCGCGTCGGGCGCGTCGTGCCGCGCCAGGAAGGCCGCGGCGCGCAGGGCGAGCGCGCCGCGGGCGGCGGGCTCCGCGGCGGCGTGGACCGCCTCGGCCGTGCGCGCGTAGAGGTCGCGGGCCAGCGTCGACTCGCGCGTCCCGGGCGTGACGGCTTCCAGCGCGTCGAGGCGCTCGGAGCCGTCGAGCAGTTCGGCGAGGTTGAGGCGCCACAGGTCGATCTCGGGCCGGCCGGGCAAGCGCTCGACCGCGCGGCGCAGGAGCGGGCGCAGGTCGTCGGGGCGCTCGGTGAGCGCGATGGCCCCCGCGAGGGCGTCCGCCGCGTTCGGGTCGTCGGGGTGCTCCGTCGCCAGGCGCGCGAACAGGCCCGCGGCCGCCTGACGGGACGCCGGCGTGTCCGTCCCGCGTTCGAGCAGCGCAAGCCGCCAGAGCGCCCCCGGACGCACCGGCGCCCCCGCGTCGTCGGCGAGCGCCCGCAACAGGGCGCGGGCGTCGTCGCGCGTGCCCGGCGTGCGGGCCCACGCGGACGCGACGATCATGCGGACGCGGGCGGGCGCGTCGGCCACGCGGTCGGGGGCGATGGCGGCGCCCCGGACGATCCGGTCGGCCAGCACCGGGCGCCAGGCGTCGGCCCCCTCGCGCTCGGCCCGGTCGAGCAGGCGCAGCAGCGGTTCGAACGGGTCGGACGCGCCGCGGCGCAGACGCCCGCGCACCGACGCCTCGGCGAGCGCCAGCGACCAGTACGCGTCCGCCCGGCCCTGGGCGTCCACGAAGGGCGCCCGGGCGTGCACGGCGTCGGGGTCGGCGGGCTCGCGCCCGAGCGCGGCCTCGGTCACGACCAGGCGGCCGCGCACCGAGGGGGACACGGGGACTTCGGCCGCGTCGGCCTTCAGGGCGTCGAGTTCGGCGAGCGCGTCGTCGAGACGCCCGCCGGTCGCCAGGGCGTCGACGATCGCCAGGCGGCGCCAGGCGTCGGCGTCGGCGTCGTGGAGCAGTTCGTCGCGGAGCGCGTCGATGGCGTCGTCGAGCGGGGCGTTGCCCGCCAGCGAGCGGGCGCGGGCGAGCAGCACGCGGGCGCGTGCGTCGTCGGGCGTGCGCCCGGCCAGCGACGCGGCGCGCTCGGCCTGCTCGCGCACGCGGGCGCGGTCCGCGTCGTCGGGCAGGCCCTGCAGCACGCGCAGGGCGGCCCCCGAGTCGTCGAGTTCGGCCAGCACGGCCGCGGCGGCGTCGGCGGTGCGGGACGGGTCGGCGCCCGGCGTCCGCGCCTCGGGCTGCGCCGACGCCAGCGTCTCGGCGGTGACCACGCGGTAGTCCGACACGCCCTGCCCGTGCCGCGCCGCGATGGCGGGCATGATGCCCGTGGGGTCGGCGTCGAGCAGTTGGACCGCGGCGATGGCCGACCGGCGACGCCCGTGCCGGTCCGCCGGGTTGAGTTCGTCGAGTTCGTCGAGGGTCGGGTGCAGGCCCTCGCCCCACGCGGCGTCCGGCCCGGTGCGCTCGATCGAGCGGGTGATGAGCATCACGATGTCCGGCCCGAGCGCCAGAGCCTCACGCAGCCCGGCGAGGGGGCGCGACTCGCCACGCGGGCGGAACGAGGCCATCCACTCGGCGACCGCGCGCTTGGTCGCGGGGGTCGCCGGGGCCAGCGCGCCGCGCTGGCCGCCGATCGGGGCGAGCACGGGGTCGGCGTTGTCCGGGCCGGGGAAGACGATCACCTGGAAGCGCTGCGTCGGGCTGAGTTGGTCGATCGAGCGGAGCAGTTCCTCGCGCACGAAGGTGAACGCGCTGGCCGCCGCCCCGGAGGCGTCGACGACGAACACGACGGTGCGCGCAGGGCTGGCGTCGACGTCGGCGAAGCGCACGGTGGGGGCGCCCGCGGCGTCGGCCCGGAGGATCTCGCCCGCGGCCGGGGCGGGCGCTGGCGCCCGCGGCGAGGCCCCCGCCCGCACCGGCGCCGACTGGGCCGCCACCGCCTCGATCAGGGCCGCGGGCTCGGCGGGCGCGGGGGCGCTCGGCGCGCGGGCCGCCACGCCCGGCTCGGTCGGGGCGTCGGGTTGGGCCTCGGGCCGAGGTTCGGGCCGGTCGGCGTCGGGGCGGTCGGAGGGGTCCGGGCCGGCCAGGGTCACGCGCTCGGGGCGCGGGGCGGGGCGTTCGCGGGTCGCCTCGATGGTCACGGCCGTCAGCGCGAGCAGCAGGCCCGCGTGGACCACGACCGAGGCGGCGGGCGGCACGATCCAGCGCGACGACGGGCGGCGTGCTGGCCCGGGCCCGGTCATGGCGTGTCGGTCGGCTGGCGGTCGAAACTCGTGCGACGCTTGGCGCCCGGCTCGGTCCGCTCCAGGCGTTCGGCCGGCCGGAACAGCGCTCTGTCAAAGCCGATCGGGCCCGAGCCGAGCAGGAACACCGCCAGGGCCATCACCAGGCAGCAGAGTTGGAAGAACAGCGCCTGGTAGGCCCCCGGGTCCCACGGGTCGGCCGCCGCGGGCAGGAAGCCCGCCATCGCGGCCTCACGCCCGACGGCGGCGGGCCCGATCTGCGTCAGCCACATCGCCTGCAGCATCACCCCCACGATCAGCAGCGCCCCGAAACGCGTCAGCACGCCGAAGAGCAGCATCGCGGCGGCCAGCAACTCCGTGCCCGCGGCGGCCCAGGCGAGGATCACCGGCCAGCGGTCCGCGGCCACCCACGCGGGCATCGTCCGCGGGATGGGCCTGGACTCGGGGCTCAGGCCCGGATCGCCCGCGCGCGAGAGCACCAGCGCGATGCCGTAGAGACGCTGGACCGAGTACTCGCCGGCGTAGTCGGCCGCGGTCGGGCCCGTCCGCTGGACGGGCAGCCACCGCGGCCCGGACAGCGCGTGCGCGACGTCGGATGACCCGGGCTCGGCGAGGTCGCCGGGTTCCGCGGCGTCCGGGGCGTCCGCGGGTGCGGGCCGGTCCGGGGCCGGCGCGTCGGGAACCGCGGGGTTGGGGCGCACGCCCTCCGGGCTGCTGGGCAGGGGGCGGTTGGGCGCCGGGGCGGCCGGCGGGGCAGGCGGCAGATCCGGGGTGCGGGCGGCTTCCGGGATGGTCGGCGTCAGGTGCACGCCCATGGCCGCCAGGCGGGCGGCGTCGTCGCCGGTGACGCTCATCTCGCCCAGGATCTTGCCCAGGCCCGCCCAGAAGAAGATCAGGCAGAGCGTCAGGCGGAGGATGAGGGCGGGCAGCGTGAGGCCGACCTGGTCGCGGAATCGCATGGGGGGACCTCCCGGCGTCAAGGCTCGGCGGCGTGGTTCAAGTCATGATATCGGCCGGGCCTGCGCGCGGGCCGGAGAATCGCCGTCCGCCGGCCCCGCCGGCCCGTCCGCATCGCCCGGCCTGCGAACAATGCCCCGGGCCCGCCCACGCGGCGGCCCGGACGCCCCGCCAGGGCGTCGAGCGGGCGTGGCGGAACTGGCAGACGCGCGGGATTTAGGTTCCCGTGGGGCAACCCGTGCAGGTTCGATCCCTGTCGCCCGCATTGATCAGGCCTTGAAAACCAGCGGGGGCCCTGTGGCCCCCGCTGGCGGATCGCGTCATTGGCCGGGCCTTACGGGCAGCCCGCGGCGTAAGCGTCCAGGTAGGCCAGCAGGTCGAACAGGTCGACCGTGCCGAAGGGCTCGGCCAGGTCGGCGCCGGGCGCCTGGGCCCCGTAAGCGTCGAG
Source organism: uncultured Phycisphaeraceae bacterium (assembly GCA_964522095.1). Taxonomy (GTDB): domain Bacteria; phylum Planctomycetota; class Phycisphaerae; order Phycisphaerales; family UBA1924; genus UBA6054. The sequence continues at coordinate 17,610 of CAZFSO010000022.1, read as the reverse complement.
GAAGGCGAGCAGGTCGAACAGGTCGATCGTGCCGAAGGGCTCGGCCAGGTCGGCGGGCGAGCAGCCCAGCACGGGGTTCTCGCAGGCGAGTGTCTCGATGCGGACCGCGTCGACCGCCGCCTCGACGAGCGACTGGGGGTTGGTGTCCTGCGCGACGAAGCGCAGGCGGACCTGGCTGGTCAGCGGGACGAAGTCCGCGGGGTGGAAGCGGTGCTGGAACCACCCGCCGCTGACCTCGGGGCCTTCCGGCCCGACCGATTCGACCATCGCCCAGGTCTGCCCGTTGTCGCCGGAGACGAACACGTCGAAGGTGTCGGTGAAGGGGGCGGCGCCGGCGGAGTTGGAGAACCAGCGCCAGTAGGAGATGGTCGTGGTCTCGTCGTGCGCGGCGAGGTCGTAGGCGGGCGAGGTCAGGGTGGTTCGGCCGTTGTCCACGTCGTTGGTGCCGTCGCCGCCGCCGTTGTGCTGGCCGGTGACGAAGCACATGCTTCCCGAGAACGCGTCGCCGGGCTGGGCGATGGTGCCGACGGGGTTGACGCGGGTCCAGATGCCGCCGGTGGCGTTGTCGCCGGGGGCGCCGACGGTCCAGCCGGTGTTGGTCTCGAAGTCGTCGCTGTGCAGTTCGACCACCGCGTCGGCGACCTCGAAGACGAACGCCTCGTCGGGCGCCCCGGCGGGATACACGTCCGTGTCGCCCTGGGCGGTGGTGGCGCGGAAGTAGGCCCGCACGGTCGAGCCGCAGGCGACGGGCGGCGTGTGCGCCGTCCAGGTGCCGTCGGGGTTCGGCGTGGCCGCGTGCGGCTGGAAGCCCGAGCCGGCGTCCACGAGCAGTTCAACGCTCGCCAGGGGGTTGGCGTCCGAGCGGACGAAGACCCGCGCGGTCAGTTCCGCCCCGCCCGCGGGGGGCACCACGGCCGGCGGGTCGGACTCCATGCGCAGGGCCACGGCCCGCGGCTCGGCGTCGACCCGCAGCACGAACAGCCCGCGCTCGATGTCCGAGACGATCACCGTGCCCGACGGAAAAAACGGGTAGTTGGACCACGCGCCGTTGAACTCGGGCGCGTCCGAGCCCGGGAAGGTGTCGAAGTGGGCGATCTCGACCGGGCGCTCCGGGTCGAGCGCGTCGAAGACGCGCAGGCCCGAGCGGTAGTTGGCCTGGAAGATCATCCCGTTGTGGGTGTAGAGGTTGTGGTCCACCGCGGCCAGCCCGGTGGTGAAGGTGCCCACCAGCACGGGGTTGGCCGGGTCCTCCACGTTGATCACGCGGGTCGTGGTCACGCCGACGGTGCTGCCCTCGTCGAGTTCGTCGTTGAGGTAGAGGTACTTGCGGTCCTCGCTCAGCCAGACCTGGTGGGCGTACGCCGCGGCGGGGTAGGAGAGCGTGGCGAGCACCTGCGGGCTGTTGGGGCTGGTCACGTCGACCACGCGCAGGCCGGTCTGCGACCAGCCGCCGTCGAAGCCGGCGGCGCAGAACGCCAGTTGGCGCCCGGCCAGGGGCCCGGTGTTCCAGGTGACGACCTGGGCGTCGTGCACGTACATCTGCGTCCAGCCGCCGTCGAGGCTGGGGCTGTCGGGGCTGGTCACGTCGACGTGCACCAGCCCGCCGTTGCCGATGTTGGCCCCGACGATCCAGAGGGTGCCGGCGTCCTCGTTGACGACGATGTTGTGCGTGGTCGAGTAGCCGCCGGCGGTCCAGTTGCGCACGAGGGTGACCTGCCCGTTGTCGATGTTGGACAGGTCCATGATCTGGACGCCCGAGCCGCCCTCGGACACGCCGTAGGCGCGGTCGCCGATGACCTTGACGTCGTGCCAGAGGGAGACGGGGCCCTGGACGGTGGCGACGATCTGGGGGTTGGTGGGGTCGGTGATCTCGACGAAGCCGTAGCCGCCCTCGAGGCCCATGATGGCGTATTCGCGTCCGCTGGGCGAGACGTAGCCCCAGCAGTCGTTGCCGCTGGAGCGGACGACGCCGGTGAACTGGTTCAGCGGGACGTGCGAGAGCAGGGTGACCCCGCGGGCGTCGAAGCCGCCGGCGCGGGGGACCGGGTCGCCGAGTCGCCAGATCGCGCCCGCCTCGGGGGGCAGGCGGGCTTCGAGTTTGGCCAGGTCGGGGTCGGCGGCGCCGGCCGAGCCGGCGAGCAGGGCCAGCAGGCAGGCCGAGGGGACAGCCATCCGGAACGCGGGGCGGGTACGGGCCATGTTGGATCCTCTCTCGCGGAACTGCGGGCGCAGAACGCGCCCCGGCCCAGCGTATCCGAAAACCCCGCCCACGCGGTTGCACATTCGGGCAACCCGGGACGCTTGCGCACGAAAGGACCGGCGTGCGACGCGCGGCGTGCATGCTGATCGGGCTGGGGTGCGCGGCCCTCGCGGGCGCCGGCGGCGCCCATGGGGCGGATGCCCCGGTCGCGGCCAGAGAAGGCGCTGACGCGACATCCCGGCCGGGTTTGCTGCTGGCCGACGACGCCGCCCGCCCGGAGGTCACGGTGCGCTGGCGGGCGGGGGGACGGGCGGTTGAGCGGACGGGGGTGTACCCCTTCGGCGCGCCGGTCGGCGGCGACCGCTTCGACCAGAGCAACCTGCTGGGCTTCGTCGCCCTGGGCGGCGTGCGACTGGAGATGGGCGCAGGGCACCCGCAGGGGGCCATCCTGCGGGTCGGGCTGGTCAAGGCCGACGAGCGCCGGGGCCTGTTCCCGGGCATCGACCCGGGCTCGGCGGTCGAGATCGAGGTCCGCGGCGCCCGGTTCAACCAGCCCGTGCGCGCCCGGGCGGGGACCGGGCTCGTGCGCCTGCGGTACTCACTCAAGGACATGGAGGCCTGCGCGCTGCCCGACACCGCGGCGGCCCAGTACCTGACGGCCCGGCCCGGCGACACCCTCGGCGGCATGCTCCGCCCGGGCGAGAACGCCAGCCCCGGGGCCCTGGCCGGCGGCCCGGGCGAGGGCCGCCTGGACGCGAGCGTCGACGCCGATGGCTCGGTCCGCCTGCACGCGGTCATCCCCTACGCCCTGTTGCGACACCTGCAGGACCCCTGGGCGAGCGACCTGCCCGGAACCTTCTTCGAGCCGGTCATCGTCCAGGCGGAGGTCGAGGTGGTCCCGGTGGGCGTGCCCGAGGACGGTGCGGCCGGCACGAACCCGGGGTCCCCCGCGCCCGGCGCATCGCCCGTCCCCCCTCCATCCGGCGCGGGATGACGCTCAGCGGGCCCGGCCGGGCGGGACGCCGATGTCCTCGTCCCACAGGTCCGGGCGCTCGGCGATGAACGCCCGCATCAGTTCGATGCAGCGCGGGTCGTCTGCCAGCACCACGGCCACGCCCTCCTGGCGCAGCCAGTCCTCGCGCCCCATGAAGGTCGCGTGCTCGCCGATGACCACCCGGGGGACGCGGTGCAGCACCGCCGTGCCGGTGCACATGGCGCAGGGCGAGAGCGTCGAGGCCAGCGTGAGCGTGTGCCAGTCGGTGCGCCGCCCGGCGTTGCGGAAGCAGACGGTCTCGGCGTGGGCGGTGGGGTCGCCGGACTGGACGCGCAGGTTGTGCCCGCGCGCGACCACCGTGCCGTCGGGCGCGACCAGCGCCGAGCCGATGGGGATGCCGCCCTCGTCACGCCCGAGCAGGGCCTCCTCGTACGCGGCTTCAAGCCCGGCGCGGTCGCTGTCGGTCAGGTCCTTCTGCATGCCCGAGCGTACGCCACGCGCGGGCAAAATGAGTGCCGATTCATTGCAGGTTCACGGGTCCTGCCCGGGGGGCCGGGTATTCCTATGCGTGACCCCGCGAGGGGTCGGAACACCGGGCCGCTCACGCAAAGGGTCCGGGCTGCAGACACAGGCAACGTTTGGAGGTCAACATGTATCTGACCACCGCCATTCTCGGAAGTTCGGTGCTCTTCGCGGTCCCCGCCGCCCTCTCCCCGCACACCGCGGGCGTGCTCGCGGCCCAGGCCGACGAGGCCGTCAGCGGCGTGGTGCACAGCGTCGACTGGGACGCCAAGTCGTTCGTCCTGCAGAAGGGCGAGAGCGAGGAGCCCAAGACGGTTTCGTGGACCGACGAGACGACCTTCATGCTCGACGGGCAGGACTCCACCGCCCGCGAGGTGCTGGTCGCCCAGGGCCAGGTGCGCGCGTCGATGAACAAGGAGGGCGTGGCGACCAGCGTCAGCCGCTGGAGCGAGTGATGCGACGATCGGTTCAGGTGGTCTGAAAGGACTCCCCTTCGTCCCGCCCCCGGGCGGGACCCGGCCCGGGTCGGCCAACCGCGGCGTTTCGGTGGAGGAACGAGCGACGCGAGCACGGTTTCGGGTGCCCTCTCAACCGTGCGGGCCGTCCCGGGTCTTTTGGTAAGGCTGGCGGGCACAGCACAGGGCGGGACGCGCGTGCAGGTCTCGCCCGGTCGCCCGGGCCAGCAGGGCGGCGCCGGGCGGGCCGGATCAGGCCCGCCCGGCGAGGGCAGGCGCGCCGGGTCACCCCGCGTACACTCGGCCCATGACCGACAGGAACCCGGGCGGGCTGGTCGTCTTCGACCACCCGCTCATCCGGCACAAGATGACCATCATCCGTGACGAGCAGACCGGCCACCGGCTGTTCCGCGCCACCCTGGCGCAGATCGCCGGGCTGATGGTCTACGAGGTGACGCGGTCGTTCGCGACCGAGACTTTTCCGGTGCGCACGCCGCTGACGGAGACGACCGGCTACCGCGTGCGGGGCGTGATCACGCTGGTGCCGGTGCTGCGCGCGGGCCTCGGCATGATCGACGGCATCCTGGAAGTCATGCCCGAGGCAAGGGTGGGCCACCTGGGCATGGCCCGCGACGAGGCCACGCTCGAGCCGATGACCTACCTGAGCAAACTGCCGCGGGATCTGGACGCCGGGCCGGTGGTGCTGGTCGACCCGATGCTCGCCACGGGCGGCAGCGCGTCGGCGGCGGTCAGCCTGCTGCGCGAGGCGGGCGCGACCGACCTGCGCATGATCTGCCTGGTCGCCGCCCCGGAGGGCGTGGCCCGCCTGCGCCGGGACCACCCGGACCTGCGGGTCTACGCCGCCGCCCTGGACGAGCGCCTCAACGAGAAGGGCTACATCCTGCCCGGCCTGGGCGACGCGGGCGACCGCATGTACGGCACGCGCTGACGCCGGCCCGTCGGGGTCCGCCGGGGGCGATCGGGGGCGATCGGTTTACGAAAAAGCCCCGCCTTGCGGCGGGGCTTTCGTCGGACCGGGCGGCGGGGGCCGTGTTACGGGCAGCCGGCGCTGTAGGCGTTGAGGAACGCCAGCATGTCGAACAGGTCGATCTCACCGAAGGGCTCGGCGAGGTCGGCGGACGGGTCGGCGTTGCTGAACGCGGTGGTGAACTCGATCAGGTCGAACAGGTCCACTTCGCCGTCGCCGTTGAGGTCGACCAGGCATTGGTTCGCCGTGGGCACGGTCGCGGTCGCGCTGACCGAGCCGGGGGCACCGGGGCGGAACAGGCCGATCTCAACGTCGCCGGTGGTGGGGGGCGAGTCGGTCTCGAACCAGAAGTTGTACATCGTGCCCCAGCGGACGGCGTTGGCGTTGGGGTTGACGGCGTACTCGACGGTCGACCAGGTCAGGGTCTGCCCGTCGTCGTCGGGGGTCCAGGGGCTGTTGTCGATCGGCTCGCCGGAGTGGTACGAGATGCCGTGGAAGCCGTGGTCGGACGACCCGCTGGTGACCGGGATCGAGATCGACGCGGCGGAGCGGTGGGAGTTCTGGTTGAACAGCCCGTACTCGTAGCGCCAGGTGCCGTCGCCGAGGTCGACGGCCTTGGAGGCGAGGTAGAAGCGTCCCTCGCCGGGCACGTCGATCTGGGAGATGGACAGGTCCGGGTCGGGCTGGTTCTGGCCCAGGCCGTGGTCCTTCCAGGCGAAGATGGCCGGCGTCTCGCGCACGGTGGCGCCGTTGCCGAACATCGAGAAGTTGCCCTGGTTGACGGTCATGCGCCGGTAGGAGGCGTTGTTGAACTGGTTGCCGGCCAGGGCGTCGTCGCGGGCGGTGTAGATGCCCTCGGAGAAGAACTGGCCGGTGGCGGTGACGAGTTCGTCAGCGGGCACCTGCAGGCGTTTGTAGATGGCGTTGCCGGTGTTGTTGATGAAGGAGGGCGGCCAGGGGTACTCGCCGGTGAAGGCGTTGATCTCGAAGCGCGGGCCCAGGTCGGTCTGGGTGCCGTTGAGGCCGGCCGAGTAGGGGTCCGAGCAGCCGGGCCCGAGGGCCTGCCAGTGCCCGCCCGAGCCGCAGCCGAAGCCGCAGGCGTTCATCTGGAGCGCCGCCCACGAGTGCTTGACGAACGAGACGCCCAGTTGGGTCATGCGTCCGTTGTCGATCTTGTAGAGGCTGGTGGAGATCACGGGGTGGTTGGTGGTGTCGGCGATCCAGTTGGCCGGGCTGGTGCCCTTGTTGCAGGCGGTGGTGCCGATGGAGTAGGCGCGGATGCCACCGACGGCGCCGTAGTGGTTCACGTCGGTCAGCACGCCGCAGATGACGTCGGGCGACGCGGCGGCGCCTCCGGCACACGCGGCCAACGCGGCCGCGGCAAGGTAACGCTTCATGTTCTCATCCTCCGTGGGTCTCGTGGGGAAAGGCGGACCGTGGCCAGCATACAGGAAACCGCCCGCGTTATGTGACGAAAAATACGAAAGGAATCACCGTGAAACCCCGCAATTCCGGGCGGGGCCCCCGGCCCGCCGGTCACGGGCAGCCGGCGTTGAACATGTCCAGGTAGGTCATCAGGTCGAAGATGTCCCACTGGCCGAAGGGCGGGGCGACGTCGGCGCTGGGCAACTGGTGGCTGAAGGCCGTGACGAAGTGCAGCATGTCCATGATGTCCACCTGCCCGAACGGCGCGGCCAGGTCGGCCGGGCAGGCCTGCCCGACCACGCGCGACCACGCCGAGGCGGGCACCGGGCGCCGCGTCACGGCGTCCCCCGCGTAGCGGACGATCACGCCCGCGCCGCCCCCGGCCTCAAAGAACTCCACCCGAACAGGGTGCTTGCCGGCCTGCAGCGCCACCTGGGCCGAGGCCTCGACCATGCCGTGCAGCCCGTCGTTGTCGACCACCAGGTCGTCGCCCACGTAGAGCAGCGACCCGTCGTCGGACTCGACGCTGAGGGTGTACCAGCCGGTCTCGGGCACCTCGATCAGCCCGTTGAAGACGGCGCCGACGTTGTCGGACCGCCCGGAGGTGGCGAAGTTGCCCGTCGTGCTCGCGAAGTTCACGGCGCTGACCACGTCGCTGGCGTACGGCGTCCGCGGGCCGAAGTCGGGCATCGAGGACGGGTTGGAGAGCGTGTAGTAGTCCACTTCCACGCCCGGCTCGGTGATGACCCCGGTGACGGGCGCCCTGGCGGTCACCACCTGGACGCTGACCTCGGCCTCGCCGGCGTCGCCCGCGGCATAGGTGAACACGTCGGTCCCGACGAACCCGGCGGGCGCGGTGTAGCGCAGCAAGGGGTGCGTGAACATCGCGTCGGTGACCAGTTCCAGCGTGCCGCCGGCCTGGGTCTGCGTCGGGAAGCCGGTGACGGTGATCGGTGTCGAGTCGCACGAGGCCGCGGCGTCGTTGCCCAGGACGTCCAGGTCGGTCGGGTCGCCGGCGAGCACCTGGAACTGGTCGTCCAGGGCGACGGGGTGGGCCGCGGCGATCAGGTTGCAGCCGGCCTCGCTGCCGAGGAACTGGAGGATGCGGGCCTGGACGCGCGGGTGGAAGCGCATGTCCATGTTGGAGAGGCCGCCCGGGCAGAGGTGGCAGTAGGACATGATGGTGGTGTCGAAGGCGTTGGCGCAGTCGCCGTTGCCGCAGCCGTCGATGGGGGGGTTGTACGAGTCGTGCGTGTGCCCGGTGCCGAAGTTGTGGCCGAGTTCGTGGGAGACGACCATGAGGTCCCAGTTGTCGTGGGAGTTGTCCTGGACGGGCAGGGGGAAAGCCCCGTCGAGGTTGCCCGAGATGCCGTAGGCGTAGGGGCGGTAGCACAGGGCGTTGACGTAGGCGACGCCGCCGCCGAGGGAGAGGGACGACAGGCCGTGCACGGTCTCGCGCTCGACGTGGCCCATGTCCTCGTTCCAGTGGTCGCGGAGGCGGTCGAGGAAGTGGTTGGCGTTGGACATGCCGGCGTATGGCGTGTCGGTGGTGGTCCACAGGCGCATGTAGGGGATCGTCAGGCGGACGTTGAGGTCGCGCTCGTAGATGCTGCTCGACGCGGCCATGAGGGTCTGCACGTACACCGCGGCGAGGGTCGGGTTGCCCCCGAAGCGGTCCGCGGTCAGGTGGTAGTCGGTGTCGATGGCGATGCGGGCCACGCGGCAGGGCGGCTCGCCCCGGAAGGGCGCGTCGGCGGCCGGGCGGCGCGGGGGCGCGTCGGGCGGGTAGAACGCCGGGTTGTTGGACTGCACGGCGCAGGTCGGGTTGCCGTCGCCCAGGCGCAGGTCGCGCGCCAGGACGGCGTGGATGGCGGCGTCCGCGTCGGGCGCGCCCGAACTGATGACCCGCACGCCGTCCGCCGCGCGGATGAACCCGCTGACCTGGTCGTCCGAGATCGACACGAACGCCAGCGAGTCGGGGTCGCCCGCGATCGTGCCCTTGAGCAGCACCACGCGGGAGAGGTCGATGGGCGTCTCGACGCCCCCGTCGCCGACGACCACCACCTGCGCGTCGTCGGTCAGGTTTGTGAAGCGGGTGACCTCGAGGATTTCCTCGCCCTGCTCGACGGGCACCGCCAGCAGGGTCGAGGCCCCCATGGGCAGGCCGGTCAGCCCGGTCAGTTCGGCGACGGTCCGCACGACGTGGACCCGGTCCGGCTGGCGGGCCGGCGCGGGGGCCTGCGCCGGGGCTCCGGCGTGGGCGGCTGGCGCGAGGGCGCTGACGGCTGCAAGGCACAACGCGGGGAGCGTTCTCATGGAGGACCTCTTCTCTGGACGGATCGGGATGCCACTTCACCGGCAACGCCCGAGAACCGGGCGCGGCGGACGAACCGGGCGGGGAGCCCCGCCTCGCCCAATGTATCCGAAGCCGGGCCGGCTTGGATCCGCCAAGTTCTGAGGAACACGCCCCGTTTGTTTCAGGCCGCCGAGCGACCGGCCCGGGCCAGCCAGCGGGCGCACAGCGACTGCAAGGCCGGGCCGGACACGGGCTTGCTGGCGTAGTCGTCGCACCCGGCGCGCAGGCAGCGCTCGCGGTCGCCGTCCATGGCGTGCGCGGTCAGGGCGATGATGGGCAGGCGGAAGCCGCGGCTGCGCAGGTGCAGCGCCGCCTCGTACCCGTCCATCTCGGGCATCTGCATGTCCAGCAGCAGCAGTTGGAACGGCTCGCCCTCGGCGTTGACCACCGCCTCGACCGCCTGCGCTCCGTCCGAGACCACGGTCACGCTCGCGCCGGCCCGGGTCAGCATGTAGGACAGCAGTTTCTGGTTGTCCGGCCCGTCCTCGGCCAGCAGGATGCGCGACCCGGCCAGGCACGCGCCGTCGGCGCCCGGCCCCTGCGCGTCGGGCTCGGACGCCGCCTGCGCCGGCTCGGCCCGGGCGAAGCGCACGCCCACGGCCCCCGGGTCGACGAAGAAGCGCATCGTCGTGCCCACGCCGGGCGCGGTGTGCGCGACCTCCACGCGCCCGCCGAGCATGTCGGCCAGGCGCGACGAGATCGCGAGGCCCAGGCCCGAGCCCCCGTGCCGGCGCGTGGTCGAGCCGTCGGCCTGCATGAAGGGCTCGAAGATGCGCCGGGCGTCCTGGGGGCGCATGCCGATGCCGGTGTCGCGAACCTCGAACCACGGCACCCCGGTGTCGTCGCCCCACGCGCGGACCGTCACCGCGCCCTTCTCCGTGAACTTCACCGCGTTGCCGATCAGGTTGACCAGCACCTGGCGAAGCCGCGTCGCGTCGGTCATGACGCGTCCCGGCAGCGACGGCTCGGTCAGCACGCGCAGGTCGATCCCCTTGCGCGCCGCCAGGTCGTGCATGAAGGCGGCCGCCTCGCGCACCACCGCGCCGGGGTCGGTCTCGGCGCGGTCGATCTCGAACCGCCCGGCCTCGATGCGCGACAGGTCGAGGATCTCGTTGATCAGGGTGATGAGGTGCTCGCCGTTGCGCCGGATCGTCGCAACCGCCTCCTCGCGGTCGCGCTCGTCGGCCTGGCGGTCGGCCAGCACCTCGGTGTACCCCAGGATGGCCGCCATGGGCGTGCGGATCTCGTGGCTCATGTTGGCCAGGAACTGGGACTTGGCCTGGCTGGCCTGCTCGGCCTGCTTGCGGGCCGCCTTGGCGCGTTGGCTGGCCTCGATGAGCTGCTGGGTCTGGTGTTCGAGCAGCGACTTGGCGCGGGCGAGGTCGTTGAGGTGCGTCTCGGTGCGGATCTGGAGGAGTTTGCGGTCGTGGATGTCCAGGCGCACGCCGACGATGCGGGCGGCGCGCCCGTGCGCGTCGCGCTCGGCGATCACGCCGTGCCCGACGAACCAGCGGTACGCGCCGTCGGCGTCGCGGAGCCGGTACTCGGCGGTGAACGCGTCCTGCACGCCGTTGACGACCGGTTCGAGCGCCGCCTGGAACGCGGGGCGGTCGTCGGGGTGGGCGCGCTCCATCAGGGCCTGGCTGGTCACGCCGGCGGGGTCGGGGCGCTCACCGATCTGCGACCAGCCCTCATCGGAGAGGTAGACGCTGTGGTCGGCCAGGTTCCACTCCCACAGCCCGGCCTGGGCGGCCTTGACGGCCAGGTCGAGGCGCTTGGCGTTGAGGTCCTGCTCGCGGGCGCGCCGGACCTCGCCGGTGATGACCTGGGTGAACATGACCAGGCCGCCGATGCGCCCGTCGGCGTCGCGCCAGGGCACCAGGCTGTAGCGCAGGTGGTCGACGCTGCCGTCGGCGCGGGTGAAGGTGTCGTGGTCGGTCGAGATCGTCTCGCCCTCCAGGCAGCGCCGGTGGTCGTCTTTCCAGGCGTCGGGCACCTCGGGGAACACGTCGTAGTGGCAGCGTCCGACGAGGTCCGCGTCGGTCAGGCGGTAGTCGCGCGCCCACTGCTCGGACACCGCCAGGTAGCGCATCTGCCGGTCGAACATCGCGATGGCCGCGGGCGCGTGGCGGATCATCAGGCGCAGGTGGTCCTCGCGGGTGGCGTGGACGCGCTCGAACTCGGCGAATCGCCGGGCCAGGCGGAGTTCCTCGGTCGCCAGGTCGGCCAGGCGGCGCAGCAGGGCGATCTCAAGGTCCGTCGGCGCGCGCGCGCCCGGCCCCTGCACGCACAGCGCGCCGGCCACGTGGCCCTCGGGCGTGTAGACGGGCGCGCCGTAGTAGAAGCCGACCGCGCCCGCGACGACGCCCGGGTTGTCGCGGAAGCGGTCGTCGGCCGTCGCGTCGGGCACGACGACCGGCGCTCCGCCGTAGACCACGTGGGCGCAGAAGGCCGCGGCCCGCGGGGTGGCCTGCGCCCCGTCCGGGTCGCAGAGGAAGGGGTGCTGCGTGGACTCGTTGACGATGCTGAGGATCGCGGCGTCAACGCGGAACTGCTCGCGGAGCGTGGCGAGGATGGTCTCGATCGCCCGGTGGGCGTGCCCGAGTTCGCCGAGCCGTCGGACCGACGCCAGACGCTCGGCCTCGTTCGGGGGGATCAGTGCAGCGGGCATACAGTCGCTCTCCGGGTTCCTCGTGTGTGTATCGGGCGCGTGCGGGCACGGGTGAAGCCCGGGGGTCCTTCGGAGGCGTGAAGTGAGCGGATCTCCTTATCACGAAGGCGCACCGTCCGAGAACGCGCCGCCCGCCCTGCGCGTGCGCGGCCTTGTCTTCGCCCACCCCGGCGCGACCGAGCCCACCGTCCGCGTCACGGAACTGGCCGTCGAGCCGGGCGAGCAGGTTGTCCTGACCGGCGCGTCGGGCCGGGGCAAGAGCACCCTGCTCCACCTCGTCGCCGGGCTGATGGACCCCGACCAGGGCTCGATCGAGATCGCCGGGACGGACCTTTCATCCCTGCGCGGCTCGGCCCGCGACCGGTTCCGCGGGCGCCGCGTCGGCATGGTCTTCCAGACCTTCCACCTGCTGCACGGCTTCTCCGCCGCGGAGAACGTGATGGCGGCCATGATGTTCTCCGACCTGCCCCGCGCCGAGCACCGGGCCCGGGCCGAGCAACTGCTGTCCCGCCTGGGCATCGAGCGCCCGGGCCAGGCGGCCGAGTCGATGAGCGTGGGCCAGCAGCAGCGGGTGGCGGTGGCGCGGGCCCTGGCCTGCCGCCCGGCGCTGGTGCTGGCCGACGAGCCGACCGCGAGCCTGGACCCCGAGAACGCCGCGGGCGCGGTGGCGATGATCCGGGAGGCCTGCCGCGCCGACGGCGCGGCCCTGCTGTGCGTCACGCACGACCCGTCGCTGGTGGGGCTGTTCGACCGGCACGAGCGGTTGAGCCTCCTGGCCGAGCCGGCCGTCACGTCTTCGGCGGGGGGGCGTTGAGGTGGCGTTGTCGGACTGGGCCATCGTGCAGCGCTCGATGACGGCGCGGCGGTTCTCGACGGTCGTCACGGTCGCGTCGGTGGCGGTCGCGGTCGCGCTGATGACGCTGCTGCTCTCGATGAAGACTTCGGGGCGCCAGGCCTTCGAGCGCGGCACGGGCAACGCGCAGATGCTCGTCAGCCGCGAGCCCGGCGCCCTGGCCAGCGTCCTCAACAGCATGTTCTACGCCGACGCGCCCGGCAACGACATCCCCTGGGCCGATTTCGAGCGCCTGCGCGAGGCCTACCCCTTCGCGTGGGCCGTGCCCACCGCGTTCGGGGACTCCTACCGCGGCCTGCCGGTCATGGCGACGACGACCGAGTTCTTCACCGCCTTCCAGCCCGCGCCGGGCGAGCCGTTCGAGGTCGTGCGGGGGCGCTTGTTCGACGGGCCGTTCGAGGTGGTGCTCGGGGCCGAGGCCGCCCGGCGGACGGGGCTGGGCGTGGGGTCGGTGATCAACCTCTACCACGGCGCGCCGCGGTCGGAGGGCGCGCACCAGCACACCGAGTTCGACTACGAGGTGGTCGGCGTGCTCGCGCCCACCGGCTCGGCGCACGACCGGGCCGTGTTCACCGACCTGGTCGGGTCGTGGACCATGCACGCCCACGACCGGCGCGTGGCCGAGTCGGGCCGGGGCGTCGTGACCACCCCGGACGACCTGACCGACGCCGACCGGCGCATCACCGGCGTCTACGCCAGCCTGGGCGCGCGCACCGCCGCGCTGACGCAGGTGCTCAGCGCGCTGCGCCGGGACCCCGAGTGGACCGTCGCCCAGCCCGCCGACACGGTCCGGTCCCTGTTCGCGGTGGTGTCCAGCGTCGACCAGATCCTGGTGGCGCTGGCGGCGGCGGTGTTCGTCTCGTCGGGCGTGTCGATCATGCTTGCGCTGTACAACTCGATGGAGCAGCGCCGTCGCCAGGTCGCGGTGCTGCGGGTGCTCGGCGCCAGCCGCTGGCGGGTGTCGAACCTGGTGCTGACCGAGTCGGCCGCCATCGGGCTGATGGGCGGGGCGGCCGGGGTGCTGCTGGGCGTCGCGGGCGGGGCGGTGGTCTCGGGCGTGCTCGAGGCCCGCCTGGGCCTGGTCGTCCGCCCGAGCCTGCCCCTGGACGGGTACCTGGCCATGGTCCTCGCCACGGTGGCGCTGTCGATGGTCGCCGGCGTCGCCCCGGCGGTGCTGGCCTACCGCACGCCGGTGGTCCGGCACCTGCGCCCGGTCGGTTGAATCCCGGCGCCACGCGGAACACCGTGGCCCGGGCGCGGTTGAATGACTCTCGGAGGCCCCCATGCGTTACTTCTGGTCGCTCATCGCCGTGCTGTGCGTCCTGACCGCCGGTCTGTTCACCCTCCGCGTCTCCCGGGAGCGGGCCGCCGTCACGCCCACCGCGGGCCCCGG
>CAZFSO010000022.1:1665-3653 GCA_964522095.1 uncultured Phycisphaeraceae bacterium | reverse complement strand
ACCCGAGCCCGAACCCGAGCCCGAACTCCTCCCCGACCCGGAACCCGTCGCCGAGGCCGACGAGCCCGTCGAGCCGTCTGAGCCCCGGCCCGAGCCCGCACCGGCGTCGAACTTCTCGCTTGACGAACTGCTCGGGGTGGTCGCCGAGGTGGCCGAGCGGACGCGGGCGGCGGAAGCGCAAGCCGAACAGGCGGCGTCCGAGCCCACGGCCCCCGCGCCCGACCCGATGATGGCCGCCGCCGCGGCCGCCCAGCCGGCGACCGCCGCCCCCGCCCCCCGCGCGCAGGCCGGGCCTTCCTTCGAGATCCGCCCGGACGGCTCGATCGCTGTTGACGGCGTCGGCATCGTGCCCGGCGACGGCTCGGCCCAGCGCCCCTTCGTGCTCGACTGGGAGGTCCTCCGCTCCGTCCAGCGCGACTACAACCCCCGCCAGGGACAGGCCGAGGTCCCCGCCTGGCTCGGCGTGCTCGACGGCAAGCGCGTGCGCATCGAGGGCAACACCCTGCTGCCCGTCGTCGGCCAGACCACCGACGAACTGCTCGTGATGCAGAACCCCTGGGACGGCTGCTGCCTGGGCGTGCCCCCCACGCCCTACGACGCCGTCGAGGTCAAACTCTCCCGGCCTCAGCGGATGGGCAACGCCCCGACCGGCTTCGGACAGGTCGAGGGCGTGTTCAAGGTCGACGCCTACATCGTCTCGGGCTGGCTGCTGGGCCTGTTCGTCATCGAGCAGGCGACCTTCGAGAGCGGCGCGGGCATCGAACTGCCGGAGATCTGACCCGCCCGCCCCTCGGAGGGGGGGGGGAAGCGGGATCCAACGAGAAAGGGCGGCCTCCGGTGAGACCGCCCCGCTCGCTTGTCCGCCCGCGCCTTTACGCGAAGTCCGGCCCCCGGTAATCGTCCAGCGACGGGCCCAACTGCTCGGGCTCGGGCTCGGGCGCCGAGCGGCAAGTGGCCAGGACGATCGCCCCGCCGACGGCCGAGATGGTCGACGCGACGAGGATGGCCAGTTTGGCGTGCTCAAGGTTCGAGGGGTGGTTCGCGTACGCCAGGTTCGCGATGAAGATGGCCATCGTGAAGCCGATGCCGCCGAGCATGCCCGCGCCGATGACGTGTCGCCAGGTCACGCCCCGGGGCAGGGCCGCGATGCCGAGTTTGACGGCGATGAAGGCCGCCAGGGTGATGCCCACGGGCTTTCCGACGCACAGCCCGGCGATGACGCCCATCGACACGCTGCCCGACACCGCCTCGCCCACCCCGCCGTGCACGGGGATGCCGGCGTTGGCCAGCGCGAACACGGGAATGATCAGGAAGGCGGCCCAGGGGTGCAGGGCGGTCTCCATGCGGTGCAGGGGGGGCAGGACGAACCGGGCGTTCTTCATCATCGCGTAGACCGCGGCCTGACGCACGGCGTTCTGCTGGATGTCCGCCTCCGGGTCGTCGTCGGCCTTCTCGAAGATCTCCAGCGCCCGGCGCGTCGAGTACGAGAAGTTGACCGCGTTGACCCGTGAACTGGCGGGGATCGTCATGGCCAGCAGCACGCCCGCGATGGTCGCGTGCACGCCGGACATGTAGACGAAGTACCACAGCGGCAGGCCCAGCAGCAGGTAGGGCGCCACCCAGCGGATCTTCAGGAAGTTCATGACCATCAGCCCCGCGACGATCGCGCCGGCGTAGCCGAGATACACGAACTGGGGCTCGGCGGTGTAGAACACCGCGATGACGATCAGCGCGCCCAGGTCGTCGACGATGGCCAGGCTGAGCAGGAAGACCTTCAGCGAGTTGGGGATCTTGTTGCCCAGCATCGCCAGCACGCCGACCGCGAAGGCGATGTCGGTGGCCATCGGCACGCCCCACCCGGGCATCGCCGCCTTGTCGCCCCAGTTGATGGCCGCGAAGATGGCGGCCGGCGCCAGCATCCCGCCCAGAGCCGCGAAGATCGGCAGCGCCGCCCGCTTGGGCGAGGCGAGTTCGCCCACCAGGATCTC
>CAZFSO010000022.1:0-1565 GCA_964522095.1 uncultured Phycisphaeraceae bacterium | reverse complement strand
CCCGGCTCGTTGCGCAGGCTCACGTCGGCGGCCGTGGGGATGTGCTCGTGATGCGACATGCGGGGTGCCCTCGTCGGCGGGTGGCTGCCGGGCCTTGCCGGAGCGCGGGGGGGGGGGAGGCGGGGGAACGCACTGGCATCGTCCGGACGCGGCCGGGGGTGAAGCCCGGCCCGGCGGACGGGCATGAAATTATCGTCCGCGCCCCGGCTGGGCCATCAACGCTGGAAGGCGTACAGCCCCGGCAGACCCAGGATCCCGGTCAGGTCGTCCAGCGCGTCCAGGCACGCCCGCGCCAGCGCCGGGTCGGCCAACTGCTCCGGGCGGATCTCCTCTGGGTAGTGTCGTTCCACCCATGCGACGAGTGCGCGGTCGAGTTCCTGGGTGAACAGCACGCCCCGGTGGACGGCGGCCAGTTCCTCGTCGGTCAGCACCACGCGCAGGCGCAGGCAGGCCGGCCCGCCCCCGTTGCGCATCGACTCGCGCACGTCGATGTAGGCCGCCTGGGCGATGGGGTTGGCCGGGTCGCGGACCATCCGGTCGACGAAGGCCGACACCGCCGGGTGCTCGCGGACCTCCACCGGGGC
This sequence comes from uncultured Phycisphaeraceae bacterium, assembly GCA_964522095.1. Lineage (GTDB taxonomy): Bacteria > Planctomycetota > Phycisphaerae > Phycisphaerales > UBA1924 > UBA6054. Next base: position 981 of record CAZFSO010000022.1, on the reverse strand, counting down.
GACCAGGCACATCGTCCGGTCCGGCAGCGTGACGATCTGCGAGTTGAACAGGTAACTGGTCACCGCGTCGTCGATCGAGAAGTCGGCGTCCCGGGCCTCGATGCAGTGGGGGCGGTGGCCCAGGGGCCCGGCCAGGTCCGTCACCATCGACCGGGCGGTCGCGAAGGCCTGCTCGTGGTACAGGAACACCGTCTCGTTGCCGGTCGAGATCACGTCGTTGTGGAACACGCCCGCGTCGATCGCGTCGGGGTGCTGGCGGGCGAAGACCACCCGGGCCGGGTCGAGCAGGTGGCGCCGGGCGATGGCCTCGCAGGCGTCGCGGGTCTGGCGGGTGGGGTACTTGCGGGTGTGCGAGGCCGGGTCGTGCCCGTCCACGCCGTAGACGAACAGTTCGACGCCCGGCGTTCCGTGCTCGGCGGCGAAGCGCACGTGGTTGGCCGCCCCCTCGTCGGCGAAGCGGGCCTGCGCGGGCAATGGGTCGTGCACCGTGAAGTGGTCCGGGTCGGCGAAGACCATCCGCAACGCCCGGGTGGTGGTCTCGACCTCCAGCGAGCGGTGGAAGTTGCTGGCCAGGTTGGCCGGGGTGATGTGCACTTTGGCGTCGGCCGTGTCGGGCGAGGGCGACACCGTCGCCGCGTTGGCGGCCCACATGCTCGACGCGCTCCAGACGGCGGCCAGCAGCGTGGGGTCCGCCGCGCGGGCCGCGGCGAGCACCGCCGCGTCGTCGCCGGTGAACCCCAGCGACCGCAGCACGCCCAGGTCCGGGCGCTGCTGGGGCGGCAGCACCGCCTGCGTCAGCCCCATCGACGCCATGAACCGCATCTTGGCCAGGCCCTGCAGGGCGGCGTCGCGGGGCCGCGCGATCCCTCCCTTGTTGGCGGCGCTGGCCACGTTGCCGTGGCTCAGGCCGGCGTAGTTGTGCGTCGGGCCGATCAGCCCGTCAAAGTTGACCTCGATCGCCATGGGGCCAGCGTAGGCGGG
>CAZFSO010000021.1:2035-34365 GCA_964522095.1 uncultured Phycisphaeraceae bacterium | reverse complement strand
AGGGCGACTTCCTGACCTGCGGCGTGCTGGACGGGGCGACCTTCGAACTCGTCGAACTGGGCTGATCCAACGCCTGTTGCGTCAGCGGGGCGGTTCCGGTACGGTGTCCCCCCATGCACAGGTTTCTCGACAAGCGTGAGCGGCTTGCCCTGGTGGCGGTGCTCGTGGTGATCGTCCTGCTGGCGGCGGTGGTCAACGTGCCGTTCGCGGTGACGCGGATCCGGTCGAGGACGGCTCCGCAGCCGCCGATCGCCGTGGACCTGCGCGGCCCGGCGGCCGCCCCTTCGGGATGGCCCGTGCGTCCGCCGCATGACTTTGCCTGGCCGGACCCGAACTATCGCGTCGAAAACCACGCATTCGGATTCCGTGAGTTTCACGTCACGGCGCCGGGGGCGACCGAGGGGGCCGGCCGGTTCAGCCTGCAGGCGCAGCACCTGGGCTGGCCGCTGCCGGTGATCGAGATCCGCCAGTTCTGGTGGGACTGGAACGACCCGGCGCTGGAGGGGCCAGAGTCGGACCCGCGGCCGAGCCTGTTGCCCCTGGGGCTGGTCGCCAACCCGATCCTGGTCGGCGTGCCCGTCTGGATCGTGGTGGCGGTGCTGCCGGCTGGGGCGATCGCGCTCCGCCGGTGGGCTCGGGCCTGGGCCGGGCGGTGCCAGCGGTGCGGTTACTCGCTGACGGGCGTGTCGGAGTGCCCGGAGTGCGGGCCTGAGCCGCGTGCGGCGTCATGACTCGATCCTCGGGTCCACCCAGCGGTAGAGTACGTCCACCGCGAGGTTGAACAGGATGAGCATCGTCGCGAAGATCAGGACGACGCCGATGATCAGGAACAGGTCCTTGTTCTGCACGGCGTTGACGAAGTGCTGGCCCATGCCGGGCACGGTGAAGACCCGCTCGACGACGAACGAGCCGGTCATGGCCAGGGCGGCGGCCGGGCCGAGGAAACTCAGCACGGGCAGGAAGGCGTTCTTGAGGGCGTGGCGGAACAGCACGCTGCGCTCGGCGGCCCCCTTGGCCCGGGCGGTGCGCACGTAGTCGGCGCCCAGGGCGTCGATCATGCCCATGCGGGTCAGGCGGGCGATGTAGGCGGCGAAGGGCAGGCTGAGCGTGACCGCCGGCAGGACCATCGCCCGGGGCGTGCCCCACTCGGCCACCGGGAACAGGCCCATCAGCAGGCCGAAGACGAGCAGCAGCACCGTGCCGATCACGAAACTCGGCAGGCTGATGCCCACGAGCGAGACGACGAGGGTGGACAGGTCGGCCAGCGAGTTGGGGCGCACCGCGCCCACCACCCCCGCCCCGACCCCGACGAAGAGGGCGATGAGGATGGCCGCCGCCCCGAGCGTGACCGAGACCGGCAGGGCGCCGGCGATGATCTCGTTGACGGTCCAGTCGTCGTACTCGAGCGAGGGGCCGAGGTCGAAGACCGGGCGGTGGGGGACGGGCAGGTCGTCGGCCGCGGCCCGCGCGCGCTCGCGCGCCAGGTCGCCCGAGACCGCGTCCCCCAGCCAGCGCACGCCGGTGGCGCTGGCCAGGTACGAGGCGTAGAACCGCGGGAACGAGTCGAGGTTGTACTGCTTGTTCATCTGCTCGATCACCTCCGGCTTGGGCCGCCGGTCGGGGTTCTCGAGCGGGTTGCCCGGCACCAGCCAGGCCAGGGCCAGGGTGATGGTGTAGATCACCAGCAGGATCAGCGGCAACTGCAGCAGGCGACGGAGGACGACGGTGGTCATGGGGCCGTGCCCTCGCGCCGGGGTTGCTTCGAGGTCGTGTGAAGAATCCCACGATTCGAGGGCTCACCGTGGGCGTCGGGTGAATCGGTCCGGACGGGCTTGGGCTGGTCGGGGCCCTTGCCGTCGCCGAGGACGTCGACGAGGTAGAGGTTGTTCTTGGATCGCGGGTGGGGGGTCAGGCCGGTGACGCGGTCCGAGTCGAAGAGTTGGACGTTGTTGTAGATGAACAGCGGGATCAGCGGCAGGTCCTCCTCGACGAGGATGCGCTCGGCCTCGGCGAGCAGGGCCATGCGTCGGTCGGGGTCGAGTTCGGTGGCGGCCCGGGCGAGCAGGTCGTCGTAGGCGGGGTTGTCGTAAGCGCGGTCGTTGTTGCCGTCGGCGGAGTGGCAGATGTTCAGGAAGGTGGTGGGGTCGCCGTAGTCGCCGTACCAGCCGGCGCGGGCGGTCATGTACTGGCGGTTCTTGAGGTCCTCGCGGAAGATCTTGATCTCCTTCTGCGAGAGGCTGGTCTGGACGCCGAGGTACTCCTGCCAGTTCTTGGCCAGGGCCTGGGCGATGAGGTCGTGCCCGCCGTCGGAGTTGAACAGCAGGTCGACGACGAAGTTCGGCGGGAAGCCGGCCTCGTCGAGCAGGGCGCGGGCCCGGGCGGCGATGGCCTGGCGTCCGGCCTCGTCCGGCGCGTCGCCAATGTTGGGCAGGCCGTCCGGGCCGGTGTAGCCGCCGATGGAGCCGGGGGGGATCAGGGCGTGGGCGACGGACTCGCCGAGGCGCCGGACCTCGTCGGCGATGGAGCGCTTGTCGACGCACATGGCGAAGGCGCGTCGGACGCGGGGGTCGTGGAAGGGGTTGGGGCGGCCGTCGGGCAGCAGGGGCTTGCAGTTGAAGTTGTAGAAGTAAACCCCGAAAGCGGGGGTGGCCTTGACGTGCTTGCGGGGATCGGGGGGGAGTCGCCGGTCGATCTCGTAGGGGTCCAGGCCCTGGGCGCGGAGTTGGGCGACCTGTTCGGCGTGCTCGCGGTAGAAGTCGGCCTTGTCGGCGAGCATGTCGCCCCGGTAGGCGGCCGTCACGTCGCTGAGCCAGTCGACCGAGCCGGTCTGGAAGGCCAGCACGGAGGCGTTGGGGTCGTTGACCGAGGGCATGTCGATCGACTCGATGGCCAAGGAGGCGCGGTTCCACCAGTGGGGGTTGGCCTCCAGGCGCATGTCGCGTTTGAAGCGCCAGCGGGCCAGTTCGAACGGGCCGTTGGAGATGAGCACGCCCGGCTTGGTCCAGCCCGGACGGCGGATGAGGCGCCCGGTCGCGGGGTCGGGGCGCTCGAAGCGCTCGACGAGGGGCGTGTAGACCGGGTAGAACACTGCGAAGGCGCACAGGTCGAGGAAGTAGGGGATCGGGCGTTCGAGTTCGACCACCAGGGTGCGGGGGTCCGGGCTGGACAGGCCGACGGTCTCGTCGAAACGGGCCTTGGTGCGTTCCCAGAGTTCCTCGGCGGTCGCCGCGGCCTGTGCGGGGGTCGCGTCGCGGCGGCGGTCGGCGAAGTCGGTCAGCGCCCGCTCGCGCCAGTCGTAGAAGTCCTGGGCGCCGCGGATGAGCATGAACATGCCGACGTAGTCCGAGGCGAGGTCGGGCAGCATGGCCCGTCGCCACGAGGCGATGAAGTCGCCCGCGGTGACGGGCTCGCCGTTGCTCCAGCGGGCGTCGTCGCGCAGGCGGAAGGTGTAGGTCAGGGCGTCGTCGGAGAGGGTCCAGGACTCGGCGACCGCGGGGATGACGCCGAAGTCGGCGTGGAGGACGTCGTTCTGGACCAGGCCCTCGTAGAGCAGGCGGGCGACGCGCAGGTCCTGCATCCAACTCATGCGCTGGGGGTCGAGGGTGGTGACGTCGCCGCGGTTGATGAAGACGAAGTCGGCGCGGGGCAGGGGCCGGTCGGACAGCACGCTGGCGGCGACCAGGCCCAGCAGCAGCAGGACGGGCAGGAGGAGTCGGAGCATCGCACCACCTTACCGCGGCCCGGCGCGTCGCGTGGCAGGAAGAGGGCGGGACGGGGGCGAAAGGGGAAGGGGTTACTGGATGAACCGGTCGTCCGGCAGGCCGAACTGGCGGAGCATGTCCGAGCCCGGCCCGATCAGGCGGACGAGTTCGTTGCGGAACCCGCGGTCGCGGGCCTGGAGCAGTTCGGCCAGGCGGGTCTGCGGGATGGCGTTCGCGTTGGCCCGGGCGTTCTCGGCCTGGCGGCGCCGGGCGAAGTAGACCAGGGATTCGGCGGCGTTGACCAGGCGCAGGTCGGCCTCGGACGGCTGCTCGAGGCGGCCTTCGGACTGGCGTCCGAGCATCAGGGCGAGGATCTCGGCGCCGAGTTCGGCCGAGGCCTTCGCCGCGCCGTCGTTGACGCCGACACCGGCCTCCGACACCGACCGGGTCGCCAGCGAGGTGGCCAGCAGCAGGGTGTTCTCGTGGGCGAGCAGGTCGGCCGGCCGGGTTTCGTCGATCGTGCGGCGGGCGACCTGCGCCAGCGCGGCCAGCGACCGGGAGCGGGTCTGGGCCATGTCCGACGCCCGGAGCGACGCGCCCGCGCCCAGCGCCCGGATGACGGTCTGGACGTACGCGGGCTCGCGGTCGGGGGTGACCGATTCGGCCAGGGCGTCGACGAGTTGGGCGGTCTGGGTCTCGGTCAGGGCGGGGCCGGCGGAGGCGGTGACCTCGAACACGCGCCTGGCCTGCACGGCGGCGAACAGGCGGACGCCGTCGTCGGTCGAGCCGAGCGCGTTGCGGACGACGGTCGCACCCTCGGCGGTGGCCAGGTTGCCGGCGACGCGCAGGCCGGCGATCTGGGCGGCCGGGTCGTCCGAGCCGACCAGGGTCGCGACGAGCGGCGACACCGCCTGGCCGTAGGCCTGACGGAAGGCGACGGACGGGCGCCGGCCGACGAGCGGGGCGACGAGTTCGCGCCGGGCGCGGGTGGTAGCGTCGCCCTCGGCGCCCGTGGCGGCCGGGGTCAGTCCCGAGACGAACCGGGTGATCTCCGCCTGCTCGCCCTGGCCGATCGACCCGGACTCGATAACCGAGGCGGGCAGTTCGTTGCGGGTCTGGGCGGCGGCGTGGGGGGCGGCGGCGGCGAGCAGGCCTGCCAACAGCCAGGCGGCGGGGACATGGGCACGGGTTCGTCGCACGGTCGGCCTCCTCGGGCGGTCGCCACCGAAGACGGGGCGGGATGAAACCTATTGAGACGCGTCGGCCGGGTCAAACGGGCGGACGGTGTCGGACGGGGCGGGCGGGGGGAGGGGGGAGGGGGTCAGTAGACTTCCATGAACACCCGCTTGGTGGGCTTGATCTGGCGGGGGATCATGCGGCGGTCCCAGAGGGTGGGGTCGGTGGGCACGTCGTCGGAGACGCTGAGGTACTGCGTCCGGGTCTCGGGCGGGAGCAGGGTCCAGATGGTCCTGAACACGCCGAGTTCCATGCCCGCGATGCCGCAGACGTAGATGAGGGTGCGCTCGGAGGCGAGCATGGCGCGGAGGTCGACGCCGTCGGCCTCGATGCGGTCCTGCACGTACATGGGCCGGGTCTGGTTCTCGGAGACCTCGCGGGAGATGGCGGTGCGGTAGGTGAACCAGGGGTGCTCGCGGGCCATCGCGCGCATCTCGGGGTCGTAGAGCAGGTCGGTGTGGTAGGGCGAGCCCATCACCAGGGAGGCGCGACCGGCGTAGCCGCTGGCGGCCAGGTCCATCAGCATGCCGCGGAAGGGGGCGATGCCGGTGCCGGTGGCGACGAAGAGGTAGTCGTGCCGGGCGGGGTCGGCGGGCAGGACGAAGCGCTTGCCGGCGGGCCCGGTGACCCGGAGGGTGTCGCCCTCCTGCAGGTCGCAGAGGTAGTTCGAGCAGACGCCCAGGAACAGGCGGTGGTCGTCGCTGTGCTCGTCGATGGTGCGCTTGACGGTGGTCGCGAGGATGCGCCCGTCGCCCCGTTCGCCGGCGGTGGGGGAGGCGATGGAGTACAGGCGGAGTTTGTGGGGCCTGCCCTTGTCGTCCGTGCCGGCGGGGATCACGCCGAAGGACTGGCCGGCGACCCAGGCGCCTTCGAGGGGGGTTCCGGAGACGTCGATCTCGACGTGGCGCACGAAGCCGGCGGCCTTGCGTGCCGCGGTGCAGATGCGGGTGGCCACGACCCTGGCCTCGACCGGGGCGGCCGGGCTGACCAGGTGCTGGCGGACCTCGGGCATCTCGGGCAGGCCGGGGATCTCGGTGTGGGCAGGGGCCTGTTCAGTCGTCATGGTGGATTGTTGACGCGGCGCGGCGGCTCGTCAGAAACCGCGTCGCGCGGCGCGGGTTCAGCCCCCCTGGGCGTCCCCGTCCGCGGGGTCCTGATCGGGATCGGTCTCGGACTGGAACGCGGGGTCGGTGGGCTCTTCGGTCCATTCTGAGTCGTCGGTCTCGGGCTCGGCGTCCGGCTCGGGGTCGGCTTCGATGCCCGCCAAGCGGTCGAGGCGGGCGGCGGTGTCTCGGATCCGGTCGGCGACCTCGCCGCTGGCGCGGATCGAGCGGAGGGCGTCGGCGGCGGCGGCGTAGGCCTCGGCGGCGCTCTGGCGCGCCTCGGCGGCCTCTTGGCGGGTGCTCGCCGCGCGCTGGGCGTGGGCGTCGCCGAGGCCGGCGCCGGCCAGCGACTCGTACACCGCCGCGGCGTGCTCGTGGCCCGCGGCCCGGCGGGCCCAGAGCGACCCGGCGGCCTCCTGGATCGAGGCGCGGGCGACCGACGCGCTGACCTTCGCGACGGAGCGGGCGTCCCGCAGCGCCGCCTCGGCCTGGTTGAGCAGGCCCGCGACGCGGTCGGTGCGGCTGGCCACCTCGGATTCGCGGAACTCGGTCAGGTCGCGGGCCAGGGCGCCCAGACGCTCGCGCGCCTCGGCGGCGGCGGCCCGCGCCTCGGCGGCGTCGCTCTCGGCCTGACGCGCCCGCTCGTTGAGTTCACGCTGCGAGGCGCCCAGCAGTTCAATCTGCGAGCGGGCCTTGGAGACGTTCAGGGCGATCTCGGCCGCGGTGGGGCGCAACTGGCCCACGCGCCCCTCGATGCGGGTGGCTTCCAGGTCGGCCTGGTCGGCGCGGAGGGTGTGCTCGCGGGCCTCGGCGGCCAGTTCGGCCGCCTGCTGGGCGTTGACCGAGGCCATCCGCAGGCCCAGTTCGCCGGCCGTGGCGCGCTCGGCGCCTGCCTGCTCGCGCAGTTGGGCGATCTGTGCCTCCAGTTCGGCGATCTCGCGGTTGGCCTCGTCCATCTGGGCCTGGTAGGCCGCCTCGTCCTGGCGCCGGGCCTCGATCAGGCGGTCCAGTTCGGACAGGTCGGCGGAGGGGTTGAACTGGGTGGCGGCCTGCGCCAGGGCGTTCAGGGTCAGGTACTCGCTGAGCGCGCCGCGGACGACGCGGCCCCGCTGCAGGGCCGCGGTCTCGGCCCGGGCGGCCTCCTGGGCGGCCTGCGTCGCCTGGCCCAGGCGGGCCTGGGCGAGGGTCACGGCGGCGGCCTCGGCGTAGCCGTCCTCGTCGCCGGCGTGCGGTTCGAGCAGGTCGACGACCTCCTGGTAAGCGGCGGCCCGCTGCTCGCCGAAGGCCTCGGCGCTGCCGACGGCGGCGGTGGAGAGTTTGTGTCCGGCCTGGCGCACTGCGGTCTGGGAACTGCTGTCACGCTCGCACCCGCCGAGCACGCCGGCGGCGAGCAGGATGGCGAGCAGCGCGGGGCGGGACGGTTGGGCGTGGGGCATGGTCGGCTCTCGGCGGTGGTTCGATGAGGGGCGGATGATAGGGCTTGGCGGCCGGAAGCGGGGTCAGGGCGCCCGGGCGGGGTCCGGTCCGGGGTTGGCGTCCGGCCGCGCGTCCGGACCTGTGTCCGGCTGGGCGTCCGGCGGGGTTCCCGGCTCGGGACGGTCGTCCGGTTCGGGGGCGGGGTCGTCCGGGTCGGGCTCCCGGTCGGTCCCGGGCGGGTAGTCGATGCCGTAGTCCGGGCGGGGGCTGTAGAGTGAGGCGATCCACCCGGCGGCCTCGCGGAAGCGGCGGTCGTTCGTGGTGCGGAAGACCGGGCGCCAGCTCTCGCCGAGCCCGCGGCCGTCGACCGCGGGGTGGGGATAGAGCGAGGCGTGGCGCGGCATGGCCATGTGGAGCAGTGGGGAGCGGGCCGGCTCTTCGTGGTTGATGAGCGGCGTGCCGTCGTCGAGGCGGAAGCGGTCGAGGATGAGCAGGTTGGTGTAGGCCGTCTGGTCTGAGTTCGCGCGCTGGTTGAGCAGTTGGAGGCGTCCGGCCTCGGCACCGCCGTGGCAGCGGTTGGAGGCGCAGGCGTTGACGATCCAGCCGCCCACGCCGTGGACGCGGGTCTTGAAGACCGAGATCGTCGGCGGGTCCTCGAGGACGCGGACCCGGTCGTACAGGTCGCGTGCCCTGTGCTTGAAGATCAGGCGGAGTTTGTCCATCGGGTCGAGCCTGAGGATGGCCTCGCGTTCGGCCGCGTCGACGGGGAAGGCGCCCGGGTGGCGGACCATCAGTTCGCGCATGACGTCGTCGGGGACGATGACTCGGGTCGAGGCGTTCAGGTCGATCTCGAAGACGCGGACGCGGTTGATCTGCTCCTCGGTCAGGACGGGCAGGCGGGGCGCGGGCGGGGTGACGCGCTCGCGGCGCTCGACGCGTCGCCGGGCGGTCAGTTCGAGGTGGTTGCGCAGCCAGGTGCGCAGGGTGCGCGCCTCGGGGTTGTCCGGGTCGACCTCGAGGATGCCCTCGAGTTCCGTGAGGGCGAAGCGGTAGGCCTCCCGGCCGCGCAGCCACTCGACCAGGGCCAGGCGGGCGCGGATGTCGGTGTCGTCGACGGTGGCGCGGAGTTCGCGGTAGCGTTCGGCCACCGGGGGGAGCACCCGCACGCCGGCCACGCGCCATCGCGGCAGGGTGGTGTCGATGCCGTTGATGCGGACGACGACCGACTCGGGCGTGTCGGAGACGAGCACGCCCTCGAGTTGGCGCCCGCTGCTGAGGGTGACGACCGCCTCGACCACGCCCTCCGGCTCCTCGGGCGCGTCGGCCTCGGTGGGGCCGGCGGGCGCGTCCACGGGTGCGGGCGTGGGCTCGGGCGGGGGGGCGATGGCCAGGCCGGCCCACGCGACCACGCAGCCGACGCAGAGCGCGTGTGCCGTCGCGAAACCTCTCTTTGCAGCGGTCCCTGTGTTCACCGGTCCCATTCTGGACTGGCCCGCGCGGGGTTTCCACGCCGGGGCACACCGATATACGCCCGCTGGGCGATCGGGATCCGCCAGGGGCGTTGCGGCGTCGTCAGGCGGCCCGCTCGGCGGCGTCGTCGGCGCGGGCCGGGGGGAGGACCACCCGTGCGTCGGGTTCGACGAGCGCAAACTTCGACAGGCGGTGCGTCTCGCCGCGGACGTCGACGACGGGCCTGTTGGACGCGTCGAGGCGGACGACCGATTCGCCCTTGAGGGGCGCCCGGAAGGTCGCGCGGTAGCCCGGCAGCCAGAGCACGACGCCGGGGTGGACGAACTGGGTCGCGCGGAGGACCGGGGCGGTGACGGCCCGGAGGTTGTCCTCCAGACGCACGCAGGCCTCGCCGAGTTCGTCGATGCGGCGTTTCGCCTCGCTCGCCTCGAACTCGAGCGACATGCGGGCCTCGATCTGCTCGGCGGCCATGGACCCGGTCGGCATGGGGCCCTGGACCTCCTGCTTGGCGAGCAGCGGGCCGAGGACGCCCTGCGTCTCGCCGATGCGGTCCCGGGCCTGGCGGATGAGTTCCTCGAGTTCGTCGAGCGAGCCGACGATCAGTTCGGTGCGGGTCTCCTGGACGCTGCCGACGACGGAGGCCTCGACGCCGCGGGAGGCGGTGACGCGTCCGCCGCGGATCGCCCCGGTGGGCACGCGGACGACGCCCCGGGCGTCGACGCGGCAGTTGGTGATCTCGTGGCGGACCTCGCAGTCGCCCGCGCAGGTCACGCCGACCCCTTCGAGGTAGCCGGCCCTGACCGAGCCCCCGGCGATGATGCGTCCGGTCTCGCGCCCGGCGGCGCCGCGCTCGACGACCACGTCGCGCCGGCTCTCGATGGTGGAGGCCTCGACGAGTTTGCGGACGGTCACGGCGCCCTGTGCGCGGACGACGAATCGGTCCCGCACGCCGCCGGCGATCTCGACGGGCCCCGGGAAGTCGATGTTGCCGGTCTCGAACCCGACGTCGCCGTCGACGCTGAGCGTGCGCTGGATGCAGCGTTTGGCGCCCGAGTAGACCAGGCGGCCCCGGACGAGCGCGACGAGGCGGTTGTCGCGTGTCAGTTCGATGGTCTCCGGGTCGACGTCGCCGGGCGCCGGCGACTGCTTGGCCGGGATGGCGTTGCCGAAGACGTCCTCGCCGTCCTCGCCGGGGTCCGGGGGCGAGACCCTCCCCAGGACCCACCCGGCCTGGACGATGACGAAGGCGCTCTGGTTGTAGAAGTCGATGGCGGTCTCGTCGGCGTCCGTCGCGGGGCGGGGCTGGGTGTCGGACTGCTCGACGAGGGCCTTGCGCCGGGCGGTGATGCGCTCGATCTCGCGGGCGAGGTCCGGCTCCCACGCGAGCACGCGCCCGGCGCCGTCCCGCGGCTGCCTGCCGCGGGCGACCAGCGCGGCGTGCTCGGCGCCCGGGCCGGCGCGCACGGCCTCGACGAGCGCGTCGAGCGCCGCGTGGTCGACGCACTTGGCGTTGACGCCCCTGGACGCGAGGAACATGGCGAAGACGGCGGCGTCGACCTGGTCGGCGGGGACCTTCGGGCCGACGCGCAGCGTGGCCGCCAGGTCGCGCTCGTCCGTGCGCAACTGCAGGTGTGCGTCGAGGTCGTGTGGTCCGCTCGCCATGGGAGGCCCCTCCCCGGGGTCGGTGTCAGGCCTTGGCCCCGCACTTGGCGAGGGTCTCGCTGATGCGCTCGGACAGCAGGTCGGGCGTGAAGGGCTTGACGACGTAGTTGTTCACGCCCGCCTTGATGGCCTCGATGACGCGGGACTTCTCGGCCTCGGTCGTGACCATGATCAGGGGGGTGGTCTTGTTCTGCTGGCGGAAGGCCTTGACGAACGACAGCCCGTCCATGTTGGGCATGTTCCAGTCGACCAGGCACAGCTCGGGCTGGAAGGCGCCGACCTTGCTCAGGGCGTCCTGCCCGTCGCAGGCCTCCTCGACGTCGGTGTAGCCGAGTTGCTTGAGGACGGACTTCTGGATGTTCCGCATGGTCTTCGAGTCGTCGATGAGCATGATGCGCATGGGCATCTCCTGAAGTTGGTGGGCGGGATCAGGCGGCCGCGGACTCGGCGGCGACGGGTCGGATGGCCACCTCGAGGACGACCTCTCCGCAGTCGGTGTTGCAGGGGATCAGGACGCAGGGGATGTCGGACTGGGACGAGACGCGGTGGTTCTCGCCCACGACGACGGACGGGCAGGAGATGGAGATGTTCTTGCGCTGGAAGGCGGCCTTGGCGTTGCCGCAGACCATGTTGATGATCTCGCCCACGGCGTCGGCGAAGTCGGCGCTGTCGGTGCCGAAGGTCTCGCCCGTGAACAGCGCGACGATCGAGACGGCGGTGTCGCCGGGCATCGAGAGCACGACGGTGCCGGTGAACTCGCCGGACATGGCGATAATGCCCGAGACGTCGTGGGTGCACTTGCTGCCCTGCTTGATGGCGGGGGTGCCGACCTCGACGGGCAGTTGGAACATCGTGCTGAACACGTGCTGGATGGAGGCGACGAAGGGGGCGATCAGGCCGGGGTCCATGGGAAAAACTCCTGGGGTGCGGTCATGCCGCGGTTGCGTGCCCTTGCCGCGAGAGCCGCATCAGCTCGGCGACGTCGATGATCAGGCTGACCCCCCCGTCGTTGCGGACGGTGGCCCCGGAGACCGGGCCGTCGCGGCGGACGCCGTCGAGGGGCTTGATGACGATCTCCTGCTGGCCGATCACGCGCGTGACCCGCAGGCCGATGAGTTTCTGGTTGAGGGTCAGGACGACCACGAACGGCTCGTCGTCCTCGCCGCGGCTGTCGAACATCTCGCGGGCGCTGAGCAGCGGATGCACCGACCCGCGCAGGTGGATGACCGGGCTCAGGCCGATCGTGGAGACCATCTCGGGCGTGGGCCGGACGATCTCGGTGATGTTGGACAGGGGGATGGCGAAGATGTCCTCGCCGGAGGCGACCATCATCGCGGGCATGATGGCCACCGTCAGGGGGATCGCGATGGTCAGGGTCGTGCCCCGTCCGGGGTCGGACTCGACGGTGATCGTGCCCTTGAGTTTGCGCTCGATGTTGGTGCGGACCACGTCCATTCCGACGCCGCGCCCGGACAGGTCGGAAACCTGCTCGGCGGTGGAGAAGCCGGCCTCGAAGATGAAGCGGAAGACCTCGTCGTCGGCCATGCCGGCGAGCTGCTCGGCGGTGCACAGGCCCCGCTCGACCGCCTTGGCGCCGATGCGCTCCCGGTCGAGCCCCCGCCCGTCGTCGATGATCTGCACCCGCACGTGCGAGCCCTCGTGGCCGGCGGTCAGGCGGATGGTGCCGGTCCCGGGTTTGCCCGCGGCCAGGCGGTCCGCGGCCGGCTCGACGCCGTGGTCGGCGCTGTTGCGCAGCAGGTGGACCAGCGGGTCGCCGAGTTCCTCGATGACCGACTTGTCCACCTCGGTCTCGCCGCCCTCGATGACGAGTTGGATCTGCTTGCCGGTCTTGGCCGCCAGGTCGCGGATCAGGCGGGGGTACTTGCCGAAGAGTTTCTCCAGGGGCTGCATGCGCGTGCGCATCACCGCCACCTGGATGTCCCCGGTGACGCGGTCCAGCGTGCCGGCCGCGGCCTCGAACTGCTCGACGAGTTCCTGGTCGGCCGAGGCCCCGGCGATCTGGTCGGCCAGCGCACCGATGCGGTTCTTCTGGAGGACCAGTTCGCCCACGAGGTTCATGAGGGATTCGAGCCGGCCGACCTCCACGCGGATCGTCTGCTCGACGGGCACCTGCTGGCGCTTGGCGTCCGGCGCGGCGGGCGAGGCCGCGGACGGGCCGGGCTTGCCCTCCGCGAACCCGCCCGGGCGGGCCTCGGGGGTTGCGAGGTCGGCGTCGGCGTCGGCGAACTCCTCGGCCTGCGCGGCGGTGGGGGAGGCGAGGGCGGCGGGTTCGGCGGGATCTGCGTCGCCCAGCACGCCGTCGAAGGCGAGGACGCGGTCGTCGTCGGCGTCCGGGGGCAGGAAGCACGCGTCGTCGAGGCCGCCGTGGGCGGCGTCCCGCAGGCGCTCGATCAGCGTGGCGGTGGGTCGCCGGGTCAGGCGCATCGACGCGAGTTCGGCCGTCTGGCGGTCGAGTTCGCTGCACACCGCCCTGGCCCGCAGGCGGACCTGGGCGAGTTGCTCGTCGCAGACCGACTCGACGCCCTCGAAGGCCTCGTCGAGCGCGGCGGCCAGGCTCAGGCACTCCTCGATCTCGAAGAAGTCGATCGTGCGGAGCAGGTCGTCGGCCAGTTCGCTCAGGACGGCGCCCGCGGCCGACCGGGTGTCGGACTCGCCGAGGCGGTCGAGTTGCAGGCGGATCTGGCCCAGGCTCTGCTGCACGTCGGAGACCAGGTGCTCGACCAGGTCCGCCTTGGCTGGGTCCAGGCGGATCTCGCGCACGCCCGCGTCGGCGTCCAGAGCCGGCGTGTCGCCGGCCGGCCCTTCGGGCGACGCGGCGGCCGGGTCGCCAAGGGCGGTCAGCGCCGCAATGAGCGCCGGGTCGGCCGGGCTCAGGTCCGTCCGGCCGGCGCTGAGTTCGGTGAACTGGATCTTCAGGGTGTCGACCGCCGCGAGGAGCAGGTCCATCTCGGGCCGCCCGACCGCGACGGTGCCGTTGCGGGCGGCGTTGAGGGCCGTCTCCGCGGCGTGGGCGATGCCGACGAGGTTGGTCAGCGCCAGGAACGACGCGCTGCCCTTGATGGTGTGCAGGGCGCGGAAGACCTGGTTGAGCAGTTCGGGGTCCGACGGCGCGGATTCGAGGTCCACGAGATCGCCCTCGAGCCGTTCGAGCAACTCGCCCGACTCGGTCAGGAAGTCCTGGAGGATCTCGGGATCGAAGTTGCCGAGGGTCATGGGTGCTCCGGTGCGTTCACGCCGCCAGGCGGGCGCGGGCGGCGAGTTTCCTGTAGCAGAATCCCTGGGGCATCGGGATCTGCTCGAACCGGTCGGAGACGTCCTTGATCCGCTCGGAGTGCCCGATGAACAGCGTGCCGTCGTCGGCCAGGACGTCGCAGAAGGTCGAGACGACCTGGCGCTTCATCTCGTCGTCGAAGTAGATCAGCACGTTGCGGCAGAAGATCACGTCCCACACGCCGTGGCGCTTGGCGGCCAGGCGGTCCTTGAGGTTGTGCTTCTCGAACGAGACCATCCTGCGGATCTCGTCGCTGAGGGTGTAGGTCCGCCCGTCGGTCGTGAAGTAGCGGTCCATCACCGTCTTGGGGGTCGAGCGGATCGAGTAGGAGGTGTACTTGCCCGCGGTCGCGATGTTCAGCGCCCGCTCGGAGATGTCCGTGCCGAGGATCTCGACCTTCCAGTCGGCCAGGCGGACGCCCAGCGAGCGGTGGATCTGGATGGCCAGCGTGAACGGCTCGTCGCCGGTCGAGCAGGCGGCCGACCAGATGCGCAGGCGCTTGACGCCCGCGCGGGCCTCGAGGAGCCTGGGCAGGGCGTGCTTCTCGAACACGTCGAGCTGCGCGTCGTTTCGGAAGAAACTCGTCTCGTTGATGGTGATGCGGTTGAACATCTCCTGGAACTCGTCCTGCTGGTACGGGCCCATGGAGAGCAGCGCGGCGTACTGGTCGAAGTTGTCCAGTTCGAGTTCGCCCAGGCGGTGCGAGAGGCGCGACTCGAGGATGTACTTCTTGGAATCGGGGAAGTGGATCCCCGACCTGTCGTAGATGATCTTCGACAACGCCTGGAACTGGGCCTGGGTCATCTCCATCCGTGCTGGGGGCATCGGGGCCTTCCTTGCGGGGCGCGCGGTGGGGGGGTCGCGAATGAAGGCCCGGTCAGGCGGCCAGACGCTGGGCGCCGGCGTGCTCGCTGAGCAGGGCGTCCAGGTCGAGCAGGATGATCAGCCGGTCGGTCAGTTTGGCCACGCCCTCGATGTAGCGCGACTCGACGGTGCTGGACATCGCGGGGGCCGGGTCCACGGTCGAGCGGCCGATGCGGAGCACCTCGTGCACGCGGTCGACGATGAAGCCCACGATCGTGCCGCCCGACTCGACGACCATGATGCGGCTCTCGTCGGTCCGCTCGCCCTTGGGCATGCCGAAACGCACGCGCAGGTCCATGATCGGGATGATGCGACCGCGCAGGTTGATGACGCCCTCCACCCCCGCGGGCGACTGGGGCACCTGCGTGATGGCGAGCATCCGGTTGATCTCCTGCACTCGCAGGATGTCCACGGCGTACTGCTCGTTGTTCACGCAGAAGGTCACGAGCTGGAGCTGCTCGCTGGTCTGCTGGGCGGTCTTGACGGTCTGCTCGGTGTCCATGCCGGTCCTCCGATGGTGTCACCCAACTTCGGGCCGATCGGCTCCCGGCTCCAGCGCCCCGGGGCGACCGGCCGGGCTAGGCCGACCTTTTGAGTGGTTCCGCCCCCGCGTCCGGAGCGTTCCCCCGGGCCGGCCCCAGCCGCCGGAACAGGCCCGCGATCTGCTGGGGGGTCATCACGGCGTCGGCCAGACCGGCCTCGACCACCGCCCGCGGCATGCCGTAGACGACGCAGGTCGACTCGTGCTGGGCGATCACGCGCCCGCCCCGGCCTTTCAGGACCGCCGCCCCGCGCACGCCGTCGTCGCCCATGCCGGTCAGTTGCACGGCCAGCACCCGGTCGGCGTACACCGCCGAGGCGGTCTCGAACAGCACGTTGACGCTCGGGCGGAACACCGCCCGGGCGGGCTCGTCGCCGATCCGGGCGACCACCTCGCCCTGACGCGACCCGGCGAGGTGCATGTGCCGCCCGCCCTCGGCGATGTAGACACCCGGCTCGGTGATCGCGGTCTGCTCGGACACCAGGCGCACCGGGCAGGCGCAGTGCTGGCCGAGCCGGGTTGCCAGGCTCCTGGTGAACAGCGCGGGCATGTGCTGGGCGACGAACACCGGGACGCGCAGGCCCTTGGGCAGCGCGGAGAGCAGGTCCTCGAGCACCGGCGGCCCGCCGGTCGACGAGCCGATCACCACCGCGTCGACCTGCGCAAGGCGCAGGTCCTCGTACGAGGCCGGCCGGATCGGCGACGCCTGCCGGGCCGTCGCGGCGGGCGCCCCCGCGCGGGACTGGGCGCGGCGGCGCTCGGCGCCGACCGCCTTGAGTTTGCCGATCAGTTCGTCACGAAACGACTGGTTCCGCCCCCCGACCGTGGCCGGGTCCTTGGCGATCACGTCCGCCGCCCCGAGGCGGAGGGCGCGGAGCGCCTCGGCGCTGCCCTCGGTCGTCAGGCTCGAGCACATCAGGACGCCCGGGGCGTGTGCGCGGCACTTGAGGCGGATCTGACGCAAGGCGCCGAGCCCGTCGAGTTCGGGCATCTCGATGTCCAGGGTGATCAGGTCGGGCAGGAGGCTCTGGGCCATCTCCACGCCCTCGCGCCCGTTCCGGGCCGTGCCGACCACCGTCAGGCCCGGGGCCTCGTCGATCATCCGCGAGATGATCTTGCGCATGAACGCGGAGTCGTCGACGACTAGCACTCGCACGGGCGGCCCTCCGGGCTACCCATCGGGCCTGCCGGGGGGGGTGCTTGACCCCCAGGCCCCGAACGGGCCCGGGTCAAAACGGCAACCGGCGTCGGACGGGGGGTCCGACGCCGGCGCTCAATGCCCAGAAGAGGATTCGAACCTCCACTCCCTTTCAGGAACCACCACCTCAAGGTGGCGCGTCTGCCAGTTCCGCCATCTGGGCAGCGGGCCCCGGACGGTCATTTCCGGGGCGGAGAGTATACGCGGCCCCACCGGTCCGTCGAGGCGCGGGGGCGGGGTGCGGGGACGGGGGGGCAGGGTGCGCGGCGGGCGCTACCATCACGCCCGGAACGCAACTTGGGAGTTTGGAGCGATGGCGATGGCGACGGACAGCGCGGCGACCCTGAACGAGGTGAAGGTTCTGGCCGAGAAGGCCGGGGTTTTCGGACCCCTGCGCCTGGAGGGCGGGCGCCTGGTCTGCCCGGCCGCCGCGTCCGCCGAGCCGGCCGACTACCGGGTCTCGCCCGAGGCCGACGGCACGGTCTGGGTTGAACTGGTCACCGCCAACCGCTGGCTGAGCGAGTCCATCGAGACCGACCTGGTCCACACCGGCGACAAACTCAACGAACTGCTCGACGAGGAACTGGCCGACCTGGGCTGGGAGGGCGCCCCGGCGACCTTCGAGCACTTCCGCTCCGACGACCTGCTCTTCACCTTCCGCTCGCGAGTGCCCGACACCGCGCCCGAGAGCGTGGCGACCTGGCTTCTGGCCTACGAGCAGTGCTTCCGCCAACTCGGCGACATGGACGACTCCGGCGAGGACGACTGAGAGCGGCCTCGCCCCCACCGGGGGCGACCGGGGAGTCAGGCGATGCGGATCTTCATGCTTGGCTGGGAGTTTCCGCCGTTCCTGGCGGGAGGGCTGGGGACGGCCTGCCACGGGCTGACCAAGGCGCTGGCGCGCCAGGGCCACGAGGTGCTGTTCGTCCTGCCGCAGTCCGTGCCCCCGGGCCTGAAAACGCACGTCCAACTGCTCGGCCCGCACACGCTGCGGGAACGGGCCGGCCAGGTCCGCCAGCGGGCGGCGTCCGGCGCGCCCGCGCCCGCCCCGGTCGGCGTGGTCGGCGTGCCCGACCACGGGGACAACCCGTACGCGCCCCAGACGCCCCAGGCCGACGGTGAACACCCCGACCTCCCGTACACGCCGGTCACGAGCCACCCGTATCCGGGGGTCGATCTGGGCGACACGCTGACCCGGGTGGTGGGGCGGCTGAGTCAAGCGGCCGGGCACGGGCGCCCCGGCGACGCGGGCGGCCCGTGGGACCGGCCGGACCGGCTGGCCGCGCTGCGCAGTTCGTCCGCGGTCGAGTTGGCCGCCGCGATGGACGAGGTGCTCGGGTCGCTGGAGGGCATGGGGACGCGCGACGGGGGCTACGGCGGCGACCTGTTCGGGGACGCCCAGCGGTACGCCGGGCTCGTTGCCGCCCTCGGGGTGCACGAACGCTTCGACGTGATCCACGCCCACGACTGGCTGGCCTACCCCGCCGGCCTGACGCTGCGGGCGCTGACCGGCAAGCCCCTGGTGTGCCACATCCACGCGACCGAGTACGACCGCTCCGGCGAGCACGTCAACCCGGGGGTTGCCGCCATCGAGCGGGCGGGCCTGACCGGCGCCGACCGTGTGATCGCGGTGTCGCGCCTGACCAAGTCGATCGTGCACCGTCGGTACGGCGTGCCGGAGGCGCGCATCGACGTGGTGTACAACGGCGTGGACCAGGACAGCGTCCAGCCCCAGCAGGGCATGGCGATCGAGCGCGACGAGAAGATCGTGCTGTACCTGGGCCGGATCACGATGCAGAAGGGCCCGGAGTACTTCATCCGGGCCGCCAAGCGGGTGCTGGAGAAGGAAGAGAAGGTCAAGTTCGTCGTGGCCGGCTCGGGCGACATGGCGGTGCGGATGATCGAGGAGGCGGCGGCCGCCGGGATCGGTCACAAGGTGCTGTTCACCGGCTTCCTGCGCGGGCGCGACGTGGACCGCGTGTACCGGATGGCGGACTGCTACGTGATGCCCAGCGTGTCCGAGCCGTTCGGCATCGCGCCCCTGGAGGCGATGCGCAACGACGTTCCGGTGATCGTGTCCAAGCAGTCGGGCGTGTCGGAGATCCTCACGCACTGCCTGAAGGTGGACTTCTGGGACACCGACGAGATGGCCAACAAGATCGTGGCGGTGCTGCGCTACCCGCCCCTGGGACAGACCCTGGCCGAGCACGGCCGGTTCGAACTGCGCGCCATCAACTGGGACGGGGCGGCGGAGAAGACGGTGCGTTCCTACGCCCGGGCGATCGCCGGCAAGGCGTGACGGGCGAACGCGGGGCGGAGCGGGGTTTACCCGACGTCGCGGCCCTGGAACAGCAGCACCGCCACCGCCAGGAACACGCACACCTGCATGCCCGCGTAGATCAGCACCAGCACGACGTGGCTCGGCGGTATCGGCTGGGCCTGCGTGATGGCGTCGACCAGCCAGTAGGCCTGCATGTTGGGGATCAGGCCCCAGGCGGTCATCGCGACCGGGTTGACCTCGGTCGGGGCGAGGAAGACCGAGTCGCGGGCCATCGGCGGGCGTGAGACGGGCACCGGCTCGCGCCCGGTCTGGCGGATGATGATGGTCAGGTCGTTGACTTCCTTGACGACCAGGGCGGGCTCGGGCGTGGGGGCGCCGCTGGCGAGTTGTTCGGCGGTGGGGGGGGTGAAGCGGGGCACGGCCAGGCCCACGCCGTTCGGGGAGGCGCCGTAGTAGATCGGGTCGCCCGGCTGGATCGGGGCCGCGGGCGGGCTGAGCAGGTCGATGCGGTACTCGGCGCCCGGCTCGAGCAGCAGCACCTCGCGCCACACCGGGTCGTCCGGTTGGGGGCGCATCCGCATGACCTCGCGCTCGGAGACGTAGTCGGCGACCTGGTAGCCGCCCGCCTCGAACTCCTGCACGGTCAGCCCGGCCCGCTCGGCGGCCAGGGGGACGGTCTGGTCGCGCTTGAAGTCGTACAACTCGGCCAGCGTCATCGAGTAACTCAGCGCGATCTGCCCGACGCGCTCGTTGTGATAGACGTGCCGGCCCACGAAGTAGTTGCTCAGCAGGCCCAGCAGGAAGAACAGCAGGCAGACGACGATGGTCATGACCTGGCCGAGCCTGGTCGAGGCGGCCACCGCGATCGATGTGATCACCAGCAGGGCCGCGCCCAGGCAGAGGCAGGCGAGCATGATCTGGGGCTTGAAGTCCGTGCCGATGGGCTGCCAGGCCCATTTCTTGCCGATCAGCAGGATCATCAGGTAGCCCAGCCACAGCAGCGGCAGCATCAGCAGGGCCGCGGTCTGCGGGAACGACCAGCCGTAGAGGAAGTTGCCCACCGCCGCCAGCAGCAGCGACAGGACGAAGGCCCCGATCCCGAAGACGACCACCGGCTGGTCGATGTCCTGGGCGGCGGTGGTCAGCACGCCGTGGCGCAGGCCGATCATGATCATGGCGACCATGATGGCGACGGCCACGAGCATCGCCCCGGCCACGCCCATGAACTTGCCCAGGATCACGGTGGTCCGGCCGATGGGCTTGGAGACCACGGTGAGGATGGTCTTGTTGTCGATCTCGCGTGAGATGGTGGCGGTGGCGATGAACGCCGCGAGGATCAGCCCGCAGACGAACACGGTGGCCAGCGAGACGTCAAAGAGGAGTTTGTCGTCGCCGGTGACCTCGCCGGGCACGTTCTGGTAGCCCATGGTGAAGCCGGTGACCCAGGTGTTGAGCACCTGGAGCAGGGCGGCGGCCATCAGCATGACCAGGTAGACCGGCTGGCGGACGCTCTCGATGAACGCGTTGCGGGCGATTGGGAGGAAGGCGTGGGTCATGGGGTGGGGCGATGGTAGGTTGCGGCGTGGTGCGTGCGCCCGTGCCGCGGGCGTCGGCCCGGGTGTCTTCCGGCATCGGCCGGGGGGAGGGGCGGGGGGCGGCGGCGCGATCGGCCGGGGCGCGAACCGGGCGCGGCTGGCCGGCGTACGGGGGGTGCGGTGGACACAGGCCCCGGGTGCGGGCACAATACTCCCCCTCAGGCCGCACGGTTCTCCGAATCGCGCCGCACACACCGACGACCGTCACCGGCGGGCCCAGCCCGCCGCGGAGGACAGGCCGACCCATGATCAAGGGCGATCACCTCGCGTACCGCAGGGCAACACTGGTCAGCGTGCTTGGGCTCGTCGTTCAGACGGTCCTGGCGGTGCTGTTCTTTGTGTATGCCCGTTTCACCGGCGACCACGCCGCCGCCACCTCGGTGTTCCTGCTGGGGTCGGGCATCATCGTCTGGGGAACACTCCTCCTGGTCTTCGACCAGCAGCGGCGCGAGCGCCTGGAGTCGATCGAGGCCGAGCAACTCTCGTCCAGCGGCGCGGGCAGCGCCTTCGACACCGGGACGGACGACCTGCGGGTCGCGGCCCGGCGCCTGGCGGTGATCCAGAAGTGGGTCGTCCCGGGCGCGGGCGTCGTGGTCGCGGGCATCAACCTGACGGGGGGCGTCCTCGGGTTCCGCTCCTGGTCGGCGCAGGCCGACAAACTCCGGGCGATCCCCGAGCCGGGCGGCTGGGCGCTGGCGCTCGGGCTGTCGATCGCGGTCGTCATGTTCGTCTTCGCCCGGTTCGTCTCGGGCATGGGCACGCTCAAGCCCTGGGCGAACCTCCGGGCGGGCGCCGCCCAGGCGGTGGGCGCCGCGCTGGTCGGGCTGCTGATCGGCTCGGCGGCCTTCTTCGGCCTGGCGCTGGGCCAGGAGTGGCTGGCGCTGGCCGCGCCGTACGCGGTGGCGGTGCTGTTGGTCGTCCTGGGGTCCGAGACGGTCCTGCACCTGGTGTTCGATCTGTACCGGCCCCGCATCGCGGGCGAGTCGCCGCGCCCCGCGTTCGATTCGCGCCTGCTCGGGCTGGTGGCCGCCCCGGACCGCATCGCCGAATCGGTGGGCGAGGCGGTCAACTACCAGTTCGGCGTCGACATCTCCGGCTCGTGGTTCTACCAACTGCTGTCGCGCTGGATCCTGGGCCTGGTGGCCCTGGGCGTGCTGATCGCCTGGCTCTTGACCGGCGTGGTCGTCGTGCAGCCCCACCAGCGCGGGCTGGTGCTGACCTTCGGCGAGGTGACGGCCCCCCTGGTCAGTTTCGGCGACCGCGGCGAGGCCGGCGACATCGGGCCCGGCCTGCACGTCAAGTGGCCCTGGCCGGTCTCGACCTTCGAGATCCCCACGGTCGGCAACCCGTACTCGCGCGGGCCGGACGCCGAGACCGAGGCCAGCGCGGGCGTCCGGGTGCTGCACCTGGGCAGCACGCCGCCCGACCGGCCCGACGCCGCCATCCTCTGGGGCAATCAGCACGCGACGCGGGAGGTCCTCAACATCGTCCAGCCCGGCGTGGAGACCGCCCGGACCCGCGACGGCGGCCGGGGCGCCACCGGCGGGCTGTCGCTGCTGGCGGTCGAGGTGCCCGTGCACTACATCGTCCGCGACGTCAAACTCTTCGACGAGTTCGCGGGGCCCGGCCACCGCGAGCGGCTCCTGACCTCGGTCGGCCGGCGCGTGGTCACGCAGTACCTCGGCCAACTGACCATCGACGAGGTCCTCGCGACCAAGCGCACCGATCTGTCCACCCAACTCAAGGACCGGCTCGAACGGGCCTACGCCGGGTTCAACGGCGGCCTCGGGGCGGGCATCGAGATTCTCTTTGTGGGCGCCCACGGCATCCACCCGCCCACAAAGGTCGCGCCCAACTTCGAGCGGGTCGTCCAGGCCCAGCAGAACCGCGAGGCCCTGCTCGAGAACGCCCTGCAGACCCAGGCCGACCGCCTGACCTCGGCCGCGGGCTCGGTCGACCTGGCCGACCGGATCGTCGCCAAACTCGACGAACTCCAGCGGGTACGCCGCGCGGGCGGCGGTGAGGAGGAGACCGAACTGGAACTCGAGGTCCAGCGCCTGCTCGAACAGACGGGCGGGGAGGCGGGCGAGCTGCTCCTGGCGGCGGGCGCCCGGCGGTGGAACCGGCACATGTCCGAGCGCGGGCGCGCCGCCCTCCTCGAAGGCCAGAACCTCGCCTACGAGGCCGCGCCGGCCCTGTTCCGGTCGGACCTGTACTTCAGCGCGCTGCTCGAATCGATGTCCGGCGCGCGCGTCTACGTCACCCCCGAGAGCCTGCCCGGCCTGCACGTTCGCCTGGAACTCCAGGACAGCATGATGGGCCGCGACGTGCTCGACGAAACCGCGGGCCAGCCGCTCGCCCAGTAACGGCTTACGAGGGGCCCGGGAGGGCCCGGTCACTCTGCCCGGCCACTCCGGGCCCTGCCCGGCGACCCGGGCGATGGAGCGCTTCACCGTGCGAAACAAACTGCTCAGCATCCCCGCCATCGTGATGTACGTCATCGTGGCCGCGCTCGTGCTCTTCAGCACCACCTACACCGTGCGCTTCACGGAGGTGGCCGTGCTGACGACGTTCGGCAAGGCGGGCGAGGGCTCGATCAAGACCGAGCCGGGCCTGAAGTTCAAGTGGTTCTACCCCATCCAGCAGGTCACCAAGTACGACAACCGCATCCGCCTGGTGCAGGGCCAGTCCGAGACGCAGCAGACCGCCGACGACTTCCAGATCGTGATGGAGGCGTTCCTGACCTACCGGGTGACCGACCCCCTGGAGTTCTTCCGCAGTTTCTCCAGCGCCGGCGACCGGGCCGTGGACCACTTCGCCCGAGCCGAGAACAACGTGCTCCGCGACCTGCTCCGCTCGGCCATGGGCGAGGCGAGCAAGTTCCGCATGGACGAGTTGTTCACCCCCACGCCCGGCGGGTCCAAACTGCCCGAACTCGAGTCCCGCGTCGCCAACCTGCTCGAACGCGGCGGGGAGGCCGGCCAGGCCCTGTCCAGTTACGGCATCGAGATCGTCTCCGTCGGCATCGACCGCATCAGCCTGCCCGAGGAGACCACCGAGTCGGTCATCACCCGCATGGGCGCCAACCGCGACCGCCTCGCCGAGCGCTTCGAGTCCGAGGGGCGCTCGCAGGCACAGGCCATCCGCGCCGAGGCCGACTCCAACGCCGAGAAGATCCTCGCCTTCGCCCGGCGCCGGGCCGACGAGATCCTCGCCCGCGGCGAGGCCGAGGCGGCGCCGTACCTCGCCGAGCAGAGCGTCAACCCCGAACTGGCCGTGTTCATCCAGAACATCAACATGATGCGCGAGGCCATGGCCAAGAAGTTCACCCTGATCTTCTCGACCTCGGACTACGGCATGCAACTCTTCGACCCCAACCTCGTCAACTCCGCCGGGTCCGAACTGCCCGTGCCGCGCCCCCGCGAGGCCAACGCGCCCCAGGGCGGGGAGGGCTGACCCATGGCCGATCAGGACCAGACCCAGGGCCTCCAGCCCGAGGCCGACCCGCAGGTCGGCGCCGCACGCGGCGCGTCGGTGCGCCTGCGCAGCGGCGCGGGCGAGGGCGGCGTGACCGGCCCGCGCATGGACCCGGCCAACCAGTCGCTCGCCGAGGCGCTGCGCTTCACCTACGGGCTGCTCAAGTTCGTCATGTTCGTGCTGGTGGTGCTCTTCGCCATCTCGGGCGTGAAAACCATCAACGAGGGCGAGCGCGGCATCCGCGTGTTCATGGGCCGGCCCCAAGCGCTCAACCTGACCCCGGGCTTCCATCCCAACCTGCCGTTCCCGATGGGCGAGATGATCCGCGTGGGCGAGGGCAGCGTGGAGGTCAAACTCGGGCGGGCCTTCATGCCCCACGCCGCCAGCGCCAACAACAACGAAGACCAGTACATGGCCAAGCGGGCCGACGAGTTCTCCAGCCGCGGCAAACTCGAGACCGGCCGCAGCCACGCGAACATCACCTCGGACCTGAACCTGGCCCACACCCAGTGGACCGCCACCTACCGGCGCACCGACCACCTGCAGTACGCCTCGACCGTGCTGCCCGAGCAGGAGGACCAGCTGGTCCGCGTGGCCGTCCAGCGCGGCGTCGTCCAGACGCTGGCCACCGTCACGATCGACGACCTGCTCAAGCAGTCCGGCGACTCGGCCGCCGCCGCCCGCGTGCGCGAGGTCGCCCAGGAGACCCTGGACCGCGTGGGCAGCGGCATCACCATCGACCGCGTGACGCTCGCGCGCAAACTCCCGCCGATCTTCCTGCTCGAGCGCTTCGCGTCCGTGCAGGCGGCCGCCCAGCGGGCCGGCCAGCAGCGCGAGGAGGCCCTGCTCGCCCGCGAGCAGACGCTCAACGAGATCGCCGGCTCGGCGGCCCCGGTGCTCATCGAGGCGATCAACGAGTACGAGCGCCTGGTCGAACTCGAGGAGGCCGACGAGGCCGCGGCCCTGCTCGAACAGATCGACGCCCTGCTGGAGGGTCGCGCCGCCCAGATCGAGGGGCAGACCCACGCCGCCGGGCTGATCTCCGGGCGCGTGTCCGAACTGCTCGAGCAGTCGCGCAGCCGGGCGTCGACGCGCGTCTCGCAGGCCATCGCCGACCGCGACCTGTTCCGCGCCAAACTCGCCCAGTACGAGTCCAACCCCCGCCTGATGATCGCCCGCGACTGGTCGGCGGCCATGATCGAGTTCATGGACAAGCCCTTCGTGCAGGGCCAGTACCTGCCCGCCGGCAGGACCGCCGAACTGCTGATCAACGAGGACCCGTCGATCGTGCGTGACCTCGACCGCGCCCGCAAGCAGCGCGAGGTCGAGATCGCCAACGAGCAGCGCATGGAGAACTTCCGCCGCAACCTCTACAGGACGCGCCGCGGCATCGAGGAAGCCGAGGAATGACCACCGCCACCGCCGCCGAAGAACGGGCCCGGGCCACGGGCGCCGACGCGCGCCCCGTCGTGGCGTGCCAGCGCCTCTCCAAGGTCTTCAAGGACTTCTGGATGCGCGACCGGGCCCGCGCCGTCGACGGCGTGGACTTCGTCGTCAACGAGCGCGAGGTCTTCGGCCTGCTCGGGCCCAACGGCTCGGGCAAGTCGACCACCATCAAGATCATCCTGGGCCTGCTCAAGCCGACCTCCGGGCGCGTCGCCGTCTTCGGCAAGCCCCCGACCGACGTGGCCACCAAGCGCCGCATCGGCTACCTGCCCGAGGAGAGCTACCTCTACCCCTTCCTCAACGCCCGCGAGACGCTGGACTACTACGGCAAACTCTTCGGCCTCGAGCACAAGGTCCGCCAGAACCGCATCGACGAACTGCTCGACATGGTCGGCCTGACCCACGCCCAGCACCGCCAGGTGCGCGAGTACTCCAAGGGCATGCAGCGCCGCATCGGCATCGCACAGGCACTCATCAACGACCCCGACCTGCTCATCCTCGACGAGCCCACCACCGGCCTGGACCCCATCGGCACCCGCCAGGTCAAGGACCTCATCCTCGACCTGGGCCGGCGCGGCAAGTCCATCATCCTCTCCAGCCACCTCCTCGCCGACGTCGAGGACGTCGTCGACCGCATGGTCATCCTCTACGGCGGCAAGATCCGCGGCGAGGGCACCTGCGAGGACCTGCTCGCCGCCACCGACCGCACCACCATCGAGGCCGACCAGCTCGACGAGGAGACCCTCGCCGAGATCGACGAGGTGATCCGGCGCCGCTCGGGCGGGCTCAAGTCGGTCCGCCGCGTCGCCGCCCCGCGTCAGAAACTCGAGGAACTGTTCCTGGGCATCGTCGAGCGCGCCCGGGCCGAACGGGCCGCGACCTCCGGCGCCACCGAGGGCGGCGCCACCGCCGCGTTCCTGCGCAGCCAGGAGGCGGAGACCCAGGCCGCCGCCGTCATCGAGGATTTGCTCGCCGACGACGCGCCCGCGACCGAGCCCCAGCCCGAGCCCGCCGGGATCGCGCCCGCCGCCCCGTCCGGCCCCGACCGCTCGCTGATCGAGAACCTGGTCGCCGACGAGCCCGACGAACAGCCGGACGACGCCCCGGCCAGGCCCGCACAGCCCGAGGTCGACGAGGGCGTCATCGGCTCCCTGATCGACCGGCCCGACGACGACGACCGTGACGACCGGCCGGGCGGCGACGCCGGGGGAGGCACGCGGTGAGCCTCAGCGGCCGGCTTGGCGCCATCGACCGGGTCCAGAAGTCGCGCACCTTCATGATCGCGGCCACCGCCGTGGTCCTGCTGCTCGCGGCCGGCATCGTCGGGTGGACCTTTCTCGAGGCGGCGACCGACCCCCTGGGCATCCAGCAGTCCATCGCCGACGCGCCGGATTTCATCACCGACGCCGAGGGCAACCGCCTGCCCAACCCCGACCTGGTGCAACTGCGCACCATCGCCGACGCGGTGCAGGCCGCCCGCTCGCCGGTGTCGCTGGCGATGGGCGTGGGCATGGTCGCGGGCGTCATGCTCCTGTTCGTCTGGCTGGGCCTGGGCCTGAGTTATCTCGCGATCACGCTGCTCGCGGGCGTCGTCGGCGTGCCGATGCTGCTCTTCGGGCCGACGCGCCCGTTCGGCTTCGTGCTGCTGGGGGGCGCCCAACTCACGCTGGCGTTCATCGTGCTCCTGCGCGCCGTCAGCCTGCTCTTCACGCCCGCCCGCCCGGTCTTCGCGATCGCCCGCAACGTGCTGGCCGAGGCCATCCGCATGAAGATCTCGCTGGTCTTCATCGGCATGCTCATCACCATGCTCGCCGCCATGCCCCTGATCCTCAACGGCGAGCAGCCCCTGCGCTTCCGCGTCCAGGCCTTCCTGCAGTACGCCAACCAGTTCACCTTCTGGGTGGTGGCCCTGCTGGTGCTGTTCTTCGGGGCGGCCACCGTGGCCTTCGAGCAACGCGACAAGATCATCTGGCAGACGATGACCAAGCCGGTCTCGTCGCTGCAGTACGTCCTGGGCAAGTGGATGGGCGTGGCCGCCCTGGCGGGGATCCTGGTGCTGGTCAGTTCGACCGGCGTGTTCATGTTCACCGAGTACCTCCGCCGGGCCCCGGCGGTGGGGGAGGTCCGGCCCTACGAGCCGCGCGACCCCACGGTGGCCATGACCGAGGACCGCATGCTGCTGGAAACGCGGATCCTCACCGCCCGACGCTCGGTCATCCCGGGGATCCCGTTCAGCATCGACGACCCGTCGTTCGACGCCGCCGTCCAGCAGCGCATCGAGGACATGCAGCGGATGGGCCCGTTCACGCCCTCCCCGCGCGACCGCGCCCGCTTCCGCGAGGAGGCCTTCCGCGACGCCGTCACCGACTTCCGCTCGATCGACCCCCGCACCGAGGGCTTCCAGGAGTTCGCCTTCACCGGCCTGGGCGAGGTCCGCGAGCGCGGCGTGCCCATGACCCTGCGCTACAAGATCAACGCCGAGGGCAACCGCCCCGACGTCTTCTACGCCCTGACCTTCATCTTCGAGGACGGCAGCCGCATGGTGCGCGATCGCACCTCCCTGGGCTTCTCCCACACCCTTCACCTCGACCCGGGCCTGATCAACGACCGGGGCGAACTGCGCCTGCAACTCTACAACGGCGTGCTGGGCGTCCACAACGGGGCCATCGCCCTGCGCGCCAACCCCAACTCCATCACCGTGCCCCCCGACGGGCTGGAGGTTTCCTACCAGGTCGGCACCTTCCGGGGCAACTTCCTGCGCGTCCAGACCGTCCAGTGGGTCAAACTCGCCTTCCTGGCCATGCTGGCCGTGTCCGCGGCGACCTTCCTGAGTTTCCCGGTCGCCTGCCTGGTCGCGGTCGGGGTGTTCTTCATCGCCGAGACCAGCGGGTGGGTCACCTACGCCCTGCCGGGCTGGGGCACCACCGACCACGAGGGCAACCGCGAGGTCTTCCGCTGGGCGGTCTACCACTTCGCCGACACCATCAGTTCGGCCTTCCGGCTCTACGACCAGCTCAAGCCGGCCGAGCGTCTCTCCGACGGGCGGCTGCTCTCCTGGGGCAGCGCCTTCTCCGGCACCGCGTTCCTGGCCGTCCTGTCGGTGGTCTTCTACGCCGCCGGGGCCTACGCATTCCGTTCCCGCCAGTTGGCGATCTACTCGGGCCACTGACCCGTAAGGAAAGAACCACCGATGGGCGCCAACACCAGAGTCCGGATCATCGCGGCCGCCGTGCTGGGCGTGGGCCTGGCCGGCTCGGGCGTGATGAACTCCGTCCTGGCCGCCTCCGTCGGCCGTCACGAACTGGCCTACACCGACCGCGCCGAGGACGGCGACCCGCCGCAGGTGGCCATCGGCATCGCCCTGGGCGCCCTGCGCGGGCTGTTCGTCAACTACCTGTGGATCCGCGCCAACACCGCCAAGGAGGAAGGCCGCTACTTCGAGGCCGTCGAACTCGCCCGCCAGATCACCCGCCTCCAGCCCCGCTTCCCCCGCGTCTGGTCCTTCCACGCGTGGAACCTCGCCTACAACATCTCCGTCACCACCCACACCCCACAGGAACGCTGGGAGTGGGTCAACGCCGGCATCCGCCTGCTCCGCGACGAGGGCCTGCGCGCCAACCCCAGCGACATGCTGATGCACCGGGAACTCGGCTGGATCTTCCTGCACAAGATCGGCGGCTTCACCGACGACGCCAACCAGCACTACAAGCGTGAACTCGCCTTCGAGTGGCACAACGTCATGGGCCCCAAGCCGACGATCCCGGCGGACCGGCGCGACCGCGCATCCGTCATCGACATCTACGCCGCGTGGATCCAGAACATCGTCGACGCCCCGGACAGCCGCGCCGCCCTGCGCCAGCGCTCCCCGGTCGCCGCCGACATCCTCGACGCCTTCGAGCGGGACCTCGCCGAGCCCGTCGGCTACGAGTTCCTCCGTCGCGCCCAACTCCACGACGAACTCGTCCGCTCCGGGCGCATCGAGTTCATCGGCGAGATGGCCGGGCCGAAGACCAACGCCTTCCTGGGCCTGCGCGAGCGTTTCCGATCCGAGCAGGCGTGGGAGGACGCCCGCAACCACGTCCGCAAGCGCGTCCTGATCGAGCGGTACAACATGGAGCCGGTCCGCATGCTCCAGATCGTCCGCGACTACGGCCCGCTGGACTGGCGCGTCCCGGGGGCCCACGCCCTCTACTGGTCCACCCGCGGCATCGACGTCGGGCGCATGGAGGTCAACTTCCACAACTCCGAGTCGCTCGACTTTCTCAACACCGGGCGCATGGTTCTCCAGTCCGTCCAGGACCTCTGGCGCTTCGGCGACATGTACTTCAACTACCTCGACGTGCACGAGAACCAGGTCGCGGTCTACTTCGTCGCCCCCAACCCCTACTTCATCCCCACCTACGGCGACATGATGGAGGAGATCGTCGACCTCTCCGGACGCTTCGAGAGCGAGGGGCGCAGCTACCGCCCGCTCGCCTCCGGCTACGAGAACTTCCTCCGAGACGCCGTCCGCTACTTCTACCGGCGCGGCGACATGGTCCAGGCCGAACGCTGGTTCGAGCGCCTGCGCACCTGGGGCAAGCACAACTTCAACGACCCCATGCGCGAGGTCGAGATGACCCTCTCGCTGCCCGACTTCGTCGACCGCCAACTCCACGAGAGTTTCGGCGCCCCGCAGGTCGCGGTCTCCGAGGTCTACGGCGCCCTCCAGGGCGCGATCATCGAGGGCCTGCTCGCCGGCGAGCCCGAGCGCTTCCAGGCGATGTTCAACTACGCCCGGCGCGCCCACGCCCTGTTCATGCGCGAGCAACTGCGCGACGTCGTCGCCGCCCAGAACGCCGCCCGCATGGAGTTCATGGACCGCGACTTCTCATTCGTCGCCGGCACCGCCCTGGCCAACATGATCGGCGTCTTCGGGCCCCAGGAGGCCGAGCAGGTCTACGACTACACGCCCGAGGACCTGCGCCGCTACGCCTACGACGCCATCGACCGACAGTTCCGGCGCTGGTACGACCAGATGGCCGCCGCCAACCTGTCCCGGCCCTTCGACGAGGTCTTCCCCGAACCCCCCGGCATGGAAGAGCACCGCGCGATGGTGCAGCGCAAGCAGCAGGAACGCCAGCAGCGCGGCGTGCAGGGCATCGGACGCTGACCACGAGCGTCCCCTCCCCCCAACCCCGCCCCCGACCGCCCCGGTCAGCCCAGCAGCCGGTCCCGCGCCGCCCGGTACCGCGCCAGCGTGCCCGACACCACCTCGCTCGGCAACTCGGGGCCCGGCTCGGACTTGTCCCACAGCCCCCGGTCCACCAGCCCCTGCAGGTGCTCGCGCACGAACTGCTTGTCGAAACTCGCCTGCGCCCGGCCCGGCTCGTACGACCCCGCCTCCCAGAAGCGGCTCGAGTCCGGCGTCAGCGCCTCGTCGATCAGCACCGGCTCGGCCGACGCGTCCGCGCGCCCCCCCGCCAGCGGCAGGCCGAACTCGAACTTCGTGTCCGCCAGGATGATCCCCCGGGCCGCCGCGTACGCAGACGCCATCCGGTAGATCGCCAGCGACCGCTCCCGCAGGGTCTCCATCAACGGGCCCGCCCGGTCCTTGCCGACCAGCCCCGCCGCGTGCGCCACCGCCGCGTCGAACCCGATGTTCTCGTCGTGCCCCTCGGCCGCCTTGGTCGCCGGTGTGAAGATCGGCTCGGGCAGGCGCTCGCACTGGCGCAGGCCCGGCGGCAGCGCCACGCCGCACACCGCCCCGGTCCGCTGGTAGTCCTTCCAGCCGGATCCTTCCAGGTAGCCCCGCACCACGCACTCGACCGGCACGACCGCGCACCGCCGCCCGATGGTCACGCGGCCCCGCAGGTCGGCCCGGCCGGTGCGATCGGTCAGCGCCGCGTCGGGCACCAGCGCGTCGTCGGTCGAGAGCAGGTGCGTCGGGCCCAGCCCGTGGTCTTCGATCAGGCCCAGCCAGAACGCCGCGATCTCGGTCAGCAGGCGTCCCTTGCCCGGGATGGGCGTGGGCAACACCACGTCGAAGGCGCTCAGCCGGTCCGTGGCCACCATCACGATGGCGTCCTCGCCCGCCGGCCCGGCCCCGGGCAGGGTGTAGGTGTCCCGCACCTTGCCCCGGCGCCGGTCGGGCAGGTCCAGGTCCGTGTCGAACACCGAAGATCCGTCCCGTCCCGTCGCGTCCGTGGGCATGGATCGAGGGTATCCCCGTTGCCCGCGCCCCGCGTCGGCCCGCCGCTCGCCCCGGGCGGCGATTCGCCGTAAGGTACGCAAGACGCCCGTGCCGGCCGATGCCGGCGGGGCCCGACGGCCCGGATCGGGCGGTGGTGTGCAGACCCGATGCTGGCATTCGTCGTCTCCAACAGGCTCGCCCCGCCCGCCGACGGCTCCCTCGCCGGGGCCTCGATCGTGGGGCCCGATTCCGTCCCCGTCACCGGGGCGGCCGTCGCAGAAGGCGCCCTGATCCGCTGCGAGAAGACCTCCGCCGAGGCCGCGGCCTTGTCGCTGCAGGTCACGCTGGACGAGCAGGCCCTCGCGTCCCTCGGCCCCTGCCCCCTGCCCGACGGGGCGCTCCGCCCGCTCGGGCGCCTGGTGCTCCAGACCTGCCTGCTGCCCGACCGCGACCGGCCCTACCTGCTCACCCTCGAACTGGCCCGCCACCGGGTCATGCTCATCCTCAACAAACTCGAGGAGTGGCAGGCCTTCGAGACGCTTGCGACCGACCCGGTGATGACCATCATCGAGCGCGCGCGCGAGGCCTTCACCGAGGCCCTGGTCGCGATCCCGCGGGCCGACCGGGCCGACGACGAGGCCGACCGCCTGGCCCTGTGCGCCCTGTGGATCGCCCTTGAGGCGTCCGAGCGTCTGGCGGCCCGCCAGGCGCAACTGGACTTCGGCGCCCCCGCCCGGGCCGAGATGCACGCCAAGGCCGCCGAGGACGCGGGGACCGGCCAGCCCGTCCTGCACGCCACCCGCCCCGGCCTGGTGCTGGCGCAGGCCCCGGCGGTGGGGGTGGCGGTGTCGCCCCAGGTGTTCTCCGAGCCGGCCC
>CAZFSO010000021.1:0-1935 GCA_964522095.1 uncultured Phycisphaeraceae bacterium | reverse complement strand
CAGGCCCCGGCGGTGGGGGTGGCGGTGTCGCCCCAGGTGTTCTCCGAGCCGGCCCGCCAACTGGCCGCCAAGGCCGTCGACTTCATCACCACCCCGATGCGGTGGGTCGAGATGGAGCCGGCCGAGGGCGAGTACGCCTTCGCCCGCACGGACCGCTGGATCGAGTGGGCCGTGCGGACCGCGCGCCTGCCGGTGGTCGCCGGCCCGGTGATCGACTTCCGGCCCCACGCCGTGCCGGAGTGGCTGTACATCTGGGAGAACGACTACGAGACGCTGCGCGAACTGGTCTACGAGCACATGAAGGCCGTGGTGACCCGCTACCGGCGGACGGTCACGCGGTGGACGGTGTGCTCGGGCCTGCACGCCAACCGCAACTTCTCGTTCACCTTCGAGCAGATGATCGACCTGACGCGGATCTGCGTGCTGGTGACGCGCAAACTGCACCCCAAGGCCCGCATCCAGGTCGAGATCGTCGAGCCGTGGGGCGAGCACCACTCCGCCGACCGGCGCTCGCTCCCGCCGACGCTGTACGCCGAGATGCTGGCGCAGGCGGGCATCCAGTTCGACACGCTGGCCCTGCGCGTGCAGATGGGCGTGCCCGCGCCGGGCCTGGCGGCCCGCGACCTGATGGCCTTCAGCGCCATGCTCGACCAGTACGCCGCGCTCGACCGCCCGATCGCGCTCACCGGCGTGGGCTGCCCGTCCGCGCCCGTGACGCCGGACGAGGACAACCCCGGCCTGTCCGGGGGCTGGTGGCGCCGTGACTGGTCCGACCGCGCCCAGGCCGACTGGGCGTCGGCCTACCTCGCGGTCGCGCTGGCCAAGCCGTTCGTGCAGTCGGTGTGCTGGCAGGACCTGGCCGACCCGCCCGCGGGCGCCGAGATGCCCGGCGGCGGGCTCGCCACGCCGGCCGGCGCGCCCCGCCCCGCCTTCGACCGCTTGGCCGAACTGCGGGCCGCCATCGCCAAGGGCGACATGCCCGACCCCGCCGGCCTGCTGCCCGCCGCCGCCCGCCTCGCCCCCACGGCCTGACCATGCCCGCGCCGCCCGCCCAAGCCGATGCCGGCCGGACCTGGAGCGGGGGGCAGCCTGCCTCCCGGCAGCCCGAAGGGCTGAGCGACGCACAACCTTCGGGCTGCGCCCGAACGGGGGGCTGGCAGCCCCCCGCTCCAGGTTCGACTTCCCGGTCGACCCGCCTGCTGGCCGCGGGCGCGGTGCTGCTGGCGGCCGCCCTCGGCTTGGCGACCGCCCCCGCCCGCGCGCCACTCGACGCGGTCCCCGTCGCCGCTGTTCACACGCCGCTCATCGACCTGAACGCTGCCACCGCCGCGGAACTCGAACTGCTCCCCCGCATCGGCCCGAAACTCGCCGCCCGCATCGTGGAAGACCGCGCCACCAACGGCCCGTTCGAGTCGGTCGAAGCGCTCGACCGCGTCAAGGGCATCGGGCCGCGCACGGTGGCCAGGGTTCGGCCGCACGTGAGGGTGGATCAATGAGCGTGCCAGCGACAGACGCGTCAAGCATTCCGCATGTCCACGTTGAATCCGTGGGCATCAGGAATGGATACCGATTCCGCACTTCAAGCAACTTGTTTGGGAGTCACGCAGGCTGCCTTCGATTCACTCAGCAATGGGTGTGTATCTCAGAATACCTGCACAACTGGGTGTGGCGACCGGTTCGCGTCAGTTACCTCGGTTGCAGACCGTGGCGCAAACTCGGGCAACCCGTTCGAGATCTGGAGCAGCACGCGGCACGACTCAAAGCCGTGTGCGAAATCGTACACGACGCTGGTTGCTTGCTTGATCAGTACACGCACGGTATCAACTTCTACGTTCAAGCAGGCGCTTGCGAGCTCGCATTCGAGAGCAGGTCTTCACTGACCGAAGAAATGCGGATGCTGGCCTTTGATCATGTGCTGCGCGCCGTGGATCGGCT
>CAZFSO010000020.1:25532-35844 GCA_964522095.1 uncultured Phycisphaeraceae bacterium | reverse complement strand
GGGAGGGCGCCCGCGTCGAGGACGGCGTCGTGGAAGTCGCGCAGGTCGAAGGCGTCGCCGAGTTCGGTCTCGGCCCTGGCGCGCAGGGCGCGGA
Source organism: uncultured Phycisphaeraceae bacterium (assembly GCA_964522095.1). Lineage (GTDB taxonomy): Bacteria > Planctomycetota > Phycisphaerae > Phycisphaerales > UBA1924 > UBA6054. Next base: position 35,750 of record CAZFSO010000020.1, on the reverse strand, counting down.
TGGCGAGTTGTCCGGTCATGTAGCCGGTGGCCTGGCCCGGCCAGGCGATGTAGCGGTCGACCTCGGCGGCGACGTTGTGCGCGGTCAGCGCGCTGTGGGCGCCCATGTAGTCGATGGCCTCCTGCCGGGTCCAGTTCAGGGCGTGGATGCCCGTGTCGACGACCAGGCGCAGGGCGCGCCACATCTCGAAGTTCAGCCGCCCGAAGTCGTCGTACGGGTCGGCGTACATCCCGCCGGGCCCCGGGCCCTCGGCCTCCAGCCCGAGCGTCTCGGCGTAGAGGGCCCAGCCCTCGACGAAGGCGGTGAATCCGAAGGTGCTGCGCAGGGGGTGCTGGTTCTCCAGTTCCTGGGCGATGGCGATCTGGTGGTGGTGGCCGGGCACGGCCTCGTGCATGGTCAGGGCGACCATGTCGTAGCGCGGGCGCTGGTCCGGGCTGGTCAGGTTCGCCATGAAGTAGCCGGGGATGCCGGCGTCGGGAGAACCGGGGTAGTAGAACGCGGTGGGCGCGGCGCGGGCGGCGAAGTCGGGGATCGGGCGCACGCCGTAGGGAAGGCGCGGCAGCCGCCGGAAGAACCGGGGCATCTGCGCGTCGAGGTCCTTGGCGATGGCCTTGTAGGCGTTGAGCAGGTCCTCGGCGTCGGTGAAGTAGAAGCGCGGGTCGGTGCGGAGGTACTCGACGAAGGCGGCGAACTTCTCGTCGTCGCTGTTCCAGTTGGTCTGGTTGCCGGCCCAGTCGGTGCGGGCGATCACGCCGAGCATCTCGGCCTTCAGGCGGGCGACCTGCTCCAGGCCGGTCTTGTGGATGGCGTCGGCGGTGGCGCCGGGTCGGGTGGTGTGCACGGCCAGGGCGTGGTCGTAGGCGGCCGGCCCGTCCACGCCGTCGGAGATCGCCACGGAGACCCGGCAGGCGGGCAGGTACTCGTTCTGGAGGAACAACGCCAGTTCCTGGTAGACGGGCACGATGGCCTCCGCGATGACGCGCCGGGCCTCGATGGCGAGGTCCGACTCCTGGTCGATCGCCAGGAACGGGCGGTAGAAGGGGCTGGCGGCCGGGTCGGCCCGGTAGGCGTCGGCGCCCTGGGTCAGGGCCTGGGCCACGGCCGGCTCGACCGTCACGCGCGGCGGCACGCGCCCCTCCGCGACCCCCAGACGCATCGACTCGATCGTGTCGCCCACGACGATCGGCACCTGCTTGAGACGCCGGAGATAGTCACGCCGGTGCTTGTCCGTGCGCATCGGCAGTTGGGCGGCCAGTTGGGGCAGCCAGACCTGCGGCCCGCCCTGCGCGCTGACCGGGCTCTGCCAGCCCCGGAACCGGGCCCCCGCGATCTGCCGGTCCAGTTCGTGGCGGAGCAGGTCCGCGTCGAGCCGGTCCGCCTCGGTGAAGCGCGAGTCGGGCAGGCGCTCCAGTTCCAGGCGGAAGGCCAGCACCCGCTCGTCCCAGGCCAGGTGGGCGCGGGGCGAGACGTCGCCGAGGCGGTCGTTGAGGCGCTCGTCGCCGAAGGCCGGGCCGATGTCCTCGGGGCGCCGCTCGTGCAGGGCCTCGAGGTAGTCGGACATCAGGCCCCACAGGGCGGCGTCGCGCCCCTCGGGCACGGGCGGCGAGAGCGGGGAAGCCGCGGCGGGCAGGGCCAGGGCGAGAAGGACAAGGGCGGCTTGGAGCAACCGGGCGTACATCATGGCCCAGAGCGTACCGCGGCGCGACGACGCGGGTTGACCCCGGCCAGCCGGTGCTTGGCGGCCCGCGCGGACGCGGCTACACTGTGGGGCCGGGCCCAGCCCGGTCCGGCACGCCCGGGGGATTGGTGTAATTGGTAGCACGACAGATTCTGATTCTGTTAGTTCGAGTTCGAGTCTCGGATCCCCTACTTGAATGCACGCCCCGCCGGTCCGGCGGGGCGTGTTTTCGTATGCTGGGGGGGGATCAGGCACTAGGGACTAGGCACTGGGCACTAGGCATGAGGAGGTGGGGCAATGGGCAATGGGCAATGGGCATGGGGCGGACGGGGTGGTCGCGTGCCGTTGCGACCTCCGCGCGCCGCGTGCGGCCGCCAGAGGCATCCCGCGCGCCCACGCCCTGCATGTTGAATCCCGACCGAGTGCCGAGGGCCGAGTGCCGAGTCCCCAGCTCCTAATGCCCAGTGCCTAGTGCCTAGTGCCCAGTGCCTCATGCCACGAGCACTGAGCCCTCAGCGCGTACCACCCCCCGCCCATTGCCCATTGCCTATTGCCCATTGCCCCGCCCCCCGCCCCCCGCCCCCGCCCCCCGCCCCCCAACCCCGGAGCCCCCTTGGAGACCAAACTCGACATCGCGAAGAACTGGCTGCCGCGGTACACGGGGATGCCGATCGACCGGTTCGGCGACTACGTGCTGCTGACGAACTTCGGCGACTACGTCGGCAGGTTCGCGGCCCGTTTCGGCTGCGACGTGTACGGCCAGGGCCGGGCGATGCAGGCGGCGACCAACGACCAGGGCCTGACGATCGTCAACTTCGGCATCGGCTCGCCCAACGCCGCGACCATCATGGACCTGCTCAGCGCGCGCATGCCCGAGGGCGTGCTGTTCCTGGGCAAGTGCGGCGGGCTGAAGCACTCCACCGAGATCGGCCACTTCGTCCTGCCCATCGCCGCCATCCGCGGCGAGGGCACCAGCGACGACTACTTCCCCCGCGAGGTCCCCGCGCTGCCGAGTTTCAAACTCCACAAGTTCGTTTCCGACAAGATCGTCGACCGCGGGCTGGAGTACCGCACCGGCGTGGTCTACACCACCAACCGGCGCGTGTGGGAGCACGACAAGAAGTTCCTCGGACGCCTGAAGCGCATGACCTGCCTGGCCATCGACATGGAGACGGCCACCCTGTTCATCGTCGGCCACCACAACGGCATCGCCCGCGGCGCGCTGCTGCTCGTCTCCGACGTGCCCACCACGCCCGAGGGCGTCAAGACCGAGGCGTCGGACCTCAGCGTCACCGAGCGCTACGTGCAGATGCACCTGGAGATCGGCATCGACGCCATGACCCGCATCGGCACCCAGGGCGAGCCGATCAAGCACTTCACCTACTGAGCCCGCCCCGCTCCGGTCCTCGCCGCGACGCCCCGGCGCCCTGTACCATCGCGGCATGATGCACGCGCTCCGCCCACTCGCCGTCGCGGCCCTGCTGCTCGTCACGCCCGCACTCGCCCAAAGCCGGACCCAGGACGGGACCCAGGACCGGGCCCAGGACGCGGCCCCGAGCCGGCCGCAGGAGCCCGGGCCCAGCCCGGCCTACCGGTCCGAGGGCGTCACGGTCGAGGTCACGGAGGGCGACGCGTCCCACACCCTGGCCGGCACGCTCACGCTGCCCGACCCGGAGCGGTTCGGGCCGGGCCCCTACCCCGGCGCGGTGCTCGTCTCGGGCTCGGGCCCGCAGAACCGCGACAGCGAGATGATGGGCCACCGCCCGTTCCTGGTGCTGGCCGACCGGCTGACGAGCGCCGGCGTCGCGGTGCTGCGCTACGACGACCGCGGCGTGGGCGCGTCCACGGGCGACTTCGCGTCGGCGGACATCGCGGCGTTCGCGCGCGACGCGGCGGCCGTCGCCGCGGCCATGCGCGCACACGACGCCGTCGACCCCGAACGCGTGGGGCTGATCGGCCACTCCGAGGGCGGGGCGGTCGCGCCGATGGTCGCGGCCGAGCAGCCGGAGACGGCGTTCGTGGTGCTGCTGGCCGCGATGGGCGTGTCGGGCGTCGACGTGCTGATCTTCCAGTCCGAGACCATGTACCGCAACGGCGGGCAGCCCGAGGCGTGGATCGAGGCCAACAGCCGCGTGCGTCGGGCGGCGTTCGAGGCCCTGGCCTCCGGCGCGGACGACCAGACCCTGCGCCCGCTGCTGGCCGCCTGGGTCGAGCAGGAGATGACCCACCTGGCGACCGAGGAGGGGCGGGCGCAGGCCGCCGAGATGCTGCTGGGCCAGTTCACCTCGCCGTGGTTCCGCCAGTTCGTCTCGATCGACCCGGTCGACGCGATGCGGCGGGTCGGGGCCCCGGTGCTCGCCCTGTGCGGCACGCTGGACATGCAGGTGCCCGCCGACCTCAACCTGCCCGGCATCGAACGGGCGCTGGCCGAGGGCCCGTGCCCGTCAGCCGCCATCGTGCGCCTGCCCGGCCTGAACCACCTGTTCCAGCCGGCCGTGTCCGGGCTGATCGGCGAGTACGCGACGATCGAGACCACCTTCGACGAGGGCGCGATGGGCCTGATCGCCGGCTGGATCCGCGCCGTCGCCCCGTGACGCTCACGCCAGCGCGTCGAGGAGCGCGAGGACGTCGAACAGGTCGACCGTCCCGTCGCCGTTGAGGTCGCTGGGGCAGTGCGCCGACTGGCACGCGCCCAGGTGATCGATCATGACGAGCAGGTCGAACAGGTCGGTCTCGCCGTCGCCGTTCAGGTCGGGGGCGCCCGAGCCGAGCGACCGGACGCTGAAGTTGATGATGTCGTAATCGGCGGTGTTCTGCTGCCCGACGGCGAAGATGTCGCACCCGCCCGAGCCGTCGCCGGCCGCCAGCACGGGCCGGGTGGCGCCGGGGAAGTCCGCGACGAGGCTCCACTCGACGCCGTCGAAGTGGTACACGCCGTCGGCGAAGGCGTAGACGTCGTCGGGCGCGACGGCGTAAAAGTCCCGGAAGTACGCCGGCGCGTCCTGCTGGATCCACTCCGTGCCGTTCCAGCGGATCAGGAAGGGCTCGATCCCGTCGGTCCCCATGTACCTCCCCGCGGCCCAGACGTCGTCCTCGGCGACGGCCTCAACGGCCCCCAGGCTGTTCCAGAACCCCGGCGTCGGGCCGGGCACGTGCTTCCACTCCGTGCCGTCCCAGCGGTGGATCTGCGAGTGGTCCTCGTTGCCCTGGGCGTTCACGCTGGTGCCGCCGACCGTCCAGACGTCGTCGGGAGCGAACGCGTCGACCGCGCCCAGCCCGTTCATGTCGTACCGATGGCTGCCCGTGGCCACCAGCGGGACGAAGAACCGCTCGAAGCGCGTGCCGTCCCAGCGCCAGGTCAGCGCGAGGTCGGGTGCGCTGGGCGCGGGCTGGTCGGTCCCCACGAACCAGACCTCGTTCGGCCCGATGACCTCGATGTCGGCGATGGAGTCGCCCGAGCCGCCGCCGAGGTGCGGGGTGGGCACCTCCTCCCACGAGGTGCCGTCCCAGTGCATCACGAAGGTGTGCACGCCGAAGAAGCCCTGCGGCGGGGTGTACTGCTGCGCGCCCGCGGCCCAGATGTCGTTGGGTCCGGCCGCGTCGATCGCGTTGAGGCTCGGGCCGTCGCAGGTCGGGCAGGCCTGCGGGCTGGGCACGGGGACCGGGTTCCATTGCGTCCCGTCCCAGCGCAGGGCGTAGGGCATCTGGATCGGCCCCTGCGGCGGGGGGTAATCGTCGCGGTAGTGGCCCACGGCCCACGCGTCGTCGGGCGCGAGCACCTCGACGTCCCGAAGCGGGGCGTAGTCGCCGGCCTCCGGCGGCACGGGCGTGTCGAGGGCCGTCCACTGGGCGCACGGCTCCGCGGCGAGGGCCGCGCCCGCGAGCATGCCGAGCAAGACGACGGTCGGGGCGGCGGTGGGGGTGCTCATGGTGATCCTCGGTGCGGCGTGGGGTAGAACGGGGCCGGGCGCCCCGGCGACGACCGTTTCAACCGTCCGCTGCCCCGCCGGTTCCGCCGCGCGCAAGAAAAGCCGCCGAGCGCGCGTGATCGGCGTCACCTCTCCCCCCCCCAGCGCGGGGAACGACGCGCCTCAGAGCAGCGTGCCGCGGAGCAGCAGCAGCGCGAACGCGAAGTAGATCGTCAAGCCCGACACGTCCATGATCGTCGCGACGAGCGGGGCCGACGACGCGGCCGGGTCCAGGCCCAGGCGTTCGAGCAGCAGCGGCAGCATCGAGCCCATCAGGGTTCCCCACAGCACGATCGTCTGCACCGCCCCGCCCACCGTCAGCGCCAGCGGCCACGCGTGCGGCGTGTCGATGAACCCCACCCAACCCAGCCCGAGCACCGTCGCCACGCCCAGCACGCCGAGCATCGCCCCCAGGGCCAGGCCCGTGACGATCTCCTTGCGGCAGATGCGCCACCAGTCGGCCAGTCCCACCTCCTCGACCGCGATGGCCCGCACCAGCAGCGACGCCGCCTGCGTGCCGGTGTTGCCGCCCGAGGCGATGATCAGGGGGACGAACACCGCCAGCACCACCGCGCGGTTCAACTGGTCCTCGAAACTGCTCATCACGCCGATCGTCAGGATCTGCATGACGAACAGGCCCGCCAGCCACCCGCCCCGCTTGCGGAACATGCTCTTCAGCGAGGTCTCGGTGTAGGGCAGGTCGAGTGCGCCCAGGCCGCCGAGTTTGTGCACGTCCTCGGTGAACTCCTCCTCGGCCACGTCGGCCACGTCGTCGACCGTGACGATGCCGACCAGCAGGCCCAGCGAGTCGATGACCGGCAGGGCGGTGCGGTCGTAGCGCGACATCTTGCGCACCGCCTCCTCGCGGTCGTCGTCGGCGCGCAGCGAGACGAACTCGCGGTCCATCAGGTCGGCGATGGGCGTCTCCGGGTCGGCGAGCAGCAGTTTGCGGATGTGCAGGTCGTCGACCAGTTCGCCACCCGGCCCGACCACGAACAGCCAGTGGATCGTCTCGGCGTCGCGCCCGTACCGGCGCACGTGGTCGAGCGTGCGGGCCACGGTCCAGTCCGGGCGGATGCGCACGTAGTCCGGCGTCATGATGCGCCCGACCGACTCGGCGTCGTAGCCCAGGATGGCCTGGGTGATCTGCCGGTTCAGGGGGCTGAAGCGCTCGATCAACTGCCCGGCGACCTCCACCGGCAGTTCGTCGAGCACCGCGGCGCGGTCGTCGGGGTCCATCGACTCGACCAGGCGGGCGGCGCGCTCGTCGCCGAGTTCGCCGAGCAGCGACTCCTGCGACTCGGTGGACAGTTCGGCGAACGCGTCGGCCGCCAGTTGCCGGGGCAGCACGCGGAAGGCGATCACCGCCGCGTCGGGGTCGAGGCTGTCGACCAGGTCGGCCACGTCGGCCGGCTCCAGGTGCGAGAGCGCGTCTCGGATCTGCCGGAAGGCGCGCAGGTCGATCAGCGCCTTGAGTTCGGGCTCGAGCAGGTGGGTGGTGGGGGAGCCCATGCGGGGTGATCGTATCGGCCCCGAGCCGCCGCGCGGGTGCGTCGCCGGGTCACGCCGGGGCCGGATGGCCCTCGCGGGGCAGCGCCGCCGCGTCGGCCTCCAGGCGCTCGCGGTCCTCGGCGGGCACGCGGTCGAGCAGGCCGAGACGCTCGTAGGTCCGCAGCACGGACTCGGCCTCGACCGCCGCGTACACCGCCGCCGCGTCCACGATCGGACGCCCCAGGATGCCCTCCAGGTCGGCCCGGGTGTAGACCGGCTTCTCGGCGGCCGTGGTGCGCGTGCCGTACTCGTTCAGGTTCGACGCGAAGATGCCGGCCGCGGAAACCGGCAGGAAGTCCTCGTAGCGCAAACCCTCGTACCGCACGAGCCCCTTGTCGACCAGCGCGTGCAGGTCGGTCGTGTCGATCGAGCCCGCGGCGGCCAGGCCGGCGGGCGTCGGCTCGTACCGGGCGTGGACCAGACCCGAGACCACCAGTTCCGCCAGCGTCTTGGGGAATCGCGAGAACGCCTGGGACACCTTGGCCTCGTACGCCTCGAAGTCGCGCCCCGCCAGGCCCGGATCGGCCGCCTTGACCTCTTCGGCGTCGGCCAGGCAGGCGTCGTAGAGCGACCGGCCAAAGGGCGTGGTGGCGTAGCCCCGCTGCTCGATCTCGCCGAAGCGGGCCGTGTGCACCGTCTCGACGGTCGACCCGTCCGGGTTGGTGAAGACCACCGGCTCGGTCAGCGCCTTGTAGGCGTCCTGGCGCAGCAGCACCGGCGTGTCCTCGCTCGGGCCTTCGGTGAAGTCCTTGAAGCCCGCGTGCTCCAGGCGGCTCAGCGCCAGGTCGTCCCGCTTGAGGCGGGCCACCAGCGCGTTGACCACCCGGGCGACGTCCGCCGGCCCCGCCTCGGCGTGCCCGAAGCCGGCGGCGTCCTCCGGCGTCAGGTGGCGGAACAGGAGCCGCAGCCCGTGCGCGTCGCTGCGCGCCGCCAGGCGCGTCAGGGCGACCATCGCGCGCCGGCGCAGGGTCGCCTCGTCCGTCTCGCCCATGCAGAACCGCATCGCCCAGGTGTACAGGTCCATGCAGAAGGTGTTGGGCGTCAGGTGGTTGAGGTGGTGCGAGTCGAAGCACGCGATGTCCGCGGCGATCTTGAACCCCGCGCCGCACAGGTGCTCGTACAGCCCGTGGTCGCGGGCCGTGCCCGTCCACCTGAAAATCCGCTCGGTGCCCTCGCGGATCAGGGCATCCGCGTCGGCGTCGCTCAGCCCGCCCTGCGCCTCGCTCTTCTCGATCAACGCCTTCGCGGCGTCGGAGAACACCCGGCGCTCCGCCAGCACCGCCTCGATCCGGGCCTTCGTGGACTCGTCGAAGTAGTCCGTCAGCAGCAGCGAGGTGAACACCCGGTGCTCGGGGTTGATCGTCGAGCGGAACGCCGTCGCGATGATCGGCTGGCTCTTGGCGCCCACGTTGGCCATGTCGTAGAAGTTGTGCGGCTCCATCGCGAAGCACGCGAAGAACCGCCCGATCCACCGGTACTCGTCCGGCCGCCCGATGCGGATCGCCCCGTGACGCTCGCCGCTGGTCTTCTCGATCTGCTCGTCCGTCACCCCGAAGCCCGGGTGCACCACCGCCAGCAGGTCGCACGCCGCCCGGTTGCACACCGTGTTGACCAGCAGCGACTTGTCGTACAGCGGCACCTCGGCGCCGAACATCCGCGAGAGTTCGGCGAACAGGCGGTTCTGCATGTCGATGCGGTCGGCGAACGGCGCGGTCATGGAAACACCCCGGGCTGGAGGTCGCGCCGCCCCGGCCCCGGCCACGAGCGGCCCGCGGACGCCGGGCGGCGCCTGCGCATGAAGGATAGGGGCCGCCAGAGCCTTTCTGGGCCGAGCGCCCCGGCCGGCCCGCCGGTTCTCGGACCCGCGCAACCGGTTGAACGGGCCGGAAACCCACCACGCCCGCCCAGGGTTCGGCCTTGGGGAACCTTCCCGTCAAACGCCCGGCGTGGTCGGCCGATCGACCCATGGCCCCTCCCCGGGCCCGGTCCACACACGGAGCAACCCCCCATGAGCACCATCCAGATCACCCGGCGCGCCTTCAGCCTGGTCGAGATCCTCGTGGTCGTCATCGTCATCGCCATCATCGCCGCCGCCGTGGTGCCCAACACCATCCGCGCCGGCGACACCGCCCGCGTCGCGGCCACCGCCGAGGACCTGCGCAACATCGCCAAGGCCGTCGAGACCTACCGCAACGCCGAGGGACGCTGGCCCGCCGAGGTCGGGCGCGCCGTCCTGCCCGTCGAACTCCGCGGCAAGTTCCTCAACGGCGACCCCTTCGAGAAGGGCGCACCCATCGGGGGCGTCTACGACTACGACGGCCCGACCACCACCCGCGGCCCGCGCATCGCCATCCGCGCCGGCGCCGGCTCGCCCATGCCCGAGGAGAGCCTCTGCCTCGACCTCGACGAGTTCATGGACGACGGCGACCCCGCACGCGGCAGCCTGCGGCGCGAGGGCGAGGCACTGTTCTTCCACATCATGCCCGACTGATCGGCCGATCGAAAGGGCACCAGCCGTGCGCGACCCAGACGCCAGACCCGCCGTCTCCCCCCTCGACGCCTTCCGGCTCGCCGCCCAGCGCAACAGCCCCCTCTCCGTGGTGCGACCCGAGGAGATGGGCCTGGCGCCCATGGCCCGCGGCCGGTTCCTCGAACCCGACGGCGACACCGTCACCATCGAGAATCTCCAGATCCCGGGCCGCGCCGTCACCCTGCGCGCCGGACACCCCATCGAGGCCTTCTTCCAGCACGACGGCGACGTCTACCAGTTCCGCTCGCGCATCATCCGCATGGACACGCCCGTCCGCCTCAACGAGGCCACGGTCGTCCGCGGCATGACCATCGCCGCCCCCGCGCGCATCGAGAAGGGCAACCGGCGCAACATCTACCGCCAGTCCTTCGCCACGATCAACCCGCCGGTGGACGTGCAGGTCTGGCCCGTGCCCCTGGCCATGCTCACCCCCGAGCAGCGCGAGCAGATCGGCCACACGCCGGAAGCGCCCGCCCCGACCCCCCAGCCGC
>CAZFSO010000020.1:21827-25432 GCA_964522095.1 uncultured Phycisphaeraceae bacterium | reverse complement strand
CCGGGCTGACGCTCGCCCAGGTCCGCCCCGTGCTGGACACCGAGCCGTCCTGGACCGGAGAGGTCACCGACGCCTCGGAGTTCGGACTGGGCTTCACCGTCCTGCGGGTCGTCTACACCCGCCTGAAGATCTTCCAGCCCCTGGTCGTCGGCTTCCGCCTGCCCGGCGTGGACACCCCGATGCGGTTCCTCTTCGAGGTCCGGCGCGTCCAGGCCCTCAACCGCACCGACGCCCGCCTGGGCGGCCTGCTGCTCATCAACGCCGGCGACCACGCCGAGGTCTTCGCCGCCCGCGAACTCGCCCGCTTCACCCTGGAACTCCAGCGCGACCGCGCCCGCAGGCTGCGCGACGCGGGCTGAGCGCGGTCTGCCCGACTCGGCCGGTGCACACCTAACATCGGCCCGTGCACCGTTATCAGTGGCGGAAAGTCGGTCATTGCCCGTTCGTCTGCCCGGTCTGCCAGGACGCCGTGCTGTTCGACCGCTATCAGGTCGTCGTCGAGACCAGGCGGCTCTTCCGCAAGCCGATCGACACGCGGTACGCCCCGATGATCCGATGCCCGGACTGCACGCACGCGGTGCTGGTCGGCTGGGGCATGGGGGAGGGATTCCAGCCGGAGGAAAGCGAGACGGCGTACGACGCGCTGGTCCGTCTCTTCGGCGAGGAACACCCGCAGATCGAACTCGCCGACGCGCACCGCAACGCCCGCGTGAGCCTGATGAGCGGCGACTCACGCTGGCGCCTGATCCTCAACGCGTTCGAGCACGCGGGTTACGAACGCTTCGTCCCCCCGCACGGACGCTTCGTCCACGTCCCGCTCGTGACGCGGACGTTCCAGGTCATCGGTGTGATGTTCCTGATCTGGGTCGCCACGACCGTGGTGGTGGCCTTTGTCGGGGCGCTGCTGCCCGATTCGGCGAGGGACGCCGTGGTGCTCTCTTACCTCTGGGGGTCGACGGGCGTCTGCCTGGCGTACTTCATCCACTCGGTCCGCCGGGGCATGCGGAGTTGGACGGACATCCACGTCGCCAGGCGGGCCACGCCGGCGATGCACCGTTCGCTCGCCAGCATGCTTGCCGGGCTTGAGCCGGACGGGTCCACCCTGGCGGACGCGAAGCGGGTCGCTGCGCAGAACAACTGGCCCGCCGCCATGGTGAACGCTCACAAGGTGTTGAGAATCATGGCGCTCAATCCCGCGACCAGCGGCGCGGCCGCGTGCCCCGCGCGCCAACCCGTGACGCCCGAGACGGCGAGCAGCGACTGAGGATGGGCGGCCTCCCGAAGCCACACCGCACGGGGGCATCGGGCCGTCCGCTTTGCTAGAGAGGACAGTTCCATGACAGTCCAAACCCTGATCGCCGTGCTCGCCGCCGTCGCCTTCCAGGCGACCGCCCAGGTCCGGGTCGTCGCCGACGCCCTTGTCGATGACCACCGGGCCCGCGCCGACGCCATCGCCGCCGCCGCGGTGGAGGAGGCGTCCCGCCTGTGGGGCGTCGAACCCGACGCCGTGCGCGCCGAACTGACCCTGCACCGCGGCGCCGAGGGCTACGAGCGGGCCGAGCAGGCGCTCACCGGCGGCCGCTTCCGCGCCAACGGCGCCTTCGCCCTGGGCGACGAGGCACACGTGCTCGTTCAGCCGCCCCTCGACGACCACCGCCTCGGCCTCGCCGGCCTGCCCGCGCAGACCCTCCGCCTCGTCGCGCACGAGACGGCCCACCTGGCCCGCAACACCCTGCCAAACCACGCCTCCCACCCGGACTGGCTCGCCGACGCGACCGGCCAGATGGTCGCCGAGCGCGTCATGCGTGCGGCCGGCCTGGCGCTCGGCCGCAGCGACGACCCGTGGACCGGCACGCTGATCGTGCGGGCCCGCCGGGCCACGCAGGACGCCAGCCTGCCCCCGATCGAGGCGATGCTCGCCGACGCACAGGGCGACCTGTCCATGCGCGACCGCTACGCCGCACGCTGGGCCCTGGGCGCGTGGCTCGACGAGATCGGCGTGCTCCCCGGCGTGCTCGCCGAGGCCCGGCGTCTCGGCGGCGGCCCCGACTTCGCCCCCCGCCTGCGAGCCGCCACGCTCGACCACCTCGCCCGCACTGGCGTCGACGACCCGGACAACACCTGGCGCACTTGGATCAACGCCCAGCCCGCCGCGTGGGAAGAGGTCTACCGCGCCCTGTCACCCGACCCCGGCCACCCCGGCGACTGGCTGCAGATCGCCTACCCCGGCACCAACGCCATCGCCTGGACCGCCGCCGCCCAGCCCGCGTCGCGCTACGCGGTGTCGGGCTCCATGGAGATCCTCCCCGACGACCGCCGGCAGATGAACCTGCTGCTCGCCCGGTCCGACGGCGGCTTCGTCTCCGTCGCCTTCACCGGCGACTGGGGCGTCACGGTCTTTCACTTTCACGCGCCCGACAACCGGTGGAACCGCCTGGCGTCCGCCGAGGCCGAGGTGCCCGTCGGCGAGCCCGTCCCCTTCATGGTCCGCGTCGACGGGCGGACGCTGTCGGTCGAACTCGGCGACCGCCCGGTGCTCACCGCCGAGTCGCCGGTGCCGCTCACCGGGGCCTGGGGGCTGGGCGCGCAGTCGGGCTCGGCCGGGTACTGGCGCGGCGTGGCCCTGCGGCCCGCGGACAACCCGAACGCCGAGTAGTCACGCCCGCTTGCGCAGCACCCCGGCGTGGAACCCGCGCCCCTCCTCGCGGAACTTGCGCTCGAAGTTCGTCCCCACCAACTCGCCCGCGCGCGCCGAGCCCGGCCGGTCAAAGTCCAGTCGCTCGAACGGCTGCGCCGGCAGCGCGCCTGACTCCTTGGCCACGTCCGCCGGCACGCCCGGGATGCCGGGCGCCGTCGGACCCGCCAGCCCGCCCGGCGCGCACCACACCGCGAAGTGCGCCTCGTCCCAGGCCCACAGGTCGTCGTGGTCGGTCACCACGCGCAACTCGCCGCCGGGAGTCAGCGCCTTCCACGCGTCCAGCAGGAAGCGGTGCTGCACCACGCGGTTCTTGTGGTGCTTGCGCTTCGGCCACGGGTCGGAGAAGTACAGGTGGATCACCGAGCAGACGCCCGCCGGGCAGCGCCACCGCAGGAACTCGGTCGCGTCGGCCCGCAGCAGGCGCACGTGCATGAACGACCCGTCCGCCTCGCGCCGCCGACGCACCCGGTCGGCCGCGTACGCGCAGAACTCGCCCGCCCACTCGATGCCCAGGAAGTTCGTGTCGGGCTGCAACTCGGCCTGCTGAACCAGGAAAGTCCCCTTGCCCGACCCGATCTCCAGTTCGAACCGCCGCTCCGGGTGCGGGAACCACCGACGCGGGTCGATCCGCCCCGCGTCCGGGTCGGTCAGGATCCCGTCCGGCAGCGTCCCGAGTTCCTCCTGCGAGATCGCCACCACCCCCGGCGCGGGGTCAAGAGGCCGTCCGTGTCCGAGTCCGAAACTCATGGTGGGGAGTGTAGGGAAGGCACGGAGGCACCAAGGCACGGGGGGAAGCGACGGAGCGACGAAGCGACGGAGGGAAGAGGCGGAGAAGAAGAGATGGAGAGATGGACTTGCGCCTCCATGTCTTCGTGCCTCCGTGCCTCCGTGCCTCCGTGCCTTCGTG
>CAZFSO010000020.1:2378-21727 GCA_964522095.1 uncultured Phycisphaeraceae bacterium | reverse complement strand
CGCGCCGTCCGGCTTCGGGAGCGCACCGGCGACCCGAAGTCCCCCGTGCTCCAGGGCAAGCACGCCGTTTTCAACACGCTCGTGCTGACGACCGCTCTCTGGTGGCTCATCTGTCTCGCGGTCCTGTGCGTGCGGTAGATGAGTCGCCGCGCCGCTCCACCAGAGAGCCCCGACCGCAAGGGAGGGGATGGACGCGCGCCAGATCCCTTCAAGCCCGCGATCGTCGCGGTGACCCCGCCAACCTGAGCCCGCTTTCACCCCGTCTTCACCGAAGCCACACCGTCCCGCGGCACACTCGTCGGATCGTGCGTCCGGCCCGCTTCAAGATCCCGAGCGACCCCCAGCGGAGCGTGCCGTGTCCTACGAGATGATCGGCTGGGCGGCGTCGGTGGCGCTCGTCATGACCCTGGCGCACCAGGTCTTCAACCAGTGGTCCTCCGGCACCTCCGCCGGCGTGTCGCCCTGGCTGTTCATCGGCCAACTCGCCGCCTCGGCGGGCTTCACGGCCTACTCGGTCCTCATCGAGAACACGGTGTTCATCGTCACCAACAGCCTCATCGCCGCGTCGGCCGTGATCGGCCTGGCCGTCCTGCTCCGCCACCGACGCCGAGCCCGCCGCGCGGGGGCGGGCGCCGAATGCCGGCCCGATGGCGTCACCCCAGCAACTCGATCGCCCGCGACACGTTCTTCGCCGGGGTGATCTCGATGCCCTTGATCTTCGGGATGGCGTTCGCCCCGCGCAGGTCGGGCACGATCGCCCGGGTGTAGCCCAGCCGCGCCGCCTCGCGCAGGCGCTGCTCCAGTTGCGTGACCGACCGGACCTCGCCGCCCAGGCCCACCTCGCCCACCGCCACCGTCGTCGGCTCGACCGCCCGGCGGTAGTGCGCCCCCGCGATGGCCAGCAGCAGCGCCAGGTCGCTGGCCGGCTCGACGATCCGCAGCCCGCCCACGCTCGACGCGAACACGTCGCGGTCGGCCAGGCGCAGCCCCCCGTGCTGCTCGAGCACCGCGATCAGCATCGCCAGCCGGTTCGCGTCCAGCCCCGCGCTCTTGCGCTTCGCGGCCCCCAGGAACCCCGTGGCCGTCAGCGCCTGGATCTCCACCAGCACGCACCGCGAGCCGTGCACCGCCGGGCACACCACCGCCCCCGGGCGCGCCTCGTCCCCGCCCTCCAGGGCCGCCACGCTCGCCCCGCCGGGCAACTCGCGCAGGCCCGACCCGGTCATCTCGAAGATGCCCAGTTCCATCGTCGTGCCGAAGCGGTTCTTGACCGCCCGCACGATGCGCGCGTTGTGCGTGCGGTCGCCCTCGAAACTCACCACCGCGTCGACCAGGTGCTCGAGCAGGCGCGGCCCGGCCAGTTGCCCGTCCTTGGTCACGTGCCCGACCAGCACCACCGCCATGCCCGACGCCTTGGCCAGGTACACCAGTTCCGCCGCGCACCGGCGCAACTGGGTGATCGACCCCGGCGCCGCGTCCAGGTCCGCCTTGTAGATCATCTGGATCGAGTCGATCACCAGCACGTCCGGCTTGACGCGCCGCGCCTGCTCGACGATCCGCGCCAGGTTCGTGTCCGCCAGCACGAACAGCGTGTCGCTCTCCGCCACGCCCAGCCGCGCGCCGCGCGACCGCACCTGCTCGGCGCTCTCCTCGCTCGACACGTAGAGCACACGCCCCGCCCAGTCCGCCTCGTGCGTCCGGGCCCGCACCGCCCCCGCCCACGCCCCCGCCGCCTGCAGGAGCAGCGTCGACTTGCCGATCCCCGGCTCCCCGCCCACCAGCACCACCGATCCCGGCACCAGCCCGCGGCTGCGCTCGTCCCCGCCCAGCACCCGGTCCAACTCGTTGATCCCCGTCGGGTACCGCCTGCTCGGCCCAACCAGGCTCGACACCGCCGTGATCGGCACCGCCACCGGCGCGTCGCCACCCGCCACCGGCTCGACCCACCCCGACCCCCGCTGCGGGTCACGCCCCGCCGACGCGTCGACCGTCGACTCCTCCAGGCTGTCCCACGCCCCGCAGTCCGGGCACTTGCCCGCCCACCGGTGCTGCGTCGCCCCGCACGAGCGACAAACGTAGATCTTCCGAGCCTTCGCCATGGCCCCAGCATAGCCCCACGCCCGCCCCGCATGCGGCCTCTGTTCGGGTCAAGCCCCGCGCCACGCCGCCCCCGCGTGTAGCATCCGCCCGGTGCCGCCCGACCAGCCCCAGCCACCGACCGCCCAGTCGCCGCCCCGGCGTCGCCGACGCCGCCGCGCATGGCTGGTCATCGCCCCCCTCGCCGCCCTGGCCCTGGGCGCGGGCCTGCTCCAGACCCCCGTCGCCGCCTGGATCGTCGAGCCCGTCCTCGAATCCCAGAGCGGCATGCGCGTCCAGACCGGATCGGTCCGCATCTCCGTCCTCGGCGGCGTCACCATCACCAACGCCCGCTTCACCGAACCCGCCATCCCCGGGCCCGCCGGCGAGGTCCTCCGCGTCGACCGGGTCGCCGCACGCATCGACTGGACCAGCACCCTCCGCGGCTCGCCCGGCCTCAACCGCCTCCGCCTCGTCGGCCCCGAACTGCGCCTCAGCCAGGACACCCGGACCGGCGTCCTCAACGCCGCCTCCTTCAAACTCATCTCCGGCGGCGGCGGCGGGCCCACGCCCAGCGTCGCCGTCGAACGCGGCGCCATCGAACTCGGCGAGCACACCGCCGACCGCTACACCGCCCTGCGACGCTGGAACGTCTCCGGGCAGGTCGACCCCGCCGGCCCCGGGGGCGTCTCCGACTTCGCCTTCGGCGCCATCACCGCCGACCCCGCCCTCGGGCCCGCCCCCGCCGGATCGCTCGCCCTCTCCGGCTCGCTCGGCCCCGACGGCCTGACCGCACGCCTCGACGGCCTCGCCCTGGAGGACTGGCCCGCGTCCATCGTCCCCTCGCGCCTCCGCGAGGTCTACGCCACCATGGCCCTCTCCGGACGCCTCCTCCCCACCCACTTCACCATCGACAACGACGGACGCGTCGCCGTCCGCATGACCCTCGACGGCGTCGACCTCACCCTGCCCTTCAACGAGCGCTACGACCTCGCCGGCGAGGGCGAGATGCTCCGCATGCGCCGCACACGCGGCACGATCGAGTTCGGCCACGACGGCCTGGCCGCCGACGTCAACGGCCTCATCGACGAACTCCGCTACGACGTCGACTTCACCTACCAGGGCCTCACCGCCGACGCCCCCTTCGACGCCCGCCTGACCACCCGCTTCCGCATGGACGACCGGTTCCGCCCGCGCCGCTTCCTCCCGCCCAGGGCCGTCGAGAAACTCGACATGTTCGAGAGCCCCAGCGCCGACGTCGACGCCGTCGTCCGCATCGCGCGCCCACGCGAGGGAGCCCCCATCCGCGTCGAGGGACGCGCCGAGTTCGCCAACGGCAGCGCCACCTACCGCAAGTTCCGCTACCCATTCACCGGCCTCGCCGGCGCCGTCTCGTTCGACTCCGACAGCCTCACCATCGAGCGCGTCGAGGGCCGCGGCCCCTCCGGCGCGGTCCTCACCGGTCAGGGCCGCTTCGACGGCCTCGGCGAGGACGCACGCGTCGCCATCGACCTCGACGTCGCCGGCGTGCCCATCGACCGCCACATGATGGACGCCCTGACCACCGGGCGACGCCAACTCGTCGAGGCCCTCTTCAACCCCGCACGCCACCAGGACCTCGTCGACGACGCCCTGATCCGCACCCCCGACGGCCGCGGCGGGCCGCACGCGCCCCTCTTCGAGTTCGGCGGCGCGGCCGACGTGCAACTCCAACTCCGCCGCGTCCCGGAACGCCCCGAGAACGACCGCTGGACCCGCGACACCACCGTCCGCATCGAGCGCGCCGGCCTCGTCCCCGAGCACTTCCCCCTGCCCATCGTCGCCCACGGCATCGAACTGCGCATCCACGGCGACGACATCAGCCTCACCGGCGGACGCTACGAGGGCCTGACCGGCGGCACCGCACGCGTCGAGGCCGCCATCGACCAGACCCCGCCCCGCCCCGGCCGCGACACACTGCCCGTCGTCGAGATCACCGCCGCCGACATCCCCATCGACGAGCGCCTCCTGGCCGCGATCCCAGGCTACCGCGACGAGCCCGGCCCCGACCAGCCCGTCACGCTGCGCACCATCCTCGACAACCTCCGCATCGCAGGCGTCGTCCAGTGCCACGCCATGATCGGCCCCCGCCAGGACGGCACGCTCGGCTACGACGTGCAGGCCAACTTCCACAACGCCGCCGCACGCCCCAACGCCGCCATACCCGGCCTGCCCGCGCCCTCCCCCGCCGAGCCCGACCCCCTCGTCATGTCCGGCATGTCCGGCGTGATCTTCGTCAACGAGCGCCTCATCGTGGTCGACTTCGCGGGCACGCTGCTCTCCCCCGCCCGCCCCCTCGCGCCCACGCCCATCACGCTGCTCACCCAACTCACCCTGCCCGAGCGACGCGGCGGCGTCGGCGACGTCCGACGCGTCGGCGGGCTCCTGCCCATCCAGGCCGGCCCCCCCGTCCCAGGACCCGCCCTCTACGCCCGCGCCCGCGCCGACGGCCTCGACCTGGCCATGCCCCTCGAGCACGCCGCCGCCGTCGTCTCGCCCCAACTCGCAGAACGCCTCGCCGCCCTCCGCGACGAACGCCGCCCCGACGGCGTCCTCGCACTCCGCCTCGAACTCGACGGCATCGTCGGAGGCCACACCGAGACCGCCCTGAGCCTCGAACGCGTGCAGTCCTTCGCCTTCGACCACGCCGGCGCCCGCCACCGCGTCGGCCCCTCCCGCGGCGCCATGACCCTGCACCTCGGCGTCCACCCAGGCGTCGCCTTCCAGGGCTTCCGCGTGCCCGTCGAGTCGGGCGGCGCCCCCGCGGGCGAACTCACCCTCAACGGCGCCCTGCCCCTGCTCCCCCCCCGGCCCACGCCCGGCGACCAGGCCCGGGTCAAGAGCCTGCACGCCTCCCTGCGCGACGGACGCGTCGAGTCGCCCGCCACCGCCCAGATCGTCGGCGCCTTCGTCGGCCCGCGCGTCGCCGCCTGGCTCGCCGAACGCCGCGTCGCGGGCGCCTACGACGCCGACCTGACCCTCACCCCCATCCCCGGCGCCCCCGCCCGCACGATCCAGGGCGCCGCCGAGTTCGCCCTGCCCGCGCTCAGCGCCGTCGGCCAACTCCGCCCACGCACCCTCGCCCTGGACCTGCCCGAGTCACGCCTCGACTTCGACACCGTCGAGGGCGTCGTCCGCTTCGAGGGCCTCGGCGGGCGCGTCGACGCCCTCGCCGCCAACGCCCCCGGCCTGTCCCTCAGTGTCGACGGCCCCTGGTCCTTCACGCCCGGCCAGGGCGTCGGTTTCGACCTCGCCCTCGACGTCGACGGCGAGCGCCTCAACGAGTCCGTCCGCACCCTCCTGCCCGCCGGCGTGCTCGCCGTCATGGACCGCTTTGAAGTCAGCGTCCAGGGCCCCCTGAACACCGACGACCTCCGCCTGACCGCCCAGGGCCTGGGCGCCCCAGGCTCGACGCTCACCGTCTCCGGCCGGTCCGAGATCGCCGCCGCCAGCGCCGTCGTCGGCGTCCCCCTGACCGAGATCGAGGGCCGCGTCGAGTTCGCCGCCGACGTCACCCCCGCGGGCGTCGGCTACGCCGTCCAGTTCCACGCCGACCGCCTCCGCGCCGGCAGCCTCCGCGTCGAGCAGGCACGCGCCACCGTCTTGGCCGACGAGTCACGCCCCGGCGTCGTCCTGATCCCCAGGATCACCGCCCGCCTCCACGGCGGGCGCGTCGCCGGCAGCGCGCAGACCCACGCCGCCGACGACGCCACCCGCTACTGGCTCGACCTGCACGCCTCCGGCGTCCGCGCCGCCCCCGTCTTCGACGACCTGCTCCTCCCCCCCGACGGCCTCGTCGGCCCGCCCCCGCCCGGCGAGCAGACCCTCCGATCCGCGTGGACCGTCGCCGACGACTACACCCGCGGCGTCCTCGATGCCGACCTCTCCGTGTCCGGCCTCGCCGGACAGCCCGACCGCACCATCGGACGCGGCTCGGTCCGCATCGCCGGCGGCTCGGTCATCGCCCTGCCCGGGCTGATCAACCTCATCGAGTTCAGCAACCTCCGCGCGCCCGTCGGCGCACGACTCGACCTCGCCGAGGGCGACTTCTACCTCGACGGCACCACCGTCGCCTTCGAACGCCTCAGCGCCGCCTCGCGCACCGTCGAGATTCTCGGCCACGGCACCATGGACTGGCTCACCCGCGAACTCAACCTACGCTTCCGCTCACGCTCCATCCGGCCCGTCCCGATCTTCTCCAAACTCGTCGAGCAGATCCGCGACGAACTCATCACCACCCGCGTCACAGGACGCCCCGGCAGCCTCGAGTACTCCGCCGAGAGTTTCGGCGACACACGCCGCCTCTTCCGCGCCCTGCTCGGCGAGCCCGAGTCCGAGCACGAGCGCGTCATGGCCGCGGTCGAACAGGCCTCGCGCGACGCCAAGAATCGCGCCCCCGGGCGCGCCGTCGCGCCCGTCCAGCCGGCCGAGAACCCCGCCGCGTGGGCCGACCCGCCGCCCTGACCCGGCCCACTCTCCCGACCCCCTTCCCGCACCCACCCTTCCCCGAACCCTTCATGGAGCAACCATGCCCCCAGAGCCCAACCGCGTCGAACTCGACCCGCCGCGCAGCACCCAGCCCGTCAGCGAGCGGGCCGCCCCGCCCGAGCAGCCCGCCGTCCGACGCGCCGACGACGGCGAGGTCCAGGAACGCATCATCGAACTGCTCGAGATGGTCGTCGGGGGCGCCGGCCAGGCCGACGAGTACGACGCCAAACTCGTCCGCGAACTCATCACCGCCGCCCTCAAACTCATCCCCGACGGCCGCCACACCGGCGAACTCAAACTCATGACCGCGTCCATGAAGGAACTGCGGTACGCCTACCGCGTCTTCGGCCAGTACGCCGACAGCCACAAGGTCACCATCTTCGGCTCGGCCCGAACACCCGAGGACCACCCCGACTACCGCGCCGCCGTCGAGTTCTCCAAACTCATGGCGCAGGCCGGATGGATGGCCATCACCGGCGCCGGCGACGGCATCATGAAGGCCGGCCACGAGGGCCCCGGACGCGCCGCGTCCTTCGGCGTCGCCATCCGCCTCCCCTTCGAGACCACCGCCAACACCGTCATCAAGGGCGACGAGAAACTCATCAACTTCCGCTACTTCTTCACCCGCAAACTCATGTTCCTCTCACAGGCCGAGGCCGTCGTCTGCTTCCCCGGCGGGTTCGGCACCATGGACGAGTGCTTCGAGGCCCTCACGCTCATCCAGACCGGCAAGGCCTCCATGGTCCCCGTCGTCTTCGTCGAGGGCGAGCCCACCCCCGGCGTCACCACCTCCGGCGGCGACCCCGACATGGCCGTCCCCGGCTACTGGCAGGGATGGGTCAACTTCATCGGCGAGCAACTCCTCAGCCGCGGCTGGATCAGCCCCGAAGACCGCCACCTCTTCTACCTCGCCACCGACCCCCACGACGCCGCCGACCACGTCCTGCGCTTCTACGCCCTCTACCACTCCTCACGCTACGTCCGCGACGACCTGGTCATCCGCATCAAGCGCCCGCTCACCGACGAGCAGGTCGAGATCCTCAACCAGGAGTTCGCCGTCCTCGTCCGCGCCGGCCGCATCGTCCAGCGCGGACCCCTCGAGCCCGAACGCGACCACCTCGACCTGCCACGCATCGTCTTCACCCACACCCGCTACAAGTACGGCCTCGTCCGCGCCCTCATCGACCGCATCAACTCCTTCGCCTGACCCCCCCCCCGCCCCGCCCCCCCGCCCGGGACCACACGCATGAAGCGCGCGCCGACCATCGCCTGCCTCGCCATGGCGCTCGTCGCCACGCACCTGGCCGGCTGCGCCCGCGCCCGCGAACGCTGGAGGGCCCGCTTCAACCCCGACCCCGAGCCCCCGCGCCTCATCGAGCCCGGCGCCCAGGGCCTCAGCGACGCCGACCTCGGCCTCGAGGTCGTCGTCTGGACCGCCGACGACACCGGCTTCCTCGTCGGACGCGCCATCCACGCCCTCGGCGCCACCAGCCCGGCGCTCACACCCGCCGAGGACGCCCGCTGGCGGGCCGCCGGGTTCCGCGTCCTCGCCATGCCCGTCGAGGCGCTCGACCCACTCCTGATCGCCACGCCGCCCGTCAACGCCGTGCAGCGCCAGCGCTACGCCCAGATCCCCCGCTGGACCCCCATCCTCCGCGGCCCCGCCGTCCCCGCCGGCCTGGCCGTCCCCGGCGCACCCCCCACGCCCGCCGGCAGCCCGCGCCTCATCGCCCGCAGTTGGATCGAACCGGCCATCGCAAACGCCGCCCGCGTCCACACGCTGCGCACCGAGATGACCGTCCAGATCGAACGCCCCCGCGCCGCCACCCTCCTCGACGACCCCGCCGAGAGCCGCGTCTCCGACGCCGGCCCGGTCATCGAGGCCCTCCTCGTGGCCCTGCGCGCCGGCCCCGGCGAAGCCACCATCCTCGTCGCCGAAGATCCCGCGGTCGAATGGAGCGACCTGCCCGCCCCCCGGCCCGCCGATACCGACGCCGGCGATCCTGCCGCCGACGACCCGGGGCACCACCCCGCCCCTCCCGCGGCCCGCCCGCCCGATCCCGTCGGCCCCCTGCCCCCGCGCGAACGCACCCTGGGCGAGCGCATGCTCGCCTCCCCCGGCATCCCCCCCCGCGACGGCCGCCCACGCGTCGCGCCCCGCAAGGTCATCGTGGCCTTCATCCCCCGCCTGCGCGCCCTCGAACCCCAGACCCCGGAAGACGCCCCGTGACCACCCTCCTCGCACTGCTGGCCCTGGCCGTCGGCATCGCCTTCCTCATCGGCGGCGCCGAGGCGCTCGTCCGCGCCGCCGCCTCCCTCGCCCGGCGACTGGGCGTCTCCGAGTTCGTCGTCGGTGTCACCGTCGTCGCCTTCGGCACCAGCGCACCAGAACTCTTCGCCTCCGTCGGCGCCGTCCTCCAGGGCGAGCCCGAACTGGCCGTCGGCAACGTCGTCGGGTCGAACATCGCCAACATCCTCCTGATCCTGGGCGCCGGCGGCGCGCTGGCGCCCATGCTGCTCTCCCGGCGCGTCCGACGCGTCGAGATCCCCCTCATGGCGGCCATCACCGCCGTGACCGTCGCCCTCATGCTCGACCACGCCGTCGGACGCGTCGAGGGCGCACTCCTCTTCCTGGGCCTGATCGCCTACGTGGTCTTCGCCGTCCGCTCCGGCGCGGTCGACCCCACCGACGAACTGCCCCCCAAGGGCAGCGTGCCAAGGGACCTGCTCCTCGCCGCCCTCGGCATCGTCGCCCTGGGCGTCGGCACCCGCGCCGTGGTCTACGGCGCCGTCACCGTCGCCACCGGCCTCGGCATCGACGAGGGCGTCGTCGGCCTGACCGTCGTCGCCTTCGGCACCAGCCTGCCCGAACTGGCCGCCACCGTCCGCGCCGCCTTCGCCAAAAAGTCCGATATCGCCGTGGGCAACATCATCGGCTCCAACGTCTTCAACCTCCTCAGCGTCCTGGCCATCTGCGCAATCGTCAAGCCGCTGCCCATCGACCCCGGGATGATGACCCACGTCGTGGTCATGGCCGCCGTCACCGCGGCCCTTCTCGCCTGGGGATTGGCCCGACCGGTGATCGGACGCTGGACCGGCCTGGTCTTCATCGGCGCTTATCTGGCCTACGTGATCCTCGCCTACCGACCCTGACCCGGCCCAATCCGCGCCCTCACGCCCAAGCGCACCGCGTTTGGACCCGATGCTGTCCGCGGAGGAGCGGCCGGATCGACCCCTCGGCCCACGCGCGATGCTTCGAGTCCCCATGTCACAAGCCGAGCCGGGCATGACCCTGGCCCTGTCGGTCTACCACCCCCAGAACATGTCCACCGTCCTGCTCAAGGCGGGTGCGGAGGTCGAGCGCCGCGCCATCGACCGCCTCCGCGAGATGAACATCCCCGAGATCTGGATCCGCTACCCCCGACTCGAGATGGTCTCCAAGTTCGTCTCTCCCGCCGTCATGGCCGCCCGCGCCGAGGTCGCAGGCGAGGTCTCCGCCGCCTTCAACGCCGCCGGCAAGAGCGTCCACGCCCGCCTGGACTTCAACGCCTACCGCAAGGCCATGGGCTCGCTCATGCAGCGACTCATGCTCGACACCGACTCGGCCATCTTCGTCAACGAACTCGTCGACTCCGGACGCCCCGCCGTCCGCCACGGCGCCAACGTCGGCTACATCTCCGTCCTCATCGGCCTGCGCCTGGGCTTCTACCTGCTCCGCGAACGCAAGCGCCTGCCCGCCATGCTCGCCAAGGACGTCACCAACCTCGGCGTCGCCGCCATGCTCCACGACGTCGGCATGACCCGCCTGCCCGAGCCCGTCCTCAAGCGCTGGCGCGAGACCGGCGACCAGTCCGACCCCGACTGGCGCGTCCACACCGACATCGGATTCGAGATGGTCCGCGGCAACATCGAGCCCTCAGCCGCCGCCTCCGTCCTGCACCACCACCAGCGCTTCGACGGCTCCGGCTTCCCCGACCGGCCCACACTCGCCGGCGGCGCCGAGCCCGTCGGCGGCCAGGCCATCCACGTCTTCGCCCGCATCATCGCCGCCGCCGACATGTACGACCGCCTCGTCCACCCCGCCTCCGACCCCTCCCCGGACCCCCTGGCAGACGCCGCCGAGAAACCCTCCGTCCCCCCCGTCCGCGCCCTCAGCGCGATGCTCGCCGAGCCCGTCCGCTCGACCATCGACCCGGTCGTCCTGCGCGCCCTCCTCAGCGTCTGCCCGGCCTACCCCCCGGGGTCCACCGTCACCCTCTCCAACGGCATGCGCGCCGTCGTCGCCGACTGGTCCGCCCTGAACCCCTGCCGCCCCGTCGTCCAGGAAATGACCCACTTCGAGGACGACGCCCCCAGCCTGCCCATCGACCTGCGCGAGCACCCCGAACTCTCGATCATCGAGTACGAGGGCGTCGACGTCCGCAACGACAACTTCGCGCCAAAGTCGCACGTCGAGTTCGACCTGATGCACATCGAGAAACTCATGACCAACGCCGCCTTCGACGGCGAACAGATCGACGAGATCCGCGCCCTCAGCGCCTGACGAGGGCCCGGCCCGGTGCCCCGGCTCGCCGAGCCGGGTCCGTCAAGACCCGCCGGCCCCGGCGCCCCGACCCGCCCCACCCCGCCGCCGCCCCTCACCCGCCGCGGCCCCGCCACCGGTCGAAGCCCCGACGGCCGCGCCCTCGGCCGCGCCCGACGAACCCTCCGCCCCGCCCTCGTCCCCGGCCGGCGGCAGCGCCCCAGGCCGACGCATCAGGTCACGCATCGCCTCGGGGTCCAACTCGGGCTTGCCCTGCTCGTTGAGCACGTACCCCCCCGCGGCCAGCGTCGCGGGGTCCCACGCCGTCGGGTTCTCCACCTCGCCCGCCTGCGGGTTGCGCAGCAGCACCCGGTCGCCCTCCGCCAGCCCGCGCAGCACCTCGGCCTCCGTGTCGCTCGTCCGGCCGACCAGCACCGGCACCCGCGCGTACCGGCCCCCGGCCGCCGGCCGGAGCACGAACCGCACCGGCCCGTCGTTGAACACCGCCTGCACCGGCACGGTCAGCGCGTCCGTCACCCGCCCCAACTCGATCCGCGCCTCGCACCGCAGCGTCGGCTTGAGGTCCGCGCCCCGCGCCGCGTCCGGGTTCAGATCCACCTTCACCGTGTACTCGCGCTTGTTGGGGTCGCGCCAGCCCCCCGTCTCGGCCATCACCCCGATCGACGACACCAGCCCCGGGATCACCGTGTCGATCGCGTCGACCTTCACCGACACCGCCTGGCCCGGACGCACCCGCCCCGCCAGCGACTCGTGCACCTTCACCGACGCCGTCATCTCGCTCGTGTCCGGCAGCGCGATCAGCAGGTCGTTGAACCCCACCTCCGTGCCCACCGTCATGCCCCCGTCGTTCATCCACCGCCGGTTGTCGCTCTGCACGCTCGACCCGTACACCACCAGCCCGTCCCGCGGCGCCACGATCGTGCAGTACTCCAGTTGCGCCCGCAACTCCGCCAGTTTGCTCTCCCGCAGCGCCAACTGGCGCTGGCGGTTCTCCGTCTGCGTCTGACGCGAGCGCAGGTTGATCGCGTTCTCCTGCCTGACCCGCTCCAGTTCCGCCGCCGCCTCCTCGACCTCGCGCCGGCGCTGCTCGGCGTCCTTGTGGTACTGGAAGTCGTCGTAGACGTCCTTGTCCAGGGTCGCCGTCAGCAGCGTCGACTGCGCCTCGATGAACGCGATCTCGTCGCGGTCCAACTCGTCCTTGCTCAGAAAGTTCTTCTCGTACAGGCGCTTCGAGTTCTCGTACTTGGACCGGAGCCGCTCGTGGTTCTTCTCCGCACGCTCCAGCGCCAGTTTCAGTTCCTGGCGCTGCTTGACCACGTCCCCCTGCTCCCACTGCGAGTACGTCAGTTCCGCGATCGCCTTCTTCGACTCCGCCGCACGCAGCAGCGAGTCGTTCTCCGAGATCTGGATCATCTCCGCGGCCTGCGCGTTCTCCAACTCCGTCCGCGCCTGCAGCACCGCCAACTCCTCCTCCGCGATGCGGTTGCGCAGCGACTCGTCCGCCAGACGCATCAGCACCTCGCCCCGACGCACCGTCGTCCCCTCCGGGATGATCTCCACGATCGCCGTCCGAGACTCGACCCGGTTGCGGATCTCCAACTGGTTCTTCGCCTCCAACTCGCCGTTCGCCAGCGTCGTGATCGCGAACGAGCGCACCCGGGCCGTGCCCAGGTCCAGGCCCACCGGGCCCTCCTCGCCCCCGCCCGAACCGGCGAACGCCACGATCCCCACAACCCCCAGGCCCAGCACGACCACCGCCAGCGCCGCGCCCCACAGGCCAAGCCCCGCCCGAACCCGACCGCTCCGCTCCGTCTTCATCGCGCACGCTCCCGCCGACAACCCGTGTCCTGCCCCGACGCCGTGCGATACCCGCACGCACGCCCGGGGTTCCAACCCCGCCCGATCCACCCGATCCCGCCGCCCCCGCCCCCAGCCCGATCTATTCTTGGGCCCATGCCCGCACAACGCCCCTGGCTGGTCCTGGTTGCCGCGCCCAAGGAAGTTTCCGCCGCCCTCGCCGCCCTGGACGCCGCCGGCGACACCCCCGAAACATGGGGATGCGTCACCACCAAGCGCGCCGTCGTCGTCCGCACCGGCGTGGGCAAGTGGGCCGCCGCCGGCGCCGCCGCCAGATGGTACGACCCCGCCCGCCACGCCGGCGTCCTCTCCTGCGGCGTCGCCGGCGCCCTGCCCGGCTCCGGCCTGCCACTCGGCGCCACCGTCCTGGCCGACCCCAGCCGCTTCGCCGACGAGGGCCTGCTCACCCCCGACGCCTTCGTCCCCCTCGCCGCCGTCGGCTTCCCCGACGACGCCCCGACCGCCCCCGACCCCCGGTCCAGGGCCGCCCTCGCGCCCCTGGCCGACCGCGTCGGCCCGATCGCCACCGTCTCCACCTGCGCCGGCACCGACGCCCTCGCCCACGCCCACCGCGACCGCACGGGCGCCCTCGCCGAGGCCATGGAGGGCGCCGCCGCCGGGGCGGCCGTCCGGCGCATCGACCCCCGCGCCCGCTTCGCCGAACTCCGCGTCGTCTCCAACACCACCGGCGACCGCCCCCAACAGGCGTGGGACCTCCCCCTGGCCCTCGCCCGCATGACCGAACTTCTCGGACCCGCGCTCGACGCCCTGTCCGTCTGAGCCCCCCGCGCCGTTCCGTCTGCGCCGCCTGCGCCGACCGCCCGCGCCCCACGCCCCCCGCCCGCGCCCGGCGCCGACCTCCGCCCTCAACACCCCCGCGCAACCGGCCGATCCTCCCGTGCACCAGCCGTGCGGGCGCTCTGCCCGGCGGCCACGACGCCGGGCGGGAGGCCGGGAGAGGCAATGTTCAAGCCCAGATTCGGCAAACTGAACGCCTCGCTCCGCGAGCTGGGCTCGATCCGACCGGCGGGCTTCCCGCTGTCGGTCGAGTTCGGCGTCGCGTCGCTCAAGATCCTCCAACTCGCCCCGGGCGACACCCCCTCGATCGCCGCGGCCGTCCAACTCGACACCCCCGACGACCTGCTTGACAACCCCGCCAAGCGACTGGCCTTCCAGATCGACGCCCTGCCCAAACTCCTCAAGCAGGGCAAGTTCAAGACCAGCCGCGCCGTCTGCGCCGTCCCCGTCGGCCAGATGGTCTGCAAGCACGTCCAGATCCTCCCCTCCGACGACCTCTCCATCGAGAAACTGGCCGCCGCCCAGATCGGCGCCCAACTCAACTGCGACCCCAACGCCCTGCTCGTCCGCTGCCGCACCGTCGAGAACGCCCGCACCGGCGCCGGTGGAGGCGGCGGCGGCGGTGGGGGCGGACCGAAGCGCGAGGTCATCTGCTTCGCCGCCGCCCGCGACTTCATCGCCCGCCTGATGGGCGCCCTCAAGAGCGCCAGACTCGAGCCCGTCGGCATCCACAACGAGTACGCCGCCGTCCTCCGCTCCATCGACGCCATCGCCCTGCCCGGCGAGCCCGCCAGCGAGGCCGACGGCGCCCCCACGCTCCTGCTCGACCTGGGCGCGGGCGCCACCAAGGCCGTCATCGCCCACGGCTCGCGCATGGTCTTCGCCCGCTCGATCGAGATCGGCGCACGCCACATGGACGAGACCATCGCCCGCCAACTCCGCTGCACCATCCCCGAGGCCCGCCAGACCCGCCTGGCCCTCGAACGCCTCGTCCCCGCCCCCGCGCTCGCCCACGCCGGCGAGGGCCCGGCCCCGCAGCCCGCCGCCCAGGCCCGCCCGCGCGCCGTCGCGCCCGAGCCGGACCTGACCGAGCCGATCGAGATCCTCGTCGACGAGGTGTCGATGTGCCTGCGCTACCACCGCACCCTGTTCCCGGACCGCCCCGTCGAGAAGGTCGTGTTCCTCGGTGGTGCGTCGCGTCAGCGTTTGCTCTGTGAACAACTGGCACGCGCCCTGCGCCTGAGCGCCCAGAGCGTCGACCCCCTTGCCCGCCTGGCCCGCAGCGGCAAGGTCCCCTGCGAGGGCCTCGACGTCACCGCGCCACAGCCCGGGTGGGCCGTCGCCGTCGGCATGTGTCTGAGCCCCACCGACCTGTGAACCTGGGAGACCGCATGGGCAGGCTGATGAACAACAACGCCGGCAACGGGAGCTTCCTCCCGACCGAGTACGTCCGCAACAAGAGCCAGGTGCGGGCCAACTTCGTCGCCCTGCTCCTCTTCGCACTCGTCATGGCCGGCGTCATCGGCGCCTTCTTCGTCAACCACCAGCGCTGGCGCGACGTCCGCGAGCAGGCCGACCTGATCTCCGCCCAGTTCGCCGAGGAGGCCGCCAAAATCCAGCAACTCGAGAGCCTCGAGTCCCAGCGCGCCGAACTGCTCGACCGCGCCGAGGTCGTCACCGCCCTGATCGACCGCGTCCCACGCTCGGTCCTCATGGCCGAGGTCGTCCGCGACCTGCCACCCGGCGTCACCCTCACCCTCGTCGCCCTCGAGGGCGAACGCGTCAAGCCCCCCGCCCCCAAGCCCGACCCCAAGGCCAAGGCCAAGGGCAAGACCCGCTCCCTGACCGGCAAGAACGCCGACAAGGAGAAGGCCCCCGAGCCCGAGAAGGTCCACCCCCCGCGCTTCCGCCACCGCGTGACCGTCGAGGGCCTCGCCAGCGAGAACGAGAAGATCGCCGACTACCTCGCCCTCATCAAGGCCAGCCCCCTCTTCGGCGAGGTCGAACTGCCCCTGATCACCAGCACCATCGTCGACCAGGTCGGCTACCGCCGCTTCAAGATCACCATGAGCCTGCGCGACCAGGCAGACGCCCGCCTCGTCGCAGGCGTCGAGCAGTTCGACCTCGACCACGCCGCCTTCGGCGTCACCGGCGTCGACGTCCAGACCCCGCCCGCCGAGTGACCCCCCCCCCCCGCTCCAAGCCCGACCCGTCGCCCCAGCACCCCACCGCAAAGGCAGGCCGCCCATGCAGTTCGGAACCCGTGAACTCGTCCTCTTCCTGACGGTGCTCCTGCTCCCGGTCGTCAGTTACTTCACCATCTTCAGGCCGCAGAACACCCGCATCGACCAGGCCCACGCCGAGATCACCCACAAGCGCGAACTGCTCGACCAACTCCGGCGCGAGACCGCACGCAGCAAGGACCTCGAGTCCGTCAACGGCTCGCTCCAGGAGCGCATCGGCCTGATCGAGTCACGCCTGCCCACCAACAAGGAAGTCGACCAGATCGTCCGCCAGGTTTCCGCCCTGGCCATCGAGTCCGGCCTCCAGTCGCCCACCCTCAAGAGCGAGCGCCCCCTGGCCGCCGCCCGCTACCGCGAGCAGCCCCTCGTCATGGCCACCCAGGGCTCCTTCCAGGGCTTCTACGACTTCCTCACCGCGCTGGAGCGCCTGCCGCGCATCACCCGCGTCGTCGACATGACCGTCAAGGAACACCGCGACAAGAAGAACGAGAACACGGTGGAGATCACCGCCGAGTTCACCCTGAGCATCTACTTCCGCGAGGACGAAGGGAGCGCGTCGTGACCGACAGACTCATCCCCTCGGGGCCCGACGGGCTCCCCGGCGCCCTCGGCCCGGCCGACGACCCCACCGGCATCCCCTCCCTCGCGCCCCACACACCCGGCCAGCCCGCCGGGCAGGCGGGCGCCAAGCCCAAGGTCTCGCCCCAGATCATCATCGCCGGGCTCGTCCTCGTCGTCGCGGCCGGCGCCATCTACGCCATGCGCACCGTCGGCCTCAACGCCGGCTTCGGCGACGACCAGGTCAAGATCGACTACGCCTCCAGCGCCTCGCCCGACACCGCCCGGCGCTTCGGACGCGTCATGGAGGAACTCGACGCGAGCCTCCGGGCCGTGCAGGTCGCCGACACCGCCGGCCTGCCCCCCGCACCCTTCACCCGCCCCGAGGCCGCCGTCGCGGAAACCCCCGTCGTCTTCGAGGCCCCCGAGACCATGGACGACCTCGAACGCCTCGCCCTGCTCGCCGAGCAGCGCCGCCTCGAGGAGCAGCAGGCCCGCAGCGCCCACCTCGAGTCCGAACTGGCCCGCCTCTACGTCCAGAGCATCATCGTCGGCGTCGTCCCCGCCGCCCGCATCAACGGCATGCCCGTCACCGTCGGACGCACCATCGGGCCCTTCACCGTCTCGGAGATCACCCGCGAAGCCGTCTACGTCACCGCCGACGGCCTGACCTGGGAACTCCTGCTCGGCAGCCCCGCCCGCCTCGTCGAATAACGCCCTTCCCAACCCCTTCCCCCCCCCGCCCCGGCACGAGACCAGATGGCCGACATCGACGACATCCTGAACGAACTCGGCGTCTCGTCCGACCCTTCCAAGCGCCCCGCCCGGCGCGCCCGCGAGCCCGAGCGCCGGCCCAGGCACTCGCTCGATGCGCGACCCGCGTCGTTCAGCCCGCTGCCCTCCATGCCCAGCGGCCAGCGCCGCTTCGGCGAGGACGGCCGCCCCATCGACGACGACCCCGCCGTCCCCGTCCCCCCCCGCGCCGCGCCCAGCGCCAACGTCGGCGCCTCCGTCGCCGAGATCTACCGCCCCGAGCCCGGCGCCGCCCTGGCCCGCGTCCACTCCGACGTCTCCGACGACCTGCGCAACCGCCTGCTCTCCTCGGGCGTCGTCAAGCCCGGCGACATGACCGCCGCCGAGCAGGTCATCCGCCAGTCCCCCGGCCAGTCCCTCGTCCGCGTCCTGATCGACCAGGGCGCCGACGAGGTCGAGGTCCAGCGCATCGTCGCCGAGGTCGCCGGCGTCCCCTTCGAACGCATCGACCTGGAGGCCGGCCTCGAGGGCGGCTTCGACGGGCGCATGCTCCAGCGCCTCACCGGCGAGTTCTGCAAGCACAACGCCGTCCTGCCCCTGCGCGTCGAGGGCTCCCGCGCCGTCGTCGGCGCCACCCGACCCGACGACATCTTCCTCATCGACGAGATCCGCACCCGCCTGGGCGTGCCCAGCGTCAAGGTCGTCCTCGTCACGCACGCCGACGTCCGCGCCGCCCTCGAACTGACCGGCGAGTCCAGCGAGGACGACGACAACCTCAGCGAGATCCTCGCCGACGTCGAGGAGGCCGACGTCGAGGTCTCCCGCTCGGACAACAACGAGGCCGTCGACCTCGAGGCCAAGGCCGGCGAATCGCCCGTCATCCGCTACGTCAACTACATCATCCAGACCGCCGTCAAGGAGGGCGCCTCCGACATCCACATCGAGCCGGGCGAGAAGAAACTCAAGGTCCGCTTCCGCATCGACGGCATCCTCTTCGAGATGATGAACCCGCCACCGGCCATGTCCGCCGCCATCGTCAGCCGCCTCAAGATCATGGCCGACCTGGACATCTCCGAGCGCCGCGTCCCCCAGGACGGACGCATCCGCTGCACCGTCCAGGGACGCAAACTCGACCTGCGCGTCTCGACCCTCCCCGCCGGCTACGGCGAGAAGGTCGTCATGCGAATCCTCGACACCAAGTCCATCAACGTCCAACTCGAGGACCTCGGCTTCGACGAACTGACCCTCGACATCTGGAAGCAGCAGATCCACCAGCCCCACGGCATCGTCCTCGTCACCGGCCCCACCGGCTCGGGCAAGACCACCACCCTCTACTCCTCGATGCGCCAACTCGACAAGAACAAACTCAACATCTCCACCGTCGAGGACCCCATCGAGTACCACCTCGACGGCATCACCCAGACCCAGACCCACGAGAAGATCGGCATGACCTTCGCCAAGGCCCTCAAGGCCCTGCTGCGACAGGACCCCGACATCATCATGCTCGGCGAGATCCGCGACCACGAGACCGCCCACATCGCCGTCCAGGCCGCCCTGACCGGCCACCTCGTCCTCTCCACCCTCCACACCAACGACGCCCCCAGTTCCGTTACCCGCCTGGTCAACATCGGACTCGAGCCCTTCCTCGTCGGCGCCGCCCTCAACGCCGTCCTCGCCCAGCGCCTGCTCCGACGCCTCTGCCCGCACTGCAAGGCCAAGGAGGCCCCCTCCGAGGACATGGCCGAGTTCCTCGAACTCCAGGGCCTGCCCTCGGGCGAGATGTGGGGCCCCCAGGGCTGCGACAAGTGCCGCAACACCGGATACTCCGGACGCGTCGGCGCCTACGAACTCCTCGCCGTCGACGACTCCCTCCGCGACGTCATCGCACGCAACCCCAACGTCTCCGAGTTCCGACGCATGTGCCTCGAACGCGGCATGCAGTCCCTCCGCCAGGACGGCATCAACAAGGCCACCGCCGGCCTGACCAGCGTCCC
>CAZFSO010000020.1:0-2278 GCA_964522095.1 uncultured Phycisphaeraceae bacterium | reverse complement strand
ATGAAACGCGCACGCATCGCCGCCTTCCTGCTCGCCGCCCCCCTGGCCGCCCTCGTCGGCTGCGCGGACGACAACGACCCCGCCGACGCCCCCCGTGAGATCGGCGACAACATGTCCGACGCCGCCGACGACATCCGCGACAGCGCCCGCGACGCAGCGGACGATGCCGCCGACGCGACCGAGGATGCCGCCGACGACCTGGAGGACGCCGCGGACGACATGAACGACCCGGGCTGAGCCGTTCCCGGCTGACCCGAGCACCGAACCGGCCCCGTTCCCCGCTCTCCTGCGGGAGCGGGGCCGTTGCGTGCGCCGGCCCGGTACACTGGCCTGAAACCAAGCCCGGAGCGAGCCGCATGTCCCAGCCGATCGAATCCTCCCTGCTCGAAAGCCGCGTCTTCCAGCCCCCGGCCGCCGACGCGGTGGGCGCCGCCCGCTGGCTCGTCCCCTCGCTGGCCGAGTACGAGGCCCGCTACCGCGCCTCCATCGACGACCCAGAGGCCTACTGGGCCGACGCCGCCCGCGCCTTCGACTGGTTCACGCCCTTCACCCGCACCCTCGACTGGAACCCGCCCGACGCGAAGTGGTTCGTCGGCGGCCGCCTCAACGCCTGCCACAACTGCGTTGACCGCCAGGTCATCAACGGCCACGCCGACGACCCCGCCATCATCTGGGAGGGCGAGCCCGCCCCCGGCGGCGTCCCCGAGACCCGGCGCCTCACCTACGCCGACCTCCAGCGCGAAACCGCCAGACTCGCCAACGCCCTGAAATCCCTCGGCGTCCGCAAGGGCGACGTCGTCACCATTTACATGGGCATGGTCCCCGAACTGGCCATCGCCATGCTCGCCTGCGCCCGCATCGGCGCGCCCCACTCGGTCATCTTCGGCGGCTTCTCCGCCCACGCCATCGCCGACCGCGTGCAGGACGCCGACTCGAAGGTCGTCCTCACCTGCGACGGCTCCTGGCGCCGCGGCAAGGTCGTCCCCCTCAAGGCCAACGTCGACGACGCCGTCGCGCAGATGGGCGACGCCAGCCCCGTCGAGCACGTCGTCACCCTCCGCCGCTGCAACAACCAAGTCGCCACCCACCCCCGCGACCACGACTGGCAGACCCTCGTCGACGCCCAGCCCGCCGACTGCCCCTGCGAGCCCATGGACAGCGAGGACATGCTCTTCCTCCTCTACACCTCGGGCTCCACCGGCAAGCCCAAGGGCATCGTCCACACCACCGGCGGCTACACCGTCTTCACCGCCGTCACCGCACGCGACGTCTTCAACCTCATCCCGGACCAGCGGCAGGTCTACTGGTGCACCGCCGACTGCGGCTGGATCACCGGCCACTCCTACATCGTCTACGGCATCCTCCCGAACCGCGTCCCCACCCTCATGTACGAGGGCGCCCCCGACTTCCCCGACCCCGCCCGCTTCTGGCAGATCATCGAGCGCCACAAGGTCACTCAGTTCTACACCGCGCCCACCGCCATCCGCGCCTTCATGAAGTGGGGCCCCGAGCACCCCGCCTCCGCCGACCTCTCCAGCCTCCAACTCCTCGGCACCGTCGGCGAACCGATCAACCCAGAAGCGTGGATGTGGTACCGCAAACACGTCGGCCGCGACGCGTGCCCCGTCGTCGACACCTACTGGCAGACCGAAACCGGCGGCCACGTCATCACCCCCCTCCCGGGCGCCACCCCCACCAAGCCCGGATCCTGCACCCGCCCGTTCTTCGGCATCGACGCCGCCGTGGTTGACGCCGACGGCAACGAGCAGCCGCCCGACGCCGGCGGCCTGCTGGTCATCCGCAAGCCCTGGCCCGGCATGCTCCGCGGCGTGCACAACGATCGCCAACGATTCATCGACACCTACTGGTCCACCGTCCACGTCGACGGGCAACCCGTCTACACCGCCGGCGACGGCGCCCGACGCGACAAGGACGGCAACTTCTGGATCATGGGACGCATCGACGACGTCATCAACGTCTCCGGGCACCGCATCGGCACCATGGAGGTCGAGTCCGCCCTCGTCGCCCACGACGCCGTGGTCGAGGCGGCGGTCGTCGGCATGCCCCACGAGATCAAGGGCACCGGCATCGCCGCCTTCGTGACCCTCGCCAACGGCGTCAAGCCCGGCGAGGCCCTCGTCGCCACCCTGCGCGACCACGTGGCCAGGGAGATCGGCGCCATCGCCAAGCCCGACCAGATCCGCTTCGCCGCCGCTTTGCCCAAAACCCGCTCGGGCAAGATCATGCGCCGCCTCCTGCGCAGCATCGCCGCCGGCGA
>CAZFSO010000019.1:32597-36209 GCA_964522095.1 uncultured Phycisphaeraceae bacterium | reverse complement strand
AGCAGGCCCAGCGCTTGCGCCAACTGCTGGGCCATGCCTGCCCGGCGGTCCGGCGGGGGTTCCCGCCGAGCCGCGTGCTCGTCCACCACCGGGGCGTCCGCGTCCCGGCGTTCCAACCCAAGCGACGGGCCGACGCCCGTCCCCTGGCCAATGACCATCCGCGCGCCCGCCGCCATCACGGCCCGGGCGCACGCCCCGCGTCGCACCACGACACGCGCGTCCCGCGCGGCGTCGCGGTACTCCGCGACGAACCGCCCGCCCGGCCCGAGCACCACCAGTGGCCCATCGCAGGGCTGGTCGCCGTGCCGGGTCGGTCGTTCGGTCGTCGTCCGTGTCATGCCGGGCCGTCCTTTCTGCGTCCCCGTTCCCGCCGGTCCGACCGGCGGGCGGTGGAGCACCAGGGTGAGCGGTCTCACCCACCCTGTGACGGGTTTGATCGGGTGGTGGCGGCTCGGCTCAACACGGAATTTTCTTCACTTGTTCGGGTCAAGATAGCCAATCACAACCCCCACGGCAACCCTTTTCCGACGCAAACCACCGAAAATCAACCAACTGTGCGGTTGACTCCCCCTGTTCCGGCGGCATCGCTTGACCCGCCTTTGACGCGCAGGCTTTGCCGGGTTGAGTCGCGTGCGTGGTTATCGGGCGTCAATGCGTGCGCTGAAACTTCGACCCCGCGCGGCGCACCCGCCCGGCCAGTTCCAGCATTGTCAGTTCCGCGCGCACGCGGCCGGCGTCGAGGCCGACCAGTTCGCCCAGGTCCTCGGCCGCTCGGGGCTCGGCGAGGTGCGTGAGGATCGCCCGTTGTTGCTCGGTCACGTCCCCGACGGGCTCGGCCTGCGCGCCGGCGAACAGGCCGCGGGCGGGGTCGGCGGTGACGGCGTCGTGGGTGCCGGCGTGCAGGTGGCGCGCATGGCCTTCGAGCACGCCGATCACGTCGGCGGGCGTGCACACCAGGTGGGCGCCCTGCTTGAGCAGTTCGTGCGTGCCGGCGCTGGCCGCCGAGTCGACGCGCCCGGGCACGCCCATCACCTCGCGCCCGTGGTCGTCGGCGGCGTGGCGCGCGGTGATGAGCGCGCCGCTCTTCAGCCCGGCCTCGATGACCAGCACGCCCAGCGCCAGGCCGGAGATGATGCGGTTGCGGGCGGGGAAGTTGTCCGAGTTCGGGCCGGTGTCGGCGGGCAGTTCGCTGATGACGGCGCCGTGGCCGTCGGCGACGCGGTCGAAGAGCGCCTTGTTCTCGGGCGGGTAGCACTTGGCGATGCCGCAGCCGAGCACGGCGACGGTGCGTCCGCCGGCGTCCATCGCGCCGCGGTGCGCGGCGGTGTCGATGCCGCGTGCGCCGCCGGAGACGACGGTCAGGCCCGCCCGGGCGAGCGCACCGGCGAACAGCGTGGCCTGTTCGATGCCGTAGTGCGTGCAGCCGCGGGAGCCGACGATGGCGACGGGGTAGCGGTCCGGGCCCTCCGGGCGCAGGTCGCCGCGCACGGTGAGGACGGGCGGGGCGGCGGGGGTCTGGCGGAGCAGCGGGGGGTAATCGGCGTCGGCCAGCGTGACGATGCGCGCCCCGGCCCTGGCGATGCGTTCGAGTTCGCGGCCCACGCGGGGGTCGACCGCCTTGAGGCCTTCGAGGACGGCGCGGGCGGTCTTGTCGCCGATGCCGGGCACGCGGGCGAGGTCGGCGTGCGAAGCGCCCTGGACCCGCTCGAACGAGCCGAAGGCTTCCAGCACGCGGGCGATGCGCACGGGACCCATGCCCGGCACGAGCGTCAGGGCGAGCAGGCCGCGGGCGGCGGGCGGGATCGCGTCGGGCGCGTGCACGGCGTCACTCGTCGAACGACTCGACCGGCACGACGCGTGCGTAGACGCGGTCGTCGGTCTTCTCGTGGCGGTCGAGCACGCGGGCGACGAGTTCGATCTCCGTGTCGAGGGGCACGTCGGTCAGCACGCGGAGTTCGACGAAGGCCTGGGTGTGCATGAAGGCGGGGTCGGGGCGGCGCGCCGTCAGGTGCACGCGCTGGCCGTCGGGCGTGACCTCGGTGTAATCAACACCGAGCGTCCAGCCGCCGGTGGGGACTTGCATCACAACAAGATGCCGTCCGCTGGCCTGGTCGAGCCGGACGGGCGGCACGGCGGGGTTGGGATCGGTGATCATTTCTTTGTTCCGCCAGGGCATCATGTTGCAAGCGGGAAGACCCAGCGCGAGCATGAGCGTGCCAAGGGCGGCCAGCGTGTGTGACAAGCGGCGCAAGAGCGTGCCTCCGGGGATCGGCCGGGCGTCCGGCGGGCGTGTTCGCCGGATGTATGGTAGCGGAAACCGGGGCCGGGCGTCGTCACGCCATCAGGTCGATCAGCCGGCCCGTGATCGCGGTGCGCTGGAGACGGCGCACCTCGACGGTCATGCGCGTCCGCGGCTCGGGGTCGGCGGGGGGCGCCTCGCCCAGGCGGGGCAGCAGGCGCGGGCCGCCGGGCTGGGGGCCGGGCCGGCAGGTTTGGTCCGGCGCCGGGTCGTAGCGGTCGGGCTCGCGGCGGATGACCGGGCGGGCGGTGGCGTGCGGCCCGGCGTTGAGGTCTTCCAGATAGCGGTGGAAGACGACCGCGCCGGCCGGAGCGCGGGAGGCGCCGCGGACCGGCAGGGGGAGGCATCGGGTCTGGGGCTTGTCGCACCGCACGCCGATCGGGGTGCAGACGCCGGGCCGCGGGCGTGCCGCCGGGCGGGGGTCGGTAATCCCGGGGTTTCCGGCGTGTCCGTGGGGGTGGCGGCCGGCGTGTGGACGTCGGGCGTGGTGGGGTTGTGGGGGGTGTGGCGTGGGGGCCACATCTACCATGGCCGCGGATGCGCACCGACGCGTTGGACTTTGACCTCCCGCGGGAGTTGATCGCGACGCGTCCGGCGACGCCGCGGGACGCGTCGCGCCTGCTGGTGGTGTCGCGGTCGGACCCTGGGCGGCTGGAGGACCGGGCGTTCACGGACCTGCCGGGCCTGCTGGAGCGGGGTGATACCCTGGTGTTCAACCGCTCGCGGGTGATCCCGGCGCGCCTGGAGGGGGTCAACCCGGCGACGGGCGGGCGGGTCGGCGGGCTGTATCTGAAGGACGCGGGGGTGGCCCCGGACGGGCGGGCGGCGTGGGTGGTGCTGCTCAAGGCCAAGCGGTCGCGGCCGGGGGGGCGGGTCGCGCTGACGGGGGCGGATGGGCGGGAGACCGGGGTGGTGCTGGAGTTGGTCGAGCCGCGCGCGGCGGCGGGGCCGGGGGCGTGGGTGGTGGCGGTCGAGGGGGCGTCTGGTTCGGAAGTGCTGGAGCGGGTGGGGCTTACGCCGCTGCCGCCGTACATTCTGAGCGCCCGGAAAGAGCGGGGCGAGGCGACCGGGGATGAGTTGGACCGATCGTTCTACCAGGCGGTGTTCGCGGGGGACGAGGCGGGTTCGGTGGCCGCCCCGACGGCCGGGCTGCACTTCACGGACCGGGTGCTGGCCGCTCTGGATGCGCGGGGGGTGTCGCGTCGGGAGGTGGTGCTGCACGTGGGGGCCGGGACCTTCCGGCCGGTGGAGGCCGAGCGGCTGGAGGACCACGCGATGCACGCGGAGCGGTGCTGGGTGGGGACGGCGGGGGA
>CAZFSO010000019.1:16996-32497 GCA_964522095.1 uncultured Phycisphaeraceae bacterium | reverse complement strand
GCGTGCTCTTCGGGGACGAAGAGCACGGCACCGGGGGAGGGGGGCACGGCACCGGGGCGGGTGATCGCGGTAGGGTCGACCTCGGTGCGGACTTTGGAGGCGGCGGCGGGGTTGGTCGCGGCGGGCCGGGCGGACGAGGCGCGGGGGTGGTTCGAGACCGACATCCTGATCGCGCCGGGGTACCGGTGGAAGGCGGTGGACGGGATGGTGACGAACTTCCACCTGCCGCGGTCGACGCTGCTCGCGATGGTGGCGGCGGTGCTGGAGGGGCCGGGGATCGACGGGATCGAGCGGGTCAAGGCGGTGTACGCGCACGCGGTGCGGGAGGGGTACCGGTTCTTCTCGTATGGTGATGCGATGCTGGTGCTGCCGTGATCGTGCGGCGCAAGCGGCTGCGGCTGCGGGGGGTCCACTCGTGAAGATCCGAGCCCGGTTGGTGTCAGCGGCGGTTGGGTCGGCCCGCTTCAATGAGTTCGCGCCCGGGGAGGAGGTCATGCTGCTCAGGCGGCTGTCCGCGATGCGGCCGGTGCGGTTTGTCGCAGCGGGCGTGGTGTTCCCGCTCATCCTGGCGGCCTTGGCGCTGCCCGCGGTTCATCGGATGGGCATGTTGGCGAGCGGCTGGGCCGTGCTGTGGGTTGGCTGCATGGTCGCCTATGTCGCCTGGGAGTGGGCCCGGGCGGGGTGGCTGTGGCCGGTGTATTCGCTGGAGTGGTCGCCGGAGGGGTTGGCGGCCCGGTTCCTGTGGCGGTCGGACGTGATCCCGCCGGGCTCGGAGGTGCTCGTCAAGATCGGGAACTTGACAACCGCGGTGCGGTCGCCCGCGGGGCGGTGGTATCCGCTGCCGGCGGAGGTGTTCGATCGGCTGGTGGAGGCGGTGGACGACGGGTCAAATAGGCCCGAACGCGAGTGAGGGGATGGGTGGCGCCTTGGGGTCAAGGAGGCCGGCTGGAAGCCGGCCCTACCGGGGAGGGGGTGGCGCTTCGGGCTGCGCCCGAACGGGGGGCAGGTTGCCCCCCGCTCCAAGACGCGGAGGGTGGCGGCGTGCCGGAAACCTGCCGCGGCGACGGTGAAAATGTCGATGAGGAGGCGGCACCGATGGACCTGACCGAACTCATCTCGGGACTCGGCCTGCGGGTCGTGGGCGATCCGTCCGGCGTGCGGGTGTGCGACCTGACGGAGGACTCGCGCACCGCCGTGCCGGGGTCGCTGTTCATCGCCCGGGTGGGGTTGAAGTTTGACGGGCGACGGTCCGCGGCCGACGCGGCCGAGTGCGGGGCGGTGGCGGTGCTGGCCGACACCGACCGGCTCGAACTGCCGGAGCGCGGTCGCCCCGTGGTGCTGGTGGCCGACCGGGTCGAGGACGTCGCGCCCGTGCTGGCCGAGCGTTTCCACGGCGGCGCGTCGTCGAAACTCCAGGTCGTCGGCGTGACGGGCACCAACGGCAAGACCTCCGTGGCGACGATGACCCGGGCGATCCTGCAGGCCTTCCCGGGCGGGCCGGTCCGCACGGGGTTGATCGGCACGGTGGAGGTGGACGACGGGCGGGAGGTGGCGCCGAGCGCGATGACCACGCCGCCCGCGGTGGAGTTGTCGCGCACGCTGGCGACGATGGTCGAGTCTGGCTGCCGGGCGGCGTGCATGGAGGTCTCCAGCCACGCCCTTGACCAGCAGCGGGCCGACGGGCTGCGCTTCGCGGTGG
This sequence comes from uncultured Phycisphaeraceae bacterium, assembly GCA_964522095.1. Classification (GTDB taxonomy): domain Bacteria; phylum Planctomycetota; class Phycisphaerae; order Phycisphaerales; family UBA1924; genus UBA6054. Next base: position 30,798 of record CAZFSO010000019.1, on the reverse strand, counting down.
CGGTGTTCACGAACCTGACCGGCGACCACCTGGACTACCACAGGACGACCGAGGCCTACCTGGCGGCCAAGCGCCGGCTGTTCGATCTGCTGCCGCCAGAGGGCGCGCGGGTGCTCAACGCCGACGACCCCGCCTCGGACCGCATGGTCGGGCCGAACGCGCGGTGGTGCTCGGCGGCGGGCCACGCCCGGGCGGACTGGCTGGTGACGGTCGAGTCGGCGGACCTGTCGGGCATGGAGTTGGCGATCGAGAGCCCGATGGGCACGATGCGGGGGCGGGTGCGGGCGGTGGGGGGGCACAACGCGATGAACGCGCTGCAGGCGGCCGCCGCGGCGGACGCGGTGCTGGAGCGTCTCGGCCACGACGCCGCGGCGCGGCGCTCGGGGATTGAGGCGGCGCTGGGCGCAATCACCACGCCGCGGGGACGCCTGGAGCGCGTGTCCGGGCCGGAAGACGGCGTGACGGTGTTCGTCGACTACGCCCACACCGACGACGCCCTGGCCCGCACGCTCGGCGCGGTGCGCACGGTGCTGCCCGGGGGCTCGACGCTGACGGCGGTGTTCGGCTGCGGCGGCAACCGCGACACGACCAAGCGCCCGCGCATGGGACGCGTGGCCAGCGCCATGGCCGACCGGGTGATCGTCACGAGCGACAACCCCCGGCGCGAACGCCCGAGCGACATCGTCGAGCAGATCCTCGCCGGCGTGCCCGACGCCGACCGCGCCCGCTGCACGGTCCACGTGGACCGGGGCCGGGCGATCCGGCACGCGGTGGTCGACGCGCCGGAGGGCGCGGTGGTCGTCATCGCGGGCAAGGGACACGAGACCGAGCAGATCTCCTGCGACGCACAGGGCAACCCGGTGTCACGCCGGTTCGACGACGCGGAGCGCGCCCGGGCGGCGCTGCGCGAGCGTCGCCTGCGCGCGGTGGTGGGCGGGACGGGGGCCGGGGGGGCGGGGGCGTGAGTCTGTGGTCGTGGGAGCGGATCGCGTCGCTGACCGGCGGGCGGTGGCTGGTCGAGCCGGGGCGGGGGCGTGAGCCGCCGACCGGGGCGGCGCTGGACACGCGCGAGGTGCGGCCGGGCAACATCTTCGCGGCGTTCAAGGGCGAGCACGCCGACGGGCACGCGTTCGTGCCCGAGGCCGAGCGGCGGGGAGCCGGCCTGGCCGTCGTGACGGACGCGGACGGCGTGCCGCCGGGCGTGCGCATGCCCGTGCTGCTGGTCGGCGACGCGACCGCGGCGCTGACGGCGCTGGCGGCGTTCTGGCGCGCCGCGGTCCCGGGCCTGCGGGTCGTCGGCGTGACGGGCTCCAACGGCAAGACGACCACCTGCCGCCTGCTGCACGCCGCGGCCTGCTCCGAGGGCGGGCTGCCCGGGACCGTGTCGGCCCGCAGTTTCAACAACGCCCTGGGCGTGCCGGTCACGCTGCTCAACGCGCGTCCGGACGACCGCGTGCTGGTCTGCGAGATCGGCATGAGCACACCGGGTGAGATCGCCGAGCGCTGCGCGACCGCCCGCCCCGACGCGGCGATCGTCACCAGCGTCGGCGAGGCGCACTTCGAGGGCCTGGGCTCGCTGGAGGCGATCGCGGCGGAGAAGGCTTCGATCGCGACGGGCATGGGCGACGACGGGCTGCTGATCGTGCCCGCGGGCCTGCCGCTGCTCGACGCGGCGATCGAGCGTGCGGGGGTCCGGGCGCGGGTGGTGCGGGTCGGCGACGGCCCGGGGGCCGACCTGCGCGTGGCGGGCGTCGAGACCGCCCCGGGGCGCACGGCGTTCACGCTGTCCGGCGCGCCGTTCGTCGTGCCGATGGAGGGGGCGCACAACGCGTCGAACGCGGCGCTGGCGGTGGTCGCCGCGCGTTGGCTGGGCGTGTCGGACGCGGCGATCCGCGCTGGCCTGGCCTCTGCTGCGCCCGCGCCGATGCGTCTGGAGCGGGTGGTGCTGGCGACCGAGCCGCCCACGACGCTGCTCAACGACGCGTACAACGCGAACCCGGGGTCGATGCGGGCCGCCATCGCGGTGCTGGCGGGTGCGCGCACGCCCGGGCGCCGGGTGGCGGTGCTGGGCGACATGCTCGAACTCGGGCCGGTCGGGCCCAAGGCCCACCGCGAGGTGCTGCGGGCGGCGCTGGACGCGGGCATCGGGACCGTGGCGACGGTGGGCCCCCTGTTCGCGTCGGCGGCTGCCGACCTGGGCGTGTCCGTCCACGCCGAGCCGAGCAGCGACGACGGTGCGGTCGAGCGGGTGGCGGCCCTCATCCGGCCGGGGGACACGGCGCTCATCAAGGGCTCCCGCGGCGTGCGTCTGGAGCGGGTGGCAGGCCTGTTGGCCGAGCGCGCGGCGCCCGCCGCGCCCGCACCGGGGCCGGCCGCCTGATGCTCTACCTGCTCTTCGATCTCGTGCGGGGATGGCTCGACGGCACGGCGCTCTACGGGGTGCTGGGCGTGCTCGACCAGGTGCAGTTCCGGGCCCTTCTGGCCGCGGGCCTGTCGTTCGCGCTGGTCATCGGCTTCGGCAAGCGGACGATCCGGTTCCTCGTGGGCCTGAAGATCGGCGACGCCGGCGAGAGCGACGCCGAGGTGCTCCGTGCCCACGCCAAGAGCAAGGCCAACGTGCCGACCATGGGCGGGGTGCTGATCTGCGGCTCGATCTTCGTCAGCACCTTCCTGCTGGCCGACGTCGCCTCGCCAAAGGTGCTCCTGGGCCTGTTCGTGCTGGTGTGGCTGGCCTGCGTGGGCGGCGCGGACGACTGGCTGAAACTCACGGCGTCGCGCCGGGGAACTGGGCGGCAGGGCCTGTACGCCTGGGAGAAACTGGTCTTCCAGTTGGGCATCGGGCTGCTGGCGGGCTACTTCGCGTACCGCTACAGCGCCGCGCCGGTCGGGCCTTCGCTCGGCCACGTGCTGAACCTGCCGTTCCAGCGGACGATCATCCCGGGCGAGTGGGTGCTCAACCCGAACCTGGTGTTCCTGCCGCTGCCGGTGTTCGTGCTGCTCGCGGTCCTGATGATCGCGGGCCTGAGCAACGCGGTGAACATCACGGACGGCATGGACGGGCTGGCGGGGGGCATCTCGGGCATCGTGAGTTTCGCGCTGCTGGTGCTGGCGTGGATCGCGGGCAGCGAGACCTGGGCGCAGTACCTGCTCGTGCCGCACGTGCCGGGGTCCGCGGAACTGGCGGTGCTGGCCGGGGCGATGGCGGGGGCGTGCCTGGGCTTCCTGTGGTGGAACGCCGCCCCTGCGCAGGTGTTCATGGGCGACACCGGATCGCTGGCCCTGGGCGGGCTGATCGGCTACGTGGCGGTGGCGGTGCGCCAGGAGGTCGTCGTCCTGCTCATGTGCGGCGTGTTCCTGCTGGAGATCTTTTCCGTCGTCATACAGGTCGGCTGGTTCAAGTACACCAGGATCACCACCGGCGCCGGCCGGCGCGTGTTCCGCGTCGCGCCGTACCACCACCACCTGCACATGGGCGGCTGGGCGGAGAACCAGGTGGTCGTCCGCCTGTGGATCCTGGCGATCATCCTGTGCGTCGTCGCCCTGGCGACCCTGAAACTGCGGTGAGCCCCGAGCCTGCCTGGGCCCTCAGCCCCGGGCCTGCTCCTTGGCCCACGAGTCCTTGAGCGTGACGGTGCGGTTGAACACCGGCGCGCCGGGGCGTGCGTCCTTGTCCAGGCAGAAGTAGCCCAGTCGCTCGAACTGGAACCGGCGGATGCCGTCGGCCCAGGCCGGCTCGTCCGGCGTCGGCTCGGCGAGGGCGCGTTCGAGTTTGCAGCCGGTCAGCACGGTCAGCGAGTCGGGGTTGAGGTCGTCCATGATGTCACCGGTGCGCTTGCCCGGGCGGGGGTCGTTGAACAGCCGGTCGAAGAGTCGGACGGTGGCGTCCATGCAGTCGGCGGCGCTGACCCAGTGCAGGGTGCCCTTGACCTTGCGGACGTTGCCGTCGGCGTCGGGCGGCGGGCTGTCCCCGCCGCGGGTGTCGGGGTCGTAGGTGCATCGGATCTCGGTGACGCGCCCGGTCTCGTCGGTCACGAAGTCGTGGCAGGTCACCCAGTAGGCGTAGCGGAGTCGGACCTCGCGTCCCGGCCCCAGGCGGAAGAACTTCCTGGGCGGGTCGGCCATGAAGTCCTCACGCTCGATCCAGAGTTCGCGCCCGAAGCGGACGCGGCGCGTGCCGGCGGAGGCGTCCTCGGGGTTGTTGACCGCGTCGAGTTCCTCGAGCCGGTCGGGGTCGCCCCCCCCGCCGTCGTGCTCGTCCCAGTTGGTGATGACGAGTTTCACGGGGTCGAGCACCGCCATGCGGCGGGGGGCCCGGGCGTTGAGGTCGTCGCGCACGGCGTTCTCGAGTTTGCCGAAGTCGGTCAGCGCGTTGTACTTGGTGATGCCCGCCTCGATGACGGCGTGGCGGACCGCGGCGCTGGTGTACCCGCGCCGGCGCAGGCCCGCCACGGTGATCATGCGCGGGTCGTCCCAGGCGTCGACCTTCTTCGCGTCCACCAGCGACTTGAGGTACCGCTTGGACATCGTGGTGTATTCGAGGTTGTAGCGGCTGAACTCGATCTGCTGGGAATGGTGGATGCGCTCGCCCCACCTGGAGCCCGGGCCGCGGCCCTGGTTGATGGCGTTGATGAACCAGTCGTAGAGCGGGCGGTGGTTCTCGAACTCCAGCGTGCACAGGGAATGGGTGATGCCCTCGATGGAGTCTTCCAGCCCGTGCGCCCAGTCGTACATGGGGTAGATGTGCCAGGCGTCGCCGGTGCGGTGGTGGGGCTTGTTCATCACGCGGTACATCACCGGGTCGCGCAGGTTCATGTTGGGGCTGGCCATGTCGATCCTGGCGCGCAGCACCATGCCCCCGTCGGGGACCTCGCCGGCGCGCATCCGCTCGAACTGGCGGAGCGATTCCTCGACGGGCCGGTCGCGGAAGGGCGACTCGATTCCGGGCTCGGTCAGGCTGCCGCGCTGGGCGCGGATCGTCTCGGCGGGCTGCTCGTCGACGTAGGCCAGTCCCTTGTGGATCAGTTCCACCGCCCAGGCGTGCATCTGCTCGAAGTAGTCCGACGCGAAGCGGACGGGCTCTTCCCAGCGCCCCCCCAGCCAGGCGACGTCGGCCGCGATCGAGTCAACGAACTCCTGGTCCTCGGTGGCGGGGTTCGTGTCGTCGAAGCGCAGGAAGAAGCGCCCGCCGTACTCCTCGGCCAGGCCGGAACTCAGGCACACCGCCTTGGCGTGGCCGATGTGCAGGTAGCCGTTGGGCTCGGGCGGGAACCGGGTGCGGACCACCGACCGGTCGCCGGGCGCGCCCCATTTCCCGGACGCGACGTCGGCGTCGATGATCTGCTGGATGAAGTGGCGGTTGGGGGCGTCTGACATAGGCCCGGATGGTAGATGGGCGTCAGGCCGGTTTGGCGAAGAGGTCGTCCAGCGCCCCGGTCAGATCCGGGAACCGGAACGCGAACCCCTCGTCGAGCAGACGCCTGGGCAGGACGTACCGGCCGTACAGGGCCAGTTCGGGGTCGGTTCGCATCAGCAGCGGGGCGGCCAGGTTCACCTGCCAGGCGAAGGTCGGCAGGCCGAACGGGGCGCGCACGGCCCGGCGCAGTTCGGCCATGAACGCGCGGTTCGGCACGGGGTTGGGCGCGCTGGCGATGTAGACCCCCCGCATCGCGTCGTCGGTCAGCGCCCGCTCGAACAGCCGGTTCATGTCGACCTCGTGGATCCAACTCATGCCCTGCGTGCCGGACCCGACCGTGCCGCCCAGGCCCAGGCGGGCGAGGCGTGCGAGTTTGGGCAGGGGCCCGTCGTCGCGCCCGAGAACGAAACTCGTGCGGAGGACGACCTGGCGCACGCCCCCGGGGCAGGCCTCGCTCAGGGCCTGCTCCCACGCCCGGCCGACCGTGGGGGCCAGGCCGTAGCCCAGGGCGGCCGACTCGTCGCAGGGCAGTTCGGAGTCGCCGTAAATGTGGGCGGTGGACATCTGCACCCACACCGGCGGCGGGCTGGCCGCCCGACGCGCCGCCTCGCCCAGGGCCCGCGTCGATTCGACCCGCGACCGCAGGATCTGGTCGCAGTGCAGCGGCGTCTTGACGCAGTCCACGGTGCGCCCGGCCAGGTTCACCAGCCCGGCGGCTCCGTCAAGGGCCTCGGCCCACGGGCCGAGCGTGCGCCCGTCCCAGGCCCGGTGCGTCCACGGCCCCGGCGGCGGGGCCGTGCGCGAGAGGATCGTGACCGGATGGCCGGCGTCGGACAGGTGACGGGCGAGGCTGCGGCCGAGAAAGCCGGAGCCGCCCGCGATGACGACGGGGCGCTGGGAAGTGGGTGCCACGGGGCAGTCTAGGGTCTTTTCACGACGCCGTGCTCTTGTGCATCACGGTGCCGTGCTCTTCGTCCTCGAAGAGCACGCGTTCGATCCGGGCCCAGGGCGTGCTCTTCGAAGCGAAGAGCACGGCACCGCTGCGTCGAAAGGCGCGGCACCGTCACAATCGGCAGTCAGTCTTCCGCGTACGCGGGGTAATCCGTGTACCCCCGCGCGTCGCCGCCGTAGAAGGTGGACTGGTCCCACGGGTTGTACGGCCCGCCGCGCCGGATGCGTCCGGTCAGGTCGGGGTTGCTGATCCAGAGTTTGCCGAAGGCGACCGCGTCGCACCAGCCGCTCTCGACGGCGCGGGCGGCCTGGTCGGGCGTGTAGTCGCCGTTGGCCACGTACGCCCCGCCCCCGGCGTCCTTGAAGGCCCGCGCGACGCGGGGGATGACCGCCTCGGCCCGCGGGTCGATGCTGGCGCGGTCCCACGTCTCCACGGCGTGCAGGTAGGCCAGGCCCAACCGCCCCAGGCCCGACGCCAGCGCCGAGAAGGTGGCGCCCGGGTCCGAGTCCACCGCGTCGTGGTGCTCGCTCAGCGGCGAGATCCGGTAGCCGACCCGCCCGGCCCCGACCGCGCGCACGACCCGCTCGGCCACCAGCAGCGGGAAGCGGATGCGGTTCTCGACCGATCCCCCCCAGGGCGCGGGCATCCGGTTCATGCCGTCGCGCGTGAACTGGTCGAGCAGGTAGGTGTTGGCCCCGTGGATCTCGACGCCGTCGAACCCGGCGCGGACCGCGCGGGCCGCGGCGTCCGCGAAGTCGTCGGCGATGCCGGGCAACTCGTCGGGCCTGAGCATGCGCGGCGGGCTGTTGGGCACGCGGGTGAAGGTCGCGTCGACGTAGGTCTTCGAGCGGCTCGGCTCGCTGGTCGACGACACCGGCGCGGCGCCGCCCGGCTGGAGGGCCGCGTGCGAGACACGCCCGACGTGCCAGAGTTGGCAGACGATGCGTCCGCCCGCGTCATGGACGCGGCGCGTCACGCGGGCCCATCCGGCCTCCTGCTCGTCGGTGTGAATGCCGGGGGTCGCGTAGGAGCCGTGGGCGGTGGGGGAGATCGGCGTGGCCTCGGAGATCAGCAGGCCCGCGCCGGTCTCGGGGTCGGCGCGCTGGGCGTAGTACTCGGCCATGAGGTCGGTGGGCAGGTTGCCGGGCATGCCCGCGCGGCTCCGGGTCAGGGGGGCCATCCACACGCGGCTTGCGCACGACAGATCGCCGACGGTGATCGGGCTGAGCAGTGAGGGTTGCATGGGAACTCCGAACGGGCCACGGCACGCGGCCGATCCTGCCGTGCATGGTACGCGCAGCCCCACGCGGAATAGCGGTGCGCGGCGCGGCGTTCATGTGATGGACCCCTTGCCGCTGAAGGAACCGATGCCCCGCACCGCGCCCCTGCCGTACTCCGTGCTCGACCTGTCGCCGATCCTCCCCGGCTCCACCGCGGCGGACAGTTTCCGCGCGACGGTCGACCTGGCGCAGCACGCCGAACGCTGGGGCTACCGCCGGTTCTGGCTGGCCGAGCACCACAACATCCCCGGCATCGCCAGCGCGGCGACGTCGGTGCTCATCGGCCACGTGGCGGGAAAGACCGAGCGCATCCGCGTCGGCGCGGGCGGGATCATGCTGCCCAACCACGCGCCGCTCGTCATCGCCGAGCAGTTCGGCACGCTCGAGTCGTTGTACCCCGGCCGCATCGACCTGGGCCTGGGGCGCGCCCCGGGCGGCGACGCGGCCACGGTGCGGGCCCTGCGCCGCACGCTCGCCGGCGCCGACTCGTTCCCGCACGACGTGCTGGAGTTGCAGGGCTACTTCCGCAAGGCCGAGCCGGGCCAGCGCGTGCGTGCGATCCCCGGCGAGGGCCTGGGCGTGCCCCTGTACCTGCTCGGGTCGAGCCTGTTCAGCGCCGGCCTGGCCGCCGAACTCGGCCTGCCATTCGCGTTCGCGTCGCACTTCGCGCCCGACCACCTGCTCGCGGCGCTGGAGGTGTACCGGACCAACTTCCGGCCCTCGGACGTGCTGGACGAGCCCCACGCGATCGTGGGGGCGAACGTCGTTGCCGCCGACACCGACGACGAGGCGCGGCTCCTGTTCACCTCGATCCAGCGGATGTTCCTCAACCTCGTCCGCGGCCAGCGGACGGAACTGACCCCGCCCGCCGACGCGGTCGACTGGACCGCGCCCGAGCGGGCCCACGTGGAACGCATGCTCGCGTGCTCGGCCGTCGGTTCACGCGCGACGGTGCGCGATCAACTCGGCGCGCTGGTCGAGCGGACGGACGCCGACGAGGTCATCGTCACGGCCCAGATCTTCGACCACGGCGCCCGCCTGCGCTCGTTCGAACTCGCCGCGGCGGCCTTCGATGAACTCAACGCCCGCTCAGCCGTCCCGTAACGGGCCGTCGGGGCACGCGACCTTCCTGAACCGTTCAGCCAGGTCCACGAGCGCGGCCGCGTCCCACGCGCCGTCGTCGTGCACCATGTTCACCAGCGGGCCGGGGATGCCCGAGAGCCCCACCCGCGATCCCGCCAGCGCGCCCGTCACCGCCGCGGTCGTGTCGGCGTCCCCGCCGCCCGAGATCGCCAGCAGCACCGCGTCCGCGTAGTCCTGCGGGTGGCGCAGGAACGAGCGCAGGCTCCACAGCAGCGTCGGCACGACGAACGGGCTGATGCCCGACCACGCCGGCTGCGCGTCCGCCTCCTCCGCGACGCGCCCGGCGGCCGCGATCCGGTCCAGGGCGTCGCGATCCGGGAGTGTCAGTGTCGCCGGCAGGGCCTCGACGAGATCGGCGAACGCCGCGTGCCACGGGCGCATGGCCGCCGCCATCGCCGCGCACAGCGCCACGGGATCGACGGCGGCCGAACGCGGCAGGGCCGCCAGGATGGCGACGCCGGTCGCGACGCCCACCGAGCCCGCCGAGCACCGCGGGTCGCGGTGCGTGCAGAAGCCCTGCTCGTGGGCCGCGACCGCCCGGCGGTCCGGAGCGTCCGCGTGCAGGAAGCCGATGGGCCCGGCCCGCATCGCCGTGCCGTTGCCCGCCGCCGGGGCGTGCTCTCCGGCGGCGTCCCACACAATGCCCGACGCCATCCGCTCGCACGCGGCGGCCGTCGCCTGACCGATGCCGACGATCGCCCCGGCCCGGTACAGGCCCAGCACGCGGGCCGCGAAGTCCGCGGGGTCGAACCCGCCGGAGTTCACCACGCTGAGCATCAGTTCGCGCGACAGTTGGCCGTCGTCGGTGTACTGGCCGATGCCCGTCGCCTCGATGATCTTCTCGAAGCCGTGCAGGCGCAGCACGCCCACCCACTCGTCGGCCTCCTCAGGCCCGACACCCTCGACGGGGGCGCCGAGCGCATCGGCGGCGCACGTGCCCAGCAGGCACCCCGCGATCCGGTCCAGCAGGTACACCGTGACGCCCCCCTTCAGCCGGCGTGGCGTCACACCACCTCGGCGGCCTGGCTGGCCATGCTCACGCACCGGTCGATCCGCGCCAGCACCCGCTCGCGCCCCAGGATCGCCAGGGTCTGGCCCAAGGGCGGCGAGACGCTCGTGCCCGTCACCGCCACGCGCAGGGGCTGAGCGACCTTGCCCATGCCCAAGCCGCTGGAATCGGCAAACCCCGCGACCGCCGCCTCGACCGCCTCGGGCGTGAACGGGTCGATCGCGCCGATGACCGGCTTGAGTTCGCGCAAGGTTTCCAGGCCCTTGCGGTCGCCCTTGATGAGCACCTTGTGGACCGCCTTGCCGTCGAACTCGACCCGGTCGTCGCCGACCAGCGCAAAGCCCACCACCGAGCGACCGTCGCGCAGCGTCTTGCAGCGCGGCTTGACCGCCGGAGCGAGCATCCGCATGTCGGCCAGCGAGAACCGCTCGGCCAGCGGCGCGTCGAACCGTTCGGCCCAGGCCCGCCAGGCCTGCGCGAAGCCGTCGTCGTCCAGTTTGGCCAGGTCGTCGGCGCTGAAGGCCAGCAGTTTCTGGCGGTCGAACTTCGACGGCGTCTTGCCCAGGCCGGGCAGGTCGAAGTGCCCGGCGAGGTAGGCCGCGTCGAAGCGCTCCAGGTCGGTCCCGTCGGCGTTCTTGGTCTTGGGGTTCCAGCCGAGCAGGGCCAGGAAGTTGACCAGCGTCGAGGGCAGGTAGCCCGCGGCCTCGAAGTCTTCGGCGTCGATCTCGGGCAGGTCGACGTTCAGGGCCGCCGCGAGGTCGGCGAGGCGTTCGGTGTCCAACTGCCGGGCCTTGTCGCCGAGCCAGGCCTCGAACTCGTCCGCGCCAACCGCCTCCACGACGCCGGCGATCAGCGCCGCGTCCGCTCCCTTCACCGCCGCCTTGGCCGCCTTGTCCTTGTCGCGCTTGGACATCTTCGACCCGTCCGGGTTGAAGATCAGCGGCATGTGCGCGTAGGTCGGCGTCGGGAAGTCCAGGGCCTTCTGCAGGGCCACGTGGCGCGGCGTGTTGATCAGGTGCTCCTGGCCGCGCAGCACGTGCGTCACGCCCATCGCCGCGTCGTCGACGACCACCGCGAAGTGGTAGGTCGGGAACCCGTCGCGCTTGCGGATGATGAAGTCGTCCAGTTCCTCCGGCCCGACGGTCACCTCGCCGAGCACCTCGTCGCGCACGGTGATCGGCTCGTCGGGCATGCGGAAGCGGACCACGTGGGACTCGCCGGCGTCCATCCGGGCGACGCGTTCGTCCTGCGGGATCTGCAGGGCGGAGCGGTCGTACTTGTAGCCGGTCTTGGCGGCGATCGCCTCCTGGCGCTTGGCCTCGAGTTCCTCGGGGCTCTCGAAGGCCGGGTAGGCCAGGCCGGCCTCGATCAGGCGGCGCATGTGCCGGTTGTACTCGTCCAGGCGCTCGGACTGGTAGTAGGAGCCGACGCCGTCCTGCGCCCCGCCCAGCGTGCGTCCGTCCGGCGTGGTGAACTCCGGGCCGTAGTCCCAGTCGATGCCGAGCCAGGCCAGGGCCCGCAGGATGCCCCGCGTGGCGGCGTCGGACGAGCGCCGCTGGTCGGTGTCCTCGATCCGCAGCACGAACTTCCCGCCGTGGCGACGGGCGTAAGCCCAGTTGAACAGGGCGGTCCGGGCCCCGCCGACGTGCAGGCGGCCGGTGGGGGAGGGGGCAAACCGGGTGACGACAGGGGGCTGGGACATCGTGGCGGATGATAGAGCCGGCCCGAGCGCTCAAGGGGCCGGCGTACGACGCGACGCGGATGGGGGTTTTTGCTTTGCGGCGGGCCGGGGTTGCGTTAGGATGACCGATCCGCCCGCCCCGGCCCGCCGTGGTCGGCGCCGGCGGGCAACCTGTGTCCGGGCGTCGAGCCCGACCAGCGTGGCCGGGGCCGACGCCCTCTGAAAGGAGGGCCGCCGACATGGCCACCGTACGAGACCCCGCCGACATCCGCAACATCGCCCTGGTTGGTCAGACCGGTTCCGGGAAGACCACCCTGACCGAGCGGTTGCTGCTGTTGACGGGGGTCATCCAGCGGATGGGCTCGGTCGAGGAGGGCACCACCTTCTCCGACTGGTCCGACGAGGAGAAGCACCACAAGCACTCGCTCCGCACCTCGATGCTCCACCTCGAGCACGAGGGCCACGTGATCAACCTGATCGACACCCCCGGCCTGGGCGACTTCGCCGGGCACGCCATCAGCGTCTTCCCCGCGGTCGAGACCGTGGCCGTGGTGGTCGACGCCGCCCGGGGCGTCGAGCCGATGACGCGGCGGATGATGTCCATCGCCAAGGACCGCAACCTGCCCCGCATGGTCATCGTCAACAAGATCGACGACGAGCAGGCCGACCTGGCCCACCTGGTCGACTCGCTCCGCGACGAGTTCGGCCCGGCCTGCCTGCCGATCAACCTGCCCGCGCCCGACCGCGCGGGCGTCGTCTCCGTCTTCCACGAGGAGGGATCGGGCGACACGCTGTTCAGTTCCGAGGCCGAGGCCCACCGCGCAATCGTCGAGCAGATCGTCGAGATGCGCGACGACCTGATGAACCAGTACCTCGAGGACGGCGACGACGCGAACCTCGACAAGCGGAAACTCCACGACGCCTTCGAGGCCGCCCTGCGCGACGCCCACCTCGTGCCGGTCGCCTTCGTCAGCGCCAGATCCGGCGCCGGCTGCGAGCGGTTGCTCCACGTCATGGCGTCGCTGCTGCCCAACCCACTGGAGGGCAACCCCCGGCCGTTCATCCGGCGCGAACGCGGGGGCGAGGATGACGCCGGCGAGGAGCAGCCCTTCCACGCCGAGCCCGACCCGTCCAAGCCCGTCATCGCCCACGTCTTCAAGGTCACCACCGACCCGTTCGTCGGCAAACTCGGCGTCTTCCGCGTCCACCAGGGCACCGTGAAGGCCAAGAGCGAACTGCTGCTCGGCGACCAGAAGAAGCCCGTGCGCATCGCCCACCTGCTCAAGCGACAGGGCAAGGAGAGCCACGAGGTCGAGGCCCTCGGCCCGGGCGACATCGGCGCCATCGCCAAGATCGACGAGGTCCACTTCGACGCCGTGCTCCACGAGGGCCACGACCTCGACTCGGTCCACCTCAAGCCGCTGCCGATGCCCGAGCCCATGTACGGCCTGGCCATCACGCTCCAGAACCACGCCGACGAGACCAAGTTCTCGACCGCCGCACAGAAGATCCTCGCCGAGGACCCCTCCCTGCGCCTCGAGCGCATCGCGGCCACCAGCCAGACCGTCCTGCGCGGCCTGGGCGAACTGCACCTCCGCGTGGTCATCGAGAAGTTCAAGAGCCAGTACGGCATCGCCCTGGACACCGCCCCCCCGCGCATCGCCTACAAGGAAACCATCACCGCCCCCGCCGAGGGCCACCACCGGCACAAGAAGCAGACCGGCGGCGCCGGCCAGTTCGGCGAGGTCCACCTGCGCGTCCTGCCCCTGCCCCCGGACCACGAGACCGGCTTCGAGTTCGTCAACGCCACCGTCGGCGGGTCCATCCCCCGCCAGTTCATGCCCGCCATCGAGAAGGGCGTCCGGTCGGTCCTCGGCACAGGCGCGGTCGCCGGCTACCCCATCCGCGGCGTGCGCGTCGAGGTCTTCGACGGCAAGTACCACGCCGTCGACTCAAAGGAGGTCGCCTTCGTCACCGCCGGCAAACGCGCCTTCATCGACGCCGTCTCCAAGGCACGGCCCGTGCTGCTCGAGCCGTTCGTCACGCTCGAGGTCACCGTCCCCGCGTCCAAGATGGGCGACGTCGCCGGCGACCTGTCCACCAAGCGCGGACGCGTGCAGGACACCCGCATGCTGCCCGGCGACATGTGCACCGTCGTCGCCCAGGCCCCGCTCTCGGAACTGCAGGGCTTCTCGACCCAACTCAAGAGCATGACGGGCGGCGCGGGCAGTTTCACCATGGAGTACTCCCACGACGAGAACACCCCGCCCCACGTCCAGCAGCAGGTCATCTCCGAGTTCGCCGGCCACGCCGAGGAGGACTGA
>CAZFSO010000019.1:13547-16896 GCA_964522095.1 uncultured Phycisphaeraceae bacterium | reverse complement strand
CTCTTCCACACCGCCTTCTGGTGGACGCGGGGCGCGGTAAGATGTCCTCTGGCGCCGGCACGGATGCCGGCCACGCCCCAGCGGCCACGCCGCCACAGACCCGAGGCACGATTGGACCGCATCAGTTCCATCCCGTTCCCGACCGGCGCCGCCCAGGCCGCCCGCGCCTACGGCGTGCGTCCTGTCGCGGCCGTCCCCCCCGTCCGCCCGGTCCAGCCCGCCCAGCGCACCGAGCCCGTCGGCCGCATCGGCCTCGACCCGGCCCCCGCCCCGACCACCGCCTCGGACCCCGGCCGCCTCGTCGCCGCCCAGGTCGAGCCGATCGACCTCGCCCGCGACGTCGCGACCGTCACCGGTCGGCCCGCCGAGGGCTCGCTGCCCATGTACCGCCACCCGGCCGACCGCAACCAGGCCGCCACCGCCGTCGCCCTCGGCCGCGCCCTGGACCTCAAGGCGTAAGCCGTGACGACCCCGCCCGAGCCGGCCCTGCCCGAGCCGGCCCCCCTCGCCCGCTGGTTCGGCCACGACCCCGGCACCGTCTACCTCAACCACGGCTCCTTCGGCGCGTGCCCCGCGCCCGTGCTGCAGGCCCAGCGCCGCCTGCGCGACCGCATGGAGGCCGACGCCGTCCGCTTCTTCGTCGACGATCTTTGGCCCCTGACCGACCGGGCCCGCAAGGCCCTGGCCCCGATCCTGGGGACCGACGCATCCAACCTCGCCCTTGTGCCGAACGCGACGACCGGCGTCACGACGGCCCTGCACAACCTCACCCTGCGCCCGGGCGACGAGGTCCTCGCGACCAGCAACGAGTACACCGCCTGCCTGAACAACACCCGGAGCGTCGCCGGGCGCGCCGGCGCGACCGTCGTCGTCGCGCCGCTGCCGTGGCCCGTGCCGGACGAGGACGCGGTGGTGCACGCCGTCCTGTCGCGCGTCACGCCCCGCACGCGGGCGGCATTGGTCTCGCTGGTGACCAGCGCCACCGGCCTGCGCCTGCCCGTCGAGCGCCTGATCCCCGAACTGAGCGCCCGCGGCGTCGACACGATCCTCGACGCCGCCCACGGCCCGGGCTGCGTGCCGATGCATCTCGACGCCTGGCGCCCGGCCTACGCCACCGGCAACTGCCACAAGTGGCTCTGCGCACCCAAGGGCGCCGGCGTGCTCTACGTCGCGCCGGACCGCCAGGACGGCTTCCGCCCGCTGGTCCTCTCCAACGACGCCGAACGCCTCGACGAGGCCTCGCTCCGCACGCGCCGGCCCGCCTGGCACCACGAGTTCGACTACACCGGCACCGACGACTACACCGCGCGGCTGACCATCCCCGACGCCGCGGGGTTTCTCGGCTCCGTCATGCCCGGCGGGCTGCCCGGCGTGATGGCCCACAACCGGGACCTGTGCCTGCGGGCCCGCGACGTGGTGTGCGACCGCCTCGGCGTCGCCCCGCCCGCGCCGGACGCGATGCTCGGCCCGATGGCCACGATCATCCTGCCCGGGTCCGCCCCGCCCCCCGACCGGCTCAAGGCCGCCCTCTACGAGCGCTGGCGCATCCAGATCCCCGTCTGGTCCACCCCCGGCGGCACGACCTCCGTCCGCCTGAGCGCGCAGATCTACAACAGCATCGCCCAGTACGAACACCTCGCCACCGCCCTCGCCGTCGAATGCCGGCCTTGAACGGCAACGATCCTCAATCTGGGGAGTCTCGCCCCCCGGCTACCATATGAAGGGGCCTCAGGGGCACGAGCGCCGACGATGGATGAACCGTCCCGCAACCGAGGTGCCCCGAACGATCCCGGCCGGTCCGGCGGGCGCGCCGAGCCCTGGTACGACTGGGTCATCGAGAGCATCCGCGACCACGCGATCATGATGCTCGACACCGAGGGGCGCATCACCCGGTGGACCGCGGGCGCCGAGGCGGTCATCGGGTTCACCGAGGCCGAGGCCATCGGCCAGGACGGCGCCATCATCTTCACCGAGTCCGACCGGGCCGCCGGTCTGCCCGCGCTCGAACTGGCCAAGGCCGCCGCCACCGGCGTCGCGATCGACGAGCGCTGGCACCTGCGCAAGGACGGGTCGCGGTTCTGGGCCAGCGGCACCATGAGCGCGCTGCGCGACGACGACGGCGCGGTCACCGGCTTCATCAAGATCCTCCGCGACCAGACCGGCCAGAAGGAACTGACCGACCACCTGGGGCGCGCCCGCCGGCAGGCGGAGGACGCCAACCGGGCCAAGGACCAGTTCATCGCCACCGTGTCGCACGAACTGCGCACGCCCATCTCGATCATCCTGATGTGGACGCGCCTGCTGCTGCGGGACGCCGGCGGGGACACGCAACTCGGGGGCGCCCTGGCCGCCATCGAACGCAACGCCGCCGCGCAGAGCCGCCTGATCGAGGACCTGCTCGACACCTCGCGCATGTCCTCGGGCAAGTTCGGCCTGCACCTGGCCCCCGCCCCGATCGCCGACGTCGTCGCCCAGGTCGTCGAGGCCCTCCGCCCCGGCATGGAGGCCAGGCGCATCGACTGCGACCTGAGCGTCGAGCCGGGCGTTGGGGTCTTCGAGTGCGACGCCGAGCGCATCGCGCAGGTCGTGCGCAACCTGGTATCCAACGCCGTCAAGTTCACCCCCGACGGCGGGCGCGTGAGCGTGCGCGTGCAGCGGGCCGCGTCGGGGGTCGAGATCGTCGTGCAGGACACCGGCATCGGCATCGACCCGGCCTTCCTGCCGCGCGTCTTCGACCGCTTCAGCCAGGCGGACGCCTCCGCCTCGCGCGCCCACCTGGGCCTCGGCCTGGGCCTGAGCATCGTCAAGAGCATCGTCGAACTGCACGGCGGGACCGTGCACGCCGAGAGCAACCCGCCGGGCAGCCGGTTCACCGTCGCGCTGCCCCTGCGCCCCGCGCCCGACTCGGCGGCCGTGGCCCCGTCCCAGGCGCCCGCCCCTCGCGGGCTGGAGGGCCGCCGCGTCCTGCTCGTCGAGGACCAGCCCGACGCCGCCGAGGTCATCGCCATCACGCTGCGGCGCGCCGGCGCCCAGGTCGCCGTGGCCGGCACCGCCCGCGAGGCCTTGGGGCTGCTCGAGTCCGAACGCCCGGAGGTCGTCGTCAGCGACCTGAGCATGCCCGACATGGACGGGTTCGAGTTCATCCGCCAGGTGCGGCTCGTCGAGGCCACCCTCGAACGCCTCTCCGTTCCCGCCCTCGCCCTGACCGCCTTCGGCGACAAGGACACCCACGCCCGCGCCATCCGCAGCGGCTTCACCGCCTTCCTCGTCAAGCCGTCCGACCCCGACGCCCTCACCGTCGAGATCGCACGCCTGCTCGAATCGCAACAGCCCCGCCCGCCCCTGTAGC
>CAZFSO010000019.1:0-13447 GCA_964522095.1 uncultured Phycisphaeraceae bacterium | reverse complement strand
ACCTTGTGCAGGAGCGCCTCGCGCGACT
Source organism: uncultured Phycisphaeraceae bacterium (assembly GCA_964522095.1). Taxonomy (GTDB): domain Bacteria; phylum Planctomycetota; class Phycisphaerae; order Phycisphaerales; family UBA1924; genus UBA6054. The sequence continues at coordinate 13,419 of CAZFSO010000019.1, read as the reverse complement.
CGATCGGCTCGGACTGCTCGCTGGCCCACGCCCCGACCCGCGACTCCCACCGGCGCGAGTGGTAGTACGCGTCCGACTCGGCCGCGGGCGACCGCAGCACCGGGCCCTCGACGCGGATCTGCCTGTCCAGCCGGTCCCAGTGGAACACCACGGCGGCGTGCGGGTTGGCCTCCAGGTCCCGGCCCTTGCGCCCCCGGTAGTTGGTGTAGAACACCAGGAAGCCCGGCTCGTCGTGGATCTGCTTGCACAGCACCACCCGCGCCGAGGGGCGCCCGTCCGGGCCGACCGTCGCCAGCGTCATCGCGTTGGGGTTCGGCTGGCCCGCCCGGGTCTGGGCGTCGTCGTACCAGGCCCGCAGCAGACTCAGGGGCGACTTGGGCAGCCGGTCCGGCAGGGTTTCGCCCCGGCCCAGGTCGCCGAGCGTGGTCGAGGTGCTCATAAACAAGGATACGGCCCGGTCGCCCCGACACGCCGTGCGGCAACCGACGCGATCCCCACAGACCATGCCCACAACCGACAGGCGAGCGCAAGTCGCCCCGATGACCCCATTTGTGCGCAACCTTCGTGATGTGCCCTCCCGCGCCATTGCCAAACCGCTCCGGGTCGGCGATAGTCACAGCCCGTGACACGCGCCGCCTTCGAACCCAAAGCCTTCCGCACCGACCGAGAGGCCATGGGGCGTCTGTTCGACCGCACCCCGCCGCACGCGGTGGAGGCCGAGCGGTCGCTGCTCGGCTCGGTCCTGCTCGACCCCAGCGTCCTCAACGACGTCGTCGAGATCGTCCCCACCCCCGATTCCTTCTACAAGGAGGCCCACGGGACGATCTACAAGGCCCTGGTCGACACCTTCGACGCCCACCAATCCGGCGACCTGGTCCAACTCACCGAGACCCTCCGCGCCCGCGGCGTGCTCGACCGCGTCGGCGGCACCGGCTACCTCATGGAACTGGCCGAGGCCGTCCCCAGCGCCGCGTCCGCGCCCTACTACGCCCGCCTCATCGCCGACTCCGCCCGCCTGCGCAAACTCATCGACGCCGCCGGCGAGATCCTCCACGACGCCTACACCGGCGCGGACGGCACGCCCGAGGGCGCCAAGCGCGTCATCGACCTGGCCGAGAAGCGCATCTTCGACATCGCCAGCGAGGACGTCAACGCCGAGCCGGAGTCCCTCAAGGAACTCCTCCACGCCGAGATGCAGCGCATCGACGAGGCCGACGGCAAGCCCATCATGGGCGTCGCAACCGGCTTTGCCGACCTGGACGAACTGACCAGCGGCCTGCAGCCCGAGGAACTCATCATCCTCGCCGCACGCCCCTCCATGGGCAAGACCGCCATGGCCCTGAACCTCGCCGAGCAGATCGCCTTCGGTGGCGTCACGCCCTGGGAGCCCCGGCGCAAGGGCAAGCCCGTGCCCGTCGGCATCTTCAGCCTCGAGATGTCCCGCAGCGCGCTCGTCCAGCGACTGCTTTCCGCCCGCTCGGGCGTCGACTCGGCCAAACTCCGCAACGGCATGGTCAACGCCGAGGAGTACCAGCGCCTCAGCCAGGCCTCCAGCGAACTGGCCGAGGCGCCCATGATCATCGACGACACCCCGGGCATGACCGTCCTGACCCTGCGCGCCAAGGCACGGCGCATGAAGCAGCGCCACGACATCGGCTGCATCGTCATCGACTACCTCCAGTTGCTCTCCTCGCCCGGCTCGGCCCGCGAGTCCCGCCAGGTCGAGGTCTCCGAGATCTCCCGCTCGATCAAGGCCCTGGCCCGCGAACTCAAACTGCCCGTCATCTGCCTGGCCCAGTTGAACCGCGGCGCCGAGCAGCGCGAGGGCAACCGCCCCCGCATGAGCGACCTGCGCGAGTCCGGCTCCATCGAGCAGGACGCCGACGTCGTCGCCCTGCTCCACCGCGAGTCCTACTACCACCGCGGCGACCCCGCCTGGGACCCCACCAGCGCCGAGTTCGACGAGGAGAACCGCGACAAACTCAACCTCGCCGAACTCATCATCGCCAAGCAGCGCAACGGGCCCACCGGCACCGTCAAACTCGTCTGGGACTCCGGCGTCGTCCGCTTCAAGAACCACGACGGCTCCCACACCGGGGGCTCCTACGGCTTCTCCCGCGACTTCGCCGCCGCCCCCGACCCGGGCGGCTACGCCGGGCCCGACTTCGCCCCGACGCCCCCCGCCGATTTCACGCCCGCGCCCACCAGCGAGTACCGCGGCTTCGCCCCGGGCAAGAAGTCAGGGCCCGAGACCAACTTCCGCGACGGCTCGGGCAACGACGTCGACTTCGACGACGACGACCTGCCCCCGTTCTGACGCCCTCTACGATCCCCCGTGCTGGTCCTGGGCATCGAGTCATCCTGCGACGAGACCGCCGCCGCCGTGGTCGAGAGCCCCGCCCTCGTGCGGTCGTCCGTTGTGTCGGCCCAGCACGACCTGCACGCCGAGTACGGCGGCGTGGTGCCCGAAATCGCCAGCCGCGCACACGAGCAGCGCATCCTCCCCGTCGTCCGCGCCGCGGTCGAACAGGCCGGCGTGACCCTCGCCGACCTCGACGCCGTCGCGGTCGGCCACCGCCCGGGCCTGGTCGGCTCGCTGCTGGTGGGCCTGTCGGCGGCCAAGGCGCTGTCGTGGTCGCTGGGCGTGCCGCTCGTGGGCGTCGACCACGTGCACGCCCACCTGGCTGCCGCCGCCCTGGACACCGAGCCGATCGCCTTCCCGGCCCTGGGCCTGGTGGTCTCCGGCGGGCACACCACGCTGTACGCGATGCGGTCCGAGACCGACCTGACCCGTCTGGGCGGCACCATCGACGACGCCGCGGGCGAGGCGTACGACAAGGTCGCGTCCATCCTGGGCCTGGGCCACCCCGGCGGCCCGGTGCTCGACCGCCTGGCCGAACAGCCCGGCGCCGACGACCGGGCGTTCGACCTGCCCATCGCCCTGATGCAGAAGGACAACCTGAACTTCAGTTTCTCGGGGGTCAAGACGGCCGTCCTGTACCTCGTCAAGGGCCGGCCGGCACCGCCCCGCCTGCCCGGGCGCGACCCCATCGAGCCCAAGCCCCCCGAGCCGATGACCGACGAACGCGCCCGCGACCTGGCCGCGAGTTTTCAGAGGGCCGTCTGCGCCGCCCTGCTGCGCAAGACCGAGGCCGCCTGGCGCGCCCACGGCCCGTTCGAGTCGCTGGTCATCGGGGGCGGCGTCTCGGCCAACACCCGCCTGCGCCGCGAGATGGCCGAACTGGCCGGGTGCCTCGGCGCGCCGCTGCGCGTCCCGCCCATGAAGTACTGCGTCGACAACGCCGCGATGATCGCCGGCCTTGGCGTGCGCCTGCTCGAACAGGGCCGGCAGGACGACCTGACCCTGCCCGCCGTGCCGACCACCGCGTGCTGACCGTCAGGCCAGCCGGCTCAGACGCCGGCCGACCCACTCGGCGGTCAGCAGCGCGAGCAGCACGCCCAGCACGACCCACCGGTCCCAGAGCGTCTCAATGACCGGCGTGCCCGCGTGCACGCGCGAGCGGTTGGGCACCCACTCGGCCAGGCGGTCCGTCTCGTCCCAGGCGACGAGCCGCCCGCCGGTGCGCTCGGCCAGGTCGGTCAGCAGGTCGTGGTCGGCGTCCAGGTTGCGCCGCTCGTCGCCCGCCTCGACGACCTGCGCCCGGGCGGACAACCCCGCCAGTTCCGGAGCGCCCGGGCCCAGGGTGACCCGCACCGCGCCCGGCCCGTCGGGCGTCCACACACCCGACCGCGTCGACCCCTCGCCCCGCAGGGGGACCAATTCCTCCCGCCCGTCGTCGTGCGTGACGCGGGCGGTCAGGCGCTCGGGCAGGCGGTCGATCAGCGACTGGTCGAACACCTCGAGTTCGATCAGCGCGGGGGCGCCGGGCTCGGGGCGTTCGGGCGCGACGGTCAGCAGGCCCGGCCCGAGCGCCGCGGCGACGCGCCCGCGGGCGAGCATGCGCACCAGCGGGATCCAGAAGCGTTCGGGCAGGGTTTCGCCGCGTCCGTAGCGCCAGCGCCAGATCTCGTCGGTCGCGACGTAGGCGGTGCGCCCCGAGCCGAACCGCATGGCCATCACCAGCGGCGCGCGTTCGGCGCTGGTCACGCCGACCGCCTCAGCCAGCACCGTCACGCCCGGCTTGAGGCGCTCCGGCGCAAGCTTCTGCGCCCAGCGCAGCACGGACCAGCCGGCGTCGGGATCGGTCAGGCGGTCGTTCCATCCCCGGCCTTCCTCGTCGGTGCGCAGCACGCCGAGGCGTTCGGCCTCGCCGGTGGCCGCGACCGTGATCGGCTCGCCCCACAACGCCGGTGCCCCCGCGCCGCGACCCCCGCCCGCCGGCGCGCCCGGGCGCATCGGCAGCAGGTCGCCCGCGGGCGAGTCGAACCACCCCTGGGGCGTCGCGCCCGGGCCGGCCATCCACAGCAGGCCCGCCCCCCGCGTTCCCACGTGCTCGACCAGTTGCGCCAGTTGCTCGGAGCCGAACAGGTCCGACGCCAGGTCGCCCAGGATCACCACGTCGAACTCGTCCCACTCCTCCGGCGAGACCGGCAGGCGGGCGATCAGCGTGTCACCCTCCTGGGCGTAGCGGCGTCCCGAGGCGAGCAGCAGCACCGTCGCGTCGATCGACCGCTCGCGCAGCAGCAGGTTCTTGACGTACCGGTGCTCCCACCGGGGGTGCCCGTCGACGTACAGCACGCGCACGGGCCGGTCGACCACCTCGATGGGCGTGCGCACGGCGTTGTCGGCTTCGTCGGTGTCGCGCGTCACGCCGGACAGGCGGACCTCAAGGTCGCGCGCGCCCGGCTCGGACGGGCTGGTCACCAGCGACACCCACGCCGACCCCGCGTCTCCCTCGGGCCCGTCCGTCGCCACCGGGGCCCCGTCGAGCACCTCGCCGCTCGCCCGGTCGACCAGTTCGACTCGCAAACCTTCCGGCGCCGCGCCCGACCACACCACGCGCGCCCGCACCGGCGCCGCGTCGCCCGCGAAGGCCACGCCCGGCGACTCGGCCTGGTCGATGCCCACGGACCGCACCGGCTCGGGCGATCCCAGCGGCACGCCGAACACCGGAACCCGCTCGCTCTCCAGGCGTCGGAGGGTCGCGGGGGCGATGGCGTCCGTGGTGCGCGCGTCGGTCAGCACGACCACGCCGCCGATCGGCGCGCCGCGCGCGCCCGCGAGGACCGACGCCAGCGCGTCGCCCAGACGGGTCGCGCTGTCCTCGGCCGGGCCGGGGTCGTCGGGCGATGCCGGGCGCGTGTCGGTCCCGAACGCGAACACCGCCAGGTCCGATCGCTCGGCGAGGGCGGCCAGCGCGGGCTGGGCCCGCTCCAGCGCCGCTTCGGCCTGCTCGGCACGGGTGCGCCCCGCGCCGGCGGGCGCGTCCGGCACGGAAAGCGATGCCGAGCGGTCCAGCAGCACGAACACCCGGTCGCGCTCGGTGCGCATCTGTTCGAGTCGCAACTGCGGGCCCGCGGCCAGCACCGCCAGCAGCACGATGATCGCCGCCCGCAGCACGCCCATCGCCGCCCGGCCCGGGCGCGACCCCGGCAGGCCCCGGTAGGTCCACCACGCCAGCGCCAGCGACGCCAGCGCGAGCAGCGCCCACGCCCAGGCCACGAGCGGGCGCTCGAAGACGAACTCGGCGCCCGGCGTGCCGAAGCCCAGGCCCTCCAGCCCCAAGACGCGGTTGAGCAGCCCGTTCACGCCCCGCCCCCTTCCGGGTGCGACGCGCCGCGGGCGAGGACCGCCTCGACGACGGCCAGCCCCGCGGCCAGCGCGAGCAGGAGCAGCGCCAGCCGGTCGCCCGCGGGGGTGGCCCGCACGCCGGGGCGTGCTTCGGCCGCGCGGCCCTCGTCGGCCCCGCCCTCGAACCGCACTGCCGCGCCCGGCAGCAGGGCCGACATCGCCGCGTGGACCGCGTCGGCGTCGGCCGGCGTCGTGACGGCCGCACGGGCGTCGGGGTTGACCGCCAGCGACCGGCGGACCGACCCGTCCGGGTCCAGGCCCAGCCACACGCCGGCCCACGCGTCCGGGGCGGCGCCCTCCGCCGGGCGCCCGCTCAGGTCCGCGTCGAAGGCCCAGCGGTCGAACCCCTCCGGCGACGGCGTGCGTCCGGCGAGCGTCGCGGCGTCGACCCCACGGTTCGACCCCCGACGCACCAGTTCCTGCAGGATCGGCACGAAGGCCGGGCGGGCGGGCAGGTCGGTCCAGTCCAGGTGCGGCGCCACCGCCAGCACCGCGACCAGGCCCCGCCCGTCGGGGCCGGGTCCGTGCCCGGGCGCTTCGAGGAGCAGCGGGGTGTCGTCCTCGGCCGTCAGGGCGGCCGTCGCGCCCTCGGCGGCTTCGAGTTCCAGCACACGCCGCACGCCGACGCTGCGCGCCAACTCGCCGAACTCCCCGGCGAGGCCGGCCAGGGTGCTCGACGGCTCAACCCGTGATCCGACGCGGGTGGCGCGGTCCTGCACGCCCGCGGGCGCGACGGTGACGGCCCCGCCGGTCAGACCGGCGAGCGCGGGGGCCCACGCGGGCACGCCGCGGGCGTCGGCGTCGGGCGCGACGACCACCAAGCCGCCGCGCGCCAGCACTTCGCGGGCGCGGTCCCAGCCCTCCGGGCCGACGCGGTCGGGCGTAAGGACGACCAGCGCGTCGACCGACGCGGCCGGCAGCGCGCCCAGCGAGGCCGGGTCGACGGTGAACGCGTCGACGCCCGCACGGGCGTCGGGGGCCAGGGCCGCCATGGTCCACGCGCCGGGCGACACGCCCGAGGCCTCGCCCGGGGCGGGCGCGCGGGCGACCACGCCGACGCGGAGTTCCCGCCGGACGGTCAGGACGGCCCGGGCCGCGTCGTCGCGCGGGTTGGCGTCGGTTGCGAGGCGCGCCTCGACCGCCACGCGTCCGCCCCGCCCGGGCGTGAGCGCCGCCTCGTCGAGCGTGACGACCGCCCGGGCCTCGGCCTGGCCGGGCGCGAAGCGCGCCTCGGCCCGGCCGGCGATCGAGCCCCCGGGCAGGGCGACCACCTCGACGGGCGCGACCAGTTCGGCGTCGGCGACGCTGCGGAACAGCGTCAGCGCGAGGCGCGTCGGCGGCGCGAGCGTCGCGGCCCCCGATTCGCCGAGCACGGTGTGCGTCGAGGGGATGAGCGCGGCGACGCCCAGGTTCGGCGGGGTGCCCGACGCGGGGGGATCGAGCAGCGCCTCGTCCACGCCCGGCAGCACGCCCCCCGCCCCCGCCGCCCCCCCCGCCCCCCCCGGGCCCCCTTCGCCGGGTGTCGCCAGGCGGGCGGGGTCCGTGCCGCGCCACTCGGTCAGCACGCGCAGGACCACGCGGCTGGCCTCGGTCTCCGCGTCGCGCCACTGCCCGGCCACGCCACGCAGCGCGTCGAACGTCGGGGCGCTGTCGGTCGGGCGCAGCCGGTCCAGGGCCCGGCGCACGGCGTCGAGGTCGCCGGTGGGGGGCCACACCGGCGTGCGTCCGGGTGCGCCCAGCGTGACCAGGCCGGCGCGGTCGCCGCCCATCGGGCTCAACGCGTCGAGGGCGGCCCGGGCGCGGTCGATGGAATGGTCCAGCGCGGTCCGCCCGTCCGCGCCCGTCAGGGCCGAGCCGATGGAATCGTCGATGGCGAGCACCAGCGTGGTCGGCCGGGCCGAGCCGGGCCGGGCCCCCAGCACGGGGCGGGCGACCGCCACCGCCAGCAGGGCGACCAGCGCGCACCGGCACAGGAACAGCAGGAGTTGCTCGAGGCGCAGGCGTCGGCGGCGTTGGCGCACCGCCTCCTGCAGGAATCGCATGGCCGCCCACGGGATGGGCTTGCGCCGCCGACGCAGCAGGTGCACCAGCACGGGGATCGCCAGCGCCCCCAGGCCGGCCGCGAGAATGAGCGGGTGCAGCACGCTCACCGCCCGGACCTCGCGATGACCGCGTTGCGCTTGGCCAGCAGGGCCGCGATCGGCGGGCCGAGCCAGTCGTGCGTCGAGACGACCTGGTGGTCAAACCCGAACGCCCGGGCCGCCTTGTTGATCTGGTCGATGTGGTTCCCGATGGCGGCCAGGTAGCCCTGGCGGATGGCCCTGGGGTCCAGGCGCAGGTGGCCCTCGCCCTCGAGCCCCTCGAACCGGGCGGGGTCGTCGAAGGGGAACTCGGTCTCGGCCCGGTCGAGCACCTGCAGAGCGATCAGGTCGTGCCCGCGGTGCTTGACGCGTGCGAAGGCCGCCTTGACGCGCTCTGCGTCCTCGAAGAAGTCCGACACCACCGCGAACAGGCAGCGGTTCGTCACCTTGGCGAGCGTCTGCTCGATCACGCGCCCGAAGTCGCTGGGCCGGTCGACCGGGTGGGTGGACAGCACGTCGACCATCTGGCGCCAGGCGGTGCGCCGGCCCGTGCGGTCGACCCGGCGGAGCACCTCGTCGGCGTAGATCCCAAGGCCCGCCCGGTCGCGCTGGGCGAGCGTGACGTAGGCCAGGGCCGCCGCCGTGGCGGTGGCGTGGTCGAACTTGGTCCAGTTGGGACGCCCGTCGGCCGAAGTGGCCTGGCCGGAACCGCTGGCGTCGGCGTACAGGCGCGTGCCGAAGTTCATGGAGCCCGACGCGTCGACCAGGAGCACCAGGTCCAGGTTGGTCTCCTGCTGGTACTGCTTGACCTGGAGTTTGTCCGTGCGGGCGTAGACCTTCCAGTCCAGGTGGCGCAGGTCGTCGCCGGGGGAATACGCCCGGTGCTGGGCGAACTCGACCGAGACCCCCGCGTAGGGCGAGCGGTGCATGCCCGACATCACGCCCTCGACGATCATCTTGGCACGCAGTTCGAACGAGCCCAGGCGGGCCAGCGTGCGCGGGTGCAGGTAGAGGTGGGGGTCCACCCGCGCGTCGGGGCCGGAGCGGCTGGCGTCGGGGGGGCCGGTCTGGACGGGGTCGGGGTCGGCCATCGGCGGGATCGTACGGGCAGCGGCGCCCGCCTGCCGTCGCCGCGGTGCCCGCCTTTGACCGAAGGCGAAGGCGGCATGGAGCGCGTGCTCCGCCCTTGGGGTCGGAGCACGGCACCGAAGCAAGCACCGCCCCGTGCACGGATGCACGCCGCCGGTGCGCGCTGTACCATCCCGTCCATATGACGACCCTGACCGACCGTGTCCCCGCCTCCAACATCAAGCGCATCGGCGTGCTGACCGGCGGGGGCGACTGCCCCGGCCTCAACGCCGTCATCCGGGCGGTCGTCAAGGACGCCCTCAGCCACGGCATGGAGGTCATGGGCATCGAGGACGGCTTCCTGGGCCTGATCGAGGACCGCATCCGCCCCCTCGGTCTGGACGACGTCGCCAACATCCTCACCATCGGCGGCACCATCCTCGGCTCGAACAACAAGACCAACCCCCAGCACTACCCAGTCGGGCGCAACGAGGACGGCAGCCTCAAGTTCCGCGACCTGACCGAGGTCTGCCTGACCCACCTGAACATCCGGCGCATCGAGGCCCTGGTGGTCATCGGCGGCGACGGCACCATGTCGGCCGCCAAGCCCATCGCCGACGCCGGCATCAACTGCATCGGCGTGCCCAAGACCATCGACAACGACCTCTACGGCACGGACATCACCTTCGGCTTCCAGACCGCGGTGCAGGTCGCCACCGAGGCCCTCGACCGCGTCCACACCACCGCGGCCAGCCACCACCGCGTCATGGTGGTCGAACTGATGGGGCGCAACGCCGGCTGGCTGACCCTGCACGCGGGGGTCGCAAGCGGGTCCGACGTGATCCTCATCCCCGAGATCGAGTTTGACATGGACGTGGTCTGCCGCTCGTGCGTGCAGCGCAGCCAGAAGGGCAAAAGGTTCACCATCATCGCCGCCGCCGAGGGGGCCAAGCCCAAGGGCGGCTCGCAGATCGTCGAACGCGTCGACGAGAAGAGCCCCGACCCCATCCGCCTGGGCGGCGTGGGCAAGTGGCTCGCCGACGAGATCGAGAAGCGCACCGAGATCGAGTCGCGCTACGTCGTCCTCGGTCACACCCAGCGCGGCGGCACCCCCGCCCCGGTCGACCGCGTCCTGGCCACCCAGTTCGGCCACCACGCCATGGAACTGCTCAAGTCCGGCCGGCGCAACCGGCTGGTGGTGATGCAGGGCGGCCAACTGGGCGACGTCGAGATCACCGCCGCCGCGGGCAAGCAGCGACTGGTGCCGCCCGACCACCCTCTGATCGCCGCGGCGCGGAGCGTGTATACGTGCTTCGGGGATCGGTAAGCCGCGATAACATCGCGCATGGCGCTTCCCTGGTGGCCCATCCCTGTGGATGCCGAGATTGAGCCGGGCGGGCTCCGGATCGTCGGATCGCAAGGCGGGGACACCCTCCCGCCCGGAAGCCTGGTTTCCTGGGACCGAATCGGCGGAGCTGGACCTCGCTGCCAGGACAGCGAAGGAAACACACTGATGATCGGGCGCAGGCCCGTCACACTGCGGGTGAAGAAGCCGCACCGCCCGGCCCGCATCGCACCGGCCGCCATCGCCTGGTTCGCGGATCCAACCCGTCAGTTCAGGATCAGGATCCCGCCCGGGGTCCGACGCCGGGCCGCGATGCAGGCGATCTCACTGTTTTTCATGGTCCTGATGCTCACCGCTGGACCGATCCTTCTGGCCGAAAGGCCAGTCTCCGTCGGAGATGGTGCAGGAGAGATCGGGCGCCGGGCGGACCTAGCCGCGAACGGGTTTTTTCTGCTTTGCGCCTCCGGCGCCATGCTTGCAGTGGGGATGGTCGCCCGGGAAATCTGGGGGATCCATCACAGATGGTGGATCGAGGAGCTCGGCGGGCGCGGCCTGCGGATCCGGTGCGGAAATCAGACCGATGACATCGCGTGGAACAACCTCCTCGATCATGCCACGAAGTTCGGAACCATTGAGATCCGGCACCTCGACGGGCGTCGAATCCGACTCGAAATGGCCCGCCCCGCGCGGTGGGCCGTGGAAGCCCGGCTGCCCGGGCGCAACCGGCTGTGGTCCGGTCTCTTCGTCGCGTCATTGCTGGCGTTGGTCGGGCCGGTGGGCATCGGATGGCTGTGGCGTTGGCTCGGACAGTCCCCTGACCTGTTCGGATGGCGGCAGATCGGGTTTCTTCAGGCGCTCATGCTCATTTTCCCCGGGCTCCTGCTGGTCGATTGGTGGCTGAGCAAGCGGCAGGGGGGAACTGAAACCGCAAGAACGGATCCCGAGTAACCTCTCTCCGGAGGTCTCGCATGAAATCCACCCCAGTCGCCTACCTGCTCTGCGTCATCGGCTTCTTCGGCGTCGCCGGCCTGCACCGGTTTTACGCCGGCAAGTGGGTCACCGGGCTGATCTGGCTGTTCACCGGCGGCCTGCTGTTCATCGGCACCATCGTCGACCTGTTCCTGATTCCCGAGATGGTCGACCGGGCCAACACCGACCGCCGCCTGGCCAACGCGGGGTTCTGAGGCCCGCCGCCCGACGCCGCCCCGCCCCCCTCCTAGGCTTGAACCGACGTCGCGGCGAGGGCCCGTCGGCGTCGGCAAACGCCCGGAAATCCGGGCCGATCGGAGCAGGCACATGGCGACGGCGGTGAGTGAACTGGCGATCAACGGCGGGACCCCCGTCCTCGAGCGGCCCGTGCCCTTCATGGCGGTCGGGCTGACCCGCAAGGACATCGACGCCGCCAACGAGGTGCTCGAATCGGGGATGCTCCGGGCCGCCTCAAAGTGCGCCGCATTCGAGGAGGCGTTCGCCAAGGCCAGCGACGCGAAGATCGGCCTGACCTGCGCCAACGGCACCTGCGCCCTGCAACTGGCCTACGGCGCGCTGCTGGAGCCCGGGGACGAGGTCATCGCCCCGGCCTGGACCTACATCGCCACCGTGTCGATGCTCGTGGCCGCGGGCGCGAAGGTGGTGTTCTGCGATTCGCTCGAAGACTCCTACCAGGCCGACCCGAAGGACATCGAGGCGAAGATCACGCCCCGGACCAAGGCCATCGCCGTCACGCACCTCTACGGCATCCCCGTGGACATTGACGCCATCGAGGCGATCGCCAGGAAGCACAATCTCAGGGTGATCTACGACGCCGCCCAGGCCCACCTGGCGACCTGGAAGGGCAAGGGCATCGGCGCGTTCGGCGACGCCGTGACCTACTCGTTCTACGCCACCAAGAACCTCGGCACCGGCGAGGGCGGCATGGTCACCGTCAACGACGAGGACCTGGCCCGCCGGATCGGCCTGCTCCGCTCGCACGGCGAGACCGACAAGTACCTGCACGAGCAGGTCGGCTTCAACTACCGCATGAACGACATCGCCGGCGCCATCGGCCTGAGCAAACTCGAAGACCTGCCGGAGCAGACCGAGCGTCGCCGCGCCGTGGCGAGGATCTACGACGCCCGCATCGACCGGATCGACGGCGTCCACCGGCCCGTGCCGACCAGCGGCTCCGAGCCCGCCTGGCACCTCTACACCTGCCGCTTCGACGAGGACGCCTTCACCTGCACCCGCGAGGAGTTCCTCGCGGCCCTCGCCAAGGAGGGCGTGCCCACCGCCCTGCACTACCCCAAGAGCCTGACCCGCCAGCCGGCCTTCAAGCGCGTCGTCGAGCAGAACGGCGGCCACGAGCCCCCGGTCGCCCTCAAACTCTCGCGGACCGTGTTCTGCATCCCCATCCACCAGAACCTGACCGACGAGCAGGCCCACGGCGTGTGCGACGCGATTGAGAAGGTCGCCAGCGCCTTCCGCAAGTAAGCACGGACTCGTCCAGATCGGTGCCGTGCTCTTCGTCTTCGAAGAGCACGAACGCGCGCGGAAAGGCGTGCTCTTCCCGGACGACGAGCACGGCACCGTGGCGTTACTCGGCCCGCGCCAGCACGATTTCCGTCTCCGGCCCGCAGCGCAACATCGCGTCCTGCGCGCACGCCGCCGGGATGACGCAGGTCTGCCCGGCCGTCAGAGTGACCTCGGGCCACGCGTTCGACGGGCTCGCCACCGCCGCGCCCATCGACCGGACGACCATCACCACCACCGGCCCGTCGCCGCCGACCGGCACCGCCTTGCAATGAGCCCGAACCACCTCCATGGTGTAGAACTCCGTGCGCGCCACCACCGACCGCTCGCCCGCCGCCGCGACCGGCGCCGGCGGCTCCTCAAACAGGGCGCACGCCAGCGCCTCCTCGACGTGCAGTTCACGCTCGGGTCGGTCATACTCCATCGTCCAGTCGTAGAGCCGGTAGGTCGTGTCGCTGGGCGTCTGGACTTCGGCCACCAGCACGCCCGCGCCCAAGGCGTGCACCGTGCCGCTGGGCAGCGTGTGGCACTCGCCGACCACGGCCGGGCGCCGGCGCATGACCTCCGGCACCCGCCCGGACCCGATCGCCGCGGCCAGGTCGTCCCGCGTCACGCCCGGCTTCAGCCCGACGAACAGTTCCGCCCCCGGCTCGGCCTCGACCACG
>CAZFSO010000018.1:0-37634 GCA_964522095.1 uncultured Phycisphaeraceae bacterium | reverse complement strand
GCCAGCCACTCGGGGTTGCCGGCGCCCTTGCGTTTCTTGCCCGTCGCGCCGCCGAGGACGGGGCTCTTCGTCCAGGCGTGGACGGCGAACCCGAGGGCCGGCAGGGCGGCGCGGACCTCTTCGGCGATCCGCTCGGCCCGGGCGGGGTCGAGCACGCCCTTGGGGCCGAGTTCGGATTTGTCGGCCTCGTAGTGCGGCTTGACGAGGGTGATGATGCGCCCGCCGGGCCTGAGCCACTTCGCAGCCGCGGGCAGGGCGAGTCGCTGCGGGGTCCAGCCGAGGTCGATGACGACCAGATCGACCTGTTCGACCGGGTCGAAGTGCAAGGCGTTGGACCGTTCGTGGACGACGACGCGCGGGTCCTGGCGGAGTTTCCAGGCCAGTTCGCCGTAGGCGGTGTCGACGCTGTGGACGCGGGCGGCGCCGGAGCGGAGCAGGCAGTCGGTGAACCCGCCGGTCGAGCAGCCCAGGTCGGCGCAGACGGAGCCGGTGACGTCGAGGTCGAAGGCGTTCAGGGCGTGGTGGAGTTTGAGCCCGCCTCGGGAGACGAACGGGGGCTCCTGCGCGGCGTCCACGCGTTCAGCGGGCCGCGCCGGCGGCGTTGGGGTTCCAGGGCGCGGGCGTGCGCGTGCCGACGGGCGCGGGCTGCTTGGGCTCGACCTCGGACGCGGGCGGCGTGACGGGTCGGAAGGCGGCGGTGGCCCGGGCCATGGGCACGCCGATGATGCAGATGCCCAGTTCGTCGGCCCGGCGGATCATCTCGTCGCGGTCGAGCATGATCACGTCGCCGGCGGCGATGGCCAGGCAGCGCCCGCCGTGGCGGTGCATGTGCTCGATGGTGTGCATGCCGACGGTGGGCACGTCGCTGCGCCGGTCGTGCTGGGCGCGGGCGCCCTTGACGAGGGTCCAGCCCCCGCGCTTGCAGAGTTCGCCGGTGCGTTCGATCATCCGGTCGGTGCCCTCGACCGCCTCGACGGAGATCACGTCGCGGTCGCGCACGGTCAGGGCCTGGCCGATGTCCAGGCGGAGCAGTTCGGCGAGCATGGGCCAGACCAGTTCGATGTCGGCCCGCTGCTCGCGCGTCGGCTGGGTGGCGGTCATCACGCCCGGCGCGGCCAACTGGTCGGGGATCGGGATGGTCGAATCGATCAACTGAACCCCCTTGCGGTCGAGCACGTCGGCCACCGCGCGCAGCACGGCGTAGGACCGGCGGTCGTGCCGGAGTTTGCGGTACCAGACCAGGGCGGTCGCCAGGTCCGGCACGTTCTTGAACACGCGCCACTTGTCGTGCATCAGGTGGGCCTTGTCCACCCGGCCGACCATGATCGCGTGGCGCACGCCGTGCCCGCGCAGCACGCGCCCCCAGGCGCCGATCCGCAGCAAGCCCGCCTCCCGAAACGAGTTGCAGCACGCCGGCAGGTCCGGGTCGTACTGGCGGTGCAGGCCCACCGCGTGCACCGTGTAGCCCATCTCACGCAGCCCGCGGGCCACGAAGATCGGCAGGCGTCCGCCCCCGGCGATCAGCCCGATCGGCGCGGGCGCGGGCGGGGGGTCGGGCAGGATGGTCAGGTTCGTGGGCATGGAAGGCTGAACGCGGACACCGACGCGCAGAACGCGCCGGCAGCGGGCAGGGCTGACGGATGATATCTCATTTCACTCGGCCCGAAGCCCGCCGGGCCTGCAATAGGGTAGTCACGAACCCCGATTTGGGGTGGATAAGGGAGAGCCGCAGGGGCAGGGCGACCCGTCCGGGGCCCGGACGAAAGCCCGCCCGCCCCCCGGACCGATGGAGAGACCCGATGGGCCCGGGACGCACCATCTCGCTGCTGGAAGGCTCCGACGGGCCGGGCCGCCGGTCCGGCCCGGGCGCCGACGCCCGCCCCTGGATCGGGGTCCGCTTCCGCTGCGCGGGGGCCTACCTGCGGGTCCTGCGCAACAAGGACGCCACGGCCTACCTGGCCTCGTGCCCGCGCTGCGGCAAGCGCATCCGCTTCCGCGTCGGGCCGGGGGGCACCGACCAGCGCTTCTTCGAGGTCTCCTGCTGAGGCACACCGACCGGGCGCCCCGGCCCGCCCGGGCGACCGGCGGGCCGTAGACTCGGGGCATGATCGGTTCCTCCGCGCCGTACGACATCGTCAGACGAGAAGAGGCGTGCGCCGCGACCGGGCGGGTGTTCGATCCCGGCGAGCGGCACGTGGCCGTTCTGGTGGAAACCCCGGGCGAGGAAACGCTCACCCGCGTGCTCTACGCGACCGAGGCCTGGGAGGCGGGCGCCCGGCCCCCGGCCCCCGCGCGGGTGTTCGGCTTCTGGCGACGCGTGGCGGGCGAGGAGGCCAAGGCGGCCTCGCCCCTGGTCTCGACCGAGGAACTCTTCGACCTCTTCGAGCAACTGGCCGAGGCCGACCAGCCCAAGCAGGTCGCCTTCCGATACCTGATCGCCCTGCTGCTGATGCGCAAGCGCCGCCTCGTCTACGACGGCGCGCCGCCCGACAACCCCTCGGTGCTGCGCCTCAAGGGCCGCCCTGGCGGGGAGGAGCACCTCGTGACCGACCCCGGCATGGACGAGGCGGCCATCGCCGAGGCGACCGACGAACTCAGCCGCATCATGCAGATCGAGGAGGCGGGCGCGTGACCCGGGCCGCTCGCCTCACGCTCTGGATGGCCGCCTGCCTGCCCGCGTTGTGGCTGGGCGCGTGCGCGTCGACGCCCGAGCCGGCCGAGATGCCCGAGGCGGCCGACCTGGTCGGCGCCCACAACGCCCGGGTGATCGGCATCAACCGTCTGTGGTCGCGCATCAGCGTGCGGGTCGAGGGGCGCGACGCCGAGGGCTCGCGCTTCGCCGAGCAGGGCGAGGGCCACCTGCAGGTCGAACGCCCGGACCGCGTCGCGGTCACCGTCGGCAAACTCGGCGAGGTCTACTTCGCCCTGGGCTCCAACGCCGAGCGCTACTGGCTGGTGGACGTCTCGAACTCGGACCGCCGCCTGATGGTCATCGGCGAGCAGTCCCTGGCCACCCCGGAGAAGGCGGCCGAACTGGGCCTGCCCGTGCACCCGCGCGACCTGCCCCTGCTGCTGGGCCTGCTGCCGCTCGACGAGGGCGAGGTGTCGGGGCCGGACCGCGACGACGAGGGCCGGGCCGTCCTGACCGTGCCCACCCGCTGGGGCCACGCCGAACTGCGCTACGACCCCCGCACCACGCAACTGGTCGGGGCGACCGCCTACGACGCCGACGCCCGCGTCGTCGCCGACGCGACGCTCGGCCTGCACGCCGAGGTGGCCGGCGACGGCTCGGCGGTCGTCGGGCACATCCCAAGGCGCCTGGAGGTCCGCGTGCCCGGCTTCGACGGGTTCGTGCGCATGCAACTCGGCGAGCCCCGCGCCCGCGGCATCCCCGCCACCGTGTTCGACCCCGACCGCCTCGGACGCGCCTACCGCGTCAACGAGGTCGTCGACCTGGACGCCGCCGCCAACCACGCGCCGGGGACGGACGGATGAAGCGCCTGGCGCGGGCGATCGCGGCGCTGTGCCTGCTGACCGGCGGGTCGGCGTGGGCGCAGGTCGGCTCGGTGCAGGCGGCCGAGGCCGCCGGGGCCCGCGGGCTGGTCCGCGCGGGCGAGCCCGAGAACGCCGGCACGCACGCATGGGTGACCATCCCCGGCGAGACCGGCGTGCAACTCGTCCACGTCCCCCCGCGCGACGGCGCCGAGTCGCCCGCCGAGGCCGGCACCATCCGCCCGGCCCGCTCGCTGCTCGAGTCCCCCGTCGCCATGGCGGGCGTGGGCGACCGGGTCTACCTGGTCTTCGACCCCGCCGAGTCGCCCTCCGGCCCGATCCGCCGGGTGCTCACCGTCCGCTCCGTGCCCGCGGGCGTGCAGGGGGTCTGGACCGAACTGCCGATGGGCGTCTTCGACCTGGCGCCCAGCCTGCCGGGCACGGGCACGCTGCTGGGCCTGGCGGTCGGGCGCGGCTCGGTCCACGCCCTGCTCAGGGAGGGCGACGCCCTCGAACTGCTGCGCATGGGCGCCTCGTCCTGGTCGCCGGTCCGCCTCCCGACGGGCCTGGACCCCGACCGCGTGGCCCTCGTCTCCCACGCCGACGGCGTGCTCGTCGCGACGCAGGACGCCGACGGCGATTCGCTCGCCTGGGCCGACTCCAAGGACGCCGGATGGACACGGACCGCCATGAGCGACTGGGACCGCTTCTGGTCCGCCGACTGGCGACGCGGCGTGGGGCGCGAGGTCGTCGTCGGCGTGCCCGAGGGCGAGGGGTCGTGGGGGGTCTGGTCGATCGGCGCGTCCGACTCCTGGCGCATCACCGAGGTCCCCGCCCCCGCCGGGCGCACCCCGGCGGTGGCCGTCGTCGGGCCGGTCGGGCGCATCGTGGTGGTCGACCGCGACGAGGCGGGCGCCGTGCTCGTCACCGAGCGCTCGCTGACCACCGGGCGGTCCATCTACGAGGGCCCGGCACTGCGCCGCTCGCCGGTGTCCGCCGACGAGTTCCGCATGATCGCGGCCATGCTGATGGCCGTCATGGTCGCCTCCCTGCTGGTCATCATCCGCCCCTCGGGCGAGCGTCCGTGGACCGTGCCGGACGGCTGGGTGCTCGCCGAGGGCTCCCGGCGCCTGCTGGCCACGGTGGTCGACGTGCTGCTGATGGTCTGGATCGTCGCCCCGGCCTTCGGCGCGACGGTGCGCGAGGTCGTCACGATGCAGGTGCTCGTCCTGCCCGAGCGCAGTTGGCTGGTCGTCCCCGCCTGCCTCGTCGGCGGGGCCGCCGCCATGGGCGTCTGGGAAGGCCTGCTGGGCTTCTCGCCGGGCAAGTTGCTCTGCGGCCTGCGCGTGTACCGCGCCGAGGCGGGCGAACCTCAGAAACTCGGCATCTTCTGGGGCCTCGTGCGGTCCACGGTCAAGTGGATGATCCCCCCGGTCGCCGCCCTGGCCCTGGTCGAGCCGACCGGCCGGCACCGCGGCGACGCCTCCGCCCGGGCCGTGGTCGTCGCGCGGGCCGGCATCCCCGAGCCCGACGGCGCCGAGGGTTGAGTGGATCGGGCCGGGCGATCTGGTCGATAACCGGGTGAGGACCCGTTCGGGGCGCGGCGGTCGCGTGCCCGTGGCGGACTGGTGCGCCATGGCCGACGATA
This sequence comes from uncultured Phycisphaeraceae bacterium, assembly GCA_964522095.1. Lineage (GTDB taxonomy): Bacteria > Planctomycetota > Phycisphaerae > Phycisphaerales > UBA1924 > UBA6054. Next base: position 32,494 of record CAZFSO010000018.1, on the reverse strand, counting down.
CCCAACGCGTGGACGACGACGCCCGCGACGACACCCACGACCAGGCGACAGCCGGGGCCCACGAAGCCGCGCCCCTCGACCCCGTCGAGCGCGTCCGCGCCGGCTGGCGCGAGTTCTGGCAGGTGCCCGCCCTGCTCGTCGCGGCCGGCCTGCTGCTCATCGGCGTGGCGTTCACCCTCGCCACCGCGCCCGAGCCGGAGTTCGACCCCGCCCTGACCCGCGCCGAGCAACTCATCGAGCGCGAGTCCTACCGCGAGGCCATCGACCTGCTCAACGAACGCGTCCACCCCTGGACCGGCGGCGACAGCCTGACCCAGCGCGACCGCCAGCGCTACCACCTGGCCAAGGCCCGGGCGATCCACTGGGGCCAGCGGCAACTGGGCGTCAGCGACGAGCGCAACCACCAGTCCGTCGTGCGCGAGTACCACCGGGCCGAGGGCGAGGGCCTGACCCTGGGCCCCAAGGACCTGGCCGTGCTCGCCGACACGCACCTCTCCCTGGGCGAACTCGACGCGGCCCTGCGCCGCATCGGGTCGCTCCCGCCGGGCGAGAACGCGCTGAAGGAGCCGGTCGTGCGCCGCGCCGCCGCCCTGCTGCTCCGCCCGCCCGCGCCGGACCACGCCCGGGCGCTGGGCCTGCTCGCAAGCGTCCTGGCCGACCCCGGCGCCACGATGGACCAGCGGGTCTGGGCGGTCGAGACCCAGTCGGCGATCCGCCTGGACCAGGGCTTCACCGACGAGACCATCACCCGCCTGCTGCGCGAGATCCCCCGCCTGGCCGGGGCCGACGCCGCCGGGCGGGCCCGCCTGCACCTGCTGCTGGCCCGCGCCTACGCCCTGATCGGGGCCGACCGGGCCGCGTCCGAGCAGGTCGCCCTCGCCGAGTCGCTCAGCACCGCGGTTGACGCCCACTACCCCATGGTCCTGCTCGAACGCGCCCGCCTGGACCAGCGCGCCGGCAACGCCGCGGGCGCCCGCGACACCTACGCCGAGATCGCCGAGCGCTTCGCCGACTCCGAGGCCTACCCCTGGGCGGCGGTGGGGCTGGGCGAGACCGAGGCCACGCTGGGCTCTTCCGAACTGAGCCTGGAGGCCTACGCCAAGGTCATCGAGGAGTACGACGCGCTGGAGATCGCGGCCGAGCCCTCCCGCGAGCGCATCATGCGCAGCGCCCTCGACCGGGCCGACGAGGCCCTGACCGTCGGCGACGCCCGCCTGGCCCTGCGCTACGCCACGCTCGCCGAGCGCGCCGTGCCCGGGCGACCGCACCCCCCGGAACTGCTCGAATCGCTCGCGGTGGCCCACGCCCGGTCCGCCGAGGAACTCGCCGCCGGCGCCACCACCAGGGTCGACCCCCTCGTCGGCCTGGACCCCTCCGTGCGGGCCGAGGTGCAGCGCCACCTGATCGCCGCGGCCACCAACCGGCGCCTGCACGCCGAGCGCTTCGTCCTCAGCGACGTGCGCCGCTACGCGACCTCGCTGTGGTCCGCGGCCGACCTGTTCGACCGCGCCGGCGACCAGCGCGAGGCCGTGCAGGCCTTCAAGACCTACGCCGAGTCCATGCCCGGCGACGCGCGCCGGGCCGAGGCCCTGTTCCGCATGGCCGAGGCGCTGCGGGCCATGGGCGAGTACACCGCCGCCGCCGAGGCCTACCGAGACCTGATCGCCGAGCGCGAGAGCACCGCCGGCCCCGACGTCGGCGTGTGGGCCGACGCGAGCCACGTGCCCCTGGCGCAGGCCTACCTCTACGACGAGGACCCCTCCAACGACGCCGAGGCCGAGCGACTGCTCAGCCGCGCGGTCGACGGCACCATGACCGGCACGAACACCCGGATGTTCCGCGACGCGCTGGTCGAACTGGCCTTCCTGCACGACCGCGCCGGGCGCCACGCCCGAGCGATCGAGCGCCTGGAGGAGGTCATCGAGCGCTACCCCGACGACCGCCAGATCGGCCTGCTCGAGTACCGCCTGGGCGAGGCCCACCGGCGCCTGGCCCAGGAGATCGCCCGCTCGCTGGAGGACGCCCTGCCCCCGACCACCCGGGCCGAGCGCGAGTCGCTGCTCCTGGCCCACCGGCAGGAGGCCGTGCGCCGCTACGAGCGGGCGCTCGTCGGCCTGGGCGCCAAGCGCGAGGCCGACCGCACGCTGCTGGAGGAGATCTCCCTGCGCAACGCGCACTTCTACACCGGCGACCTGCTCAGCGACATGGGGCGCCACGAGGAGGCCATCCGGGCCTACGACCTGGCCCGCGACCGCTACGAGGGCCACCCCGCCACGCTCGTGGCGCTGATCCAGATCGTCAACATCCACGTCGAGCAGGGCGACCTGCGCCGCGCCCGCACCGCCAACGAGCGCGCCCGGCGCTTCTACCTGTCCCTGCCCGACGAGACCTGGGACGACCCCACGCTGCCCATGACCCGCAACGACTGGCAGGCCTGGCTCGACGCCTCCTCGCGCCTGCTGGCCGCCGCCCCGGCGGGGTAGCGCAAGATTGGAGCCGACGGCAGGAACTGCCGATAACCAGTCATCAAACCGGGGCGGAGCCCCGAGACAAGGGTCATGGAATGGCCGATGGGCACCAACAAACCGGGGCGTCCCCCGCAGCCAGGGTCCGCACGCTGGCGATGCGGATGCGCGAACGCTGCCTGCAACTCGACGAACTGAGCACCGCGATCTCGACGCGCGTCATCGACGACGAGCCCGAGGCCCTGGTCGAACTGCTCGCCCAGCGCGAGCCCCTGGTCGGCGAACTCGCCCGCCTGGGCGACGAACTGGCGGCCATCCTGGACGACCCCGCCTCGGCCCGGGCCCTCGGCGCCGACGAGCACGCCCAGATCCGCGAACGCCTGGGACAGTTGGAGTCGGTCATGGCACGCATCCGCGAGCGCGACACCCGCGCCCGGGCGTCCCTGCAGCGCCGGCGCGACGAACTGGCCGCACGCCTGGCCACCGTCAACACCGGCAGCGGCGCGGCCCGGGCCTACGCCGGCGCCGGTCGGGCCAACAACCCCACCATCCAGGACGCTCGGGGATGAGCGCCGCCGCGACCGCCACAGCACGGGCAGGGCCGGAGACAGCCGCGCCGGGGGTGGGGGGGTCGCTGTCCCCCACGGACCTGGCCGAACTGATGACGGCCTTCAACGAGGTCACCGCCAAACTCGAGCAGACCCACGCCCAACTCCGCGGCGAGGTCCGACGCCTCAGCGCCGAACTGCGCGAGGCCAACGAGGCCCTCCAGCGCTCCAAGCGCCTGGCCGCCCTGGGCGAGATGGCCGCGGGCATCGCCCACGAGGTCCGCAACCCCCTCGGCTCGATCCGCCTGTACGCCACGATGCTCGAGGAGGACCTGGCCGACCGGCCCGAGTGCCGCACGGTCGCCACCAAGATCGGCGGCGCGGTGCGCGGGCTCGACGCGGTGGTCGGCGACGTGCTGACCTTCGCCCGGGAGATCAAGCCGCGCGTCATGCCCGAGGAGGCCGCCGACCTGCTCGGGCGGGCGGCCGACGCCTGCCGGGCCGAACTGGGCGAGGTGGTGCGCGACGACCTGGCCCGCGGCGTGGTCCGCGTGGACTGCGACGCCGGCCTGCTCCACCGGGCCCTGGTCAACCTCCTGCGCAACGCCGCCGAGGCCAACCGCGTCGGCGGGGGACGCCGGGTGTGGCTCGACGCCGCCCCCGGCCCGGTCGACCCGAACGACACCGACCCCGAACCCGGGGTGGTGCTCAGCGTGCGAGACGAGGGCGACGGCATGCCCGCCGAGGTGATCGAGCGGATGTTCAACCCGTTCTTCACCACCCGCGCCACGGGGACCGGCCTGGGCCTGTCCATCGTGCACCGCATCGTCGACGCCCACGCCGGGCGCGTCGAGGTGTTCAACAACGCAGCCCGGGGCCGGGGAGAGCGCGGGGCGACGGTCGCGCTGCGCCTGCCCGCGCCGGTGAGTGATGAGTCGCAGATCGTGGTCCGCCGCGCCGGCGGGACAGTTTGCAAGGGGAGCCGCTGATGGCCTGCACGGTGCTCGTGGTCGATGACAAGGAGATGATGCGCGACTCGGTGTCGTCCACGCTTGCGCGTGCGGGCTACGCCGTGCGCGTCGCGCCGGACGGGCGCTCGGCCCTGCGCGAGGTCGCCGCCCGGCGCCCCGACGCGGTGGTGACCGACCTGAGCATGCCCGGCATGTCGGGCGTCGACCTGCTCGCCGAGATCCGGGCGTTCGACGAGGACCTGCCCGTCGTGCTCATGACCGCCTTCGGCACGGTCGAGACCGCGGTCGAGGCCATGAAGCGCGGCGCGTTCGACTACCTGACCAAGCCCTTCGAGGGCGACGAACTGGTCATCTCGGTCAAGCGCGCCATCCAGCACGCCGGCGTCGTGCGCGAGAACGCCCTGCTCAAGGCCCAGGCCGACCGGGCCGAGCCCGGCGCGGGCCGGGGCCTCGAACGCCTGGTCGGCGAGTCTGCCGCGATGCGCAAGGTCCGCGAGCAGGTGCGGGCCGTGGCCGCCTCGCACGGCACGGTGCTCATCACCGGCGAGTCCGGCTCGGGCAAGGAGGTCGTCGCCCGCGCGGTCCACGACCTGTCGCCCAGGGCCGGCGGGCCCTTCCTGGCGGTCAACTGCGCCGCCCTGAACGAGTCGCTGCTCGAGAGCGAACTCTTCGGGCACGAGCGCGGGGCCTTCACCGGCGCCGACAAACTCCGCAAGGGGCGCTTCGAACTCGCCGACGGCGGGACGCTGCTGCTCGACGAGGTCTCCGAGGTCTCCCCGCAGATCCAGGCCAAACTCCTGCGCGTGCTCCAGGAGCGCGCCTTCGAGCGGGTCGGGTCGAGCACCACGATCGGGGTGGACGTGCGCATCGTCGCGACGAGCAACCGCGACCTGCCCAAGGCCGCCTCGATGGGCGAGTTCCGCCAGGACCTGTTCTTCCGCCTCAACGTGCTGCCGATTCAGTTGCCCGCCCTGCGCGAGCGCCTGGACGACGTCGGCGTGCTGGCCGAGCACTTCATGACGCGCTTCGCCGCCCGCGAGGGCCGGCGCCGCCCCGTGATCGAGCCGGGCGCGCTCGAACTGCTGGCCAACTACGCCTGGCCCGGCAACGTGCGCGAGTTGCAGAACATCTGCGAGCGGGCCGTGGTCCTGGCCGGCGCCAAGGACGCGCCGGTCACGCGCGGCCTGGTCGAGCCGTGGCTCCTGACCCAGCGCCCCACGGTCAAGGCGGCCCCGCTGCGGGCCGTGCCGCTCGGCGAGGGCCAGGCCCAGCCGACCCTGATGAACGGCTCGCCCCACACCGCCCCGGTGTACGCCCCCGGGTTCGTGGAGGCCAAGCCCGCCGAGATGCCCGGCGACCGCACGCTCGAGGAGATCGAGCGCGACACCATCATCGCAACCCTCGAGCGTTTCAACGGGCACCGCCAGCGCACCGCCAAGGCCCTGGGCATCGGCGTGCGCACGCTGGGCCTGAAACTCAAGAAGTGGAAGGACGAGAGGCTCGTCGCCGCCAACCTCTGACCCGTCCGGCACACCGCTTGCGGAGAGTCCAGCGTGCAGATCCGCGACCTCAACACCGCCGGTGCGTTGCCCGCCCTGGAGATGACCGTCCGCTACGCCGGCGCCCGCCAGCGCCTGCTCGCGCACAACATCGCCAACATCGAGACGCCCAACTTCGTCGCCCGCGACGTCGCGCCGTCGACCTTCCAGAAGACCCTCGGCGAGGCCATCGACCGGCGACGCGAGCGCACCGGCGGCGCCTTCGGCGAACTCAACTGGCGACAGACCCGCGACCTGCGCCGCGGCGACACGCACGGGTCGGTCGTCCTGCGCCCCGAGGACGCCCACGCCGGGGTCCTCGGCCACGACCGCAACGCGACCGATCTTGAGAGGCTCATGCAGGACATGGTCGAGAACGCCGCCGCCTACCGCGTCGCCACCGACCTCTACCGGTCCCAGCGGGGCACCGTCATGGCGGCCATCGCCCAGAGGGCGGGCTAACCCCCGGGAGGTGAGCGGTGTACGGATCACTCGACGTCTCGACCAGCGGCATGATCGCCCAGCGCACCCGCATGAGCGTGATCGCCTCGAACATCGCAAACGCCAACTCCCTGCAGAACGCCGCCGGGGAGTACGACCCCTACCTGCGTCGCGCCGCGATGTTCGCCCCGGGCGACCCCGGCGGGGCGACGGCGTCGGGCCGGTCCATGGGCGTGCACGTGGCCGAGATCCACATCGAGGAGGACGCCCTGCGCCGCGAGTACCACCCCGGCCACCGCTTCGCCGATGAGCAGGGCTACGTCATGGTGCCCGACATCGACCCCACGATGGAGTGGGTCAACGCCATGCAGGCCTCGCGGGCCTACGAGGCCAACGTGGCGGCGGCCGAGACGACCAAGAGCATGATGGCCCAGGCCCTCCGCCTGCTGGCCTGAACCGGGTAGGATGGCCCGCGCGTCGAAGCGTCGGGAAGCGAGGTTGGTGCGATGAAGGATCCGATCGGGCTGGCCGGGCTGACTGGAAGAGGCGGGGGGATGCTCCCGCAGCGCCCCGTGCAGGGCCCCGGCGCCGGCGACGGGCCGGACTTCAAGTCCGTGCTCATGAAGAACCTCTCGGAGGTCAACGCCCTCCAGCAGGACGCCACCCGCGCCACCGAGGACCTGATGGCCGGTCGGCGCGACGACGTCGAGGGCGTGATCCTCGCGACCGAGAAGGCCGACACCGCCTTCAAGATGCTCCAGGCCATGCGAAACCAGGTGATGCAGGCCTACGACGAGATCAAGCAGATGCGCGTCTGACCGGGCGACGGGGGGGCGACGGGGGAGCGACGGGGCGGGGGACAGCGACATCCGGGCCGCCGCGTGGGCGCAAGACCTGCCTTGATCCGGGCCGGCCGCGGGTTGTGGCGTCCGGTTGTCAAGGTTTCCGGACCGGTCGGCCGATCATGCCGCGTGCCGGTGCGCTTCGTGCGCCGGGATCGCGCGAGGATTGCGCGGGAACAGTCGGCAGGAAGCCGGGGTGAGCATGGAAGCGATTCGCCGCGCACTGGCGAACATCCAGCAGGGCGCAGGGCAACTCGGGCCGACCCAGAAGTTGCTGTTCGCGTCGCTCGCGGTCATCGCCGCCATGACGCTGTTCCTCGTCTCGCAGTACGCCTCCAAGCCCGTGCTCGTCGACCTCATGGCCGACACCGCCGACCTGCAACTGGTCGACACCCTGCGCTCGGCCGGGGTCGACGCAACCGTCGAGGACGGGCGCCTGCTCGTGCCGGCCGGCCAGCAGCGCGCCGCCCTGGCCCGCCTGGGCGAGGCCGGCCAACTCCCCGGCGACACCACCGTCCTGTTCAACAACCTCATCCTCTCCCAGGACTGGAAGGCCTCCCGCGAGCAGCACCGCCAGCAGGCCGTCATCGCCCTCCAGAACGAACTCTCCCGCGTCATCGCCCAGTTCCGCGGCGTGCGCAAGGCCACCGTCATCCTGGACATCCCCGAGCCCATGGGCCTGGGCCGGGCCGTCCGCGAGCCCAGCGCGTCCGTGACCGTCTTCACCGCCTCGGGCTCCGCCATGCCCCAGGAGATGGTCGACGCCATCGCCAACCTCGTCGCAGGCTCCCGCGCGGGCCTGACCCCAGCCCGCGTCCAGGTCATCGACGGCTCCACCGGCCGGCCCCGCCAGGTCTCCGACGAGGAGAACGCCTCCGCCGGGCGCTACCTCGACCACAAGATGCAGGTCGAGCGCTACACCCAGAAGGAGATCGAGCGGCTGCTCGCCCACATCCCGGGCGCGGTCGTGTCCGTCAACGCCATGGTCGACGTGACCCGCGTCGCCAGCACCCAGCAGCGCTACCTGCCCAACAACCAGGGCTCGGTGTCCATCGCCCGCCGCGTCTCCGGCTCCGAGGACACCACCACCCAGGCCCGGCGCGCCGCCGAGCCCGGCACCCGCGCCTACGGCACCGCCGACATCAACAGCGGCGGGGCGAGCGGGGCCGAGAGCAGCAAGACCACCGAGGAGAACGAGTTCGTCGTCCAGGTCGGTTCCGAGACCACCAGCGTCGTCGACCCGCGCGGCATGCCCACCCGCCTGAGCGCGTCGGTCATCGTGCCCCAGGCCTACGTCGAGTCGCTCGTGATGCGCTCCCGCCCAGAGGGCCAGGGCGAGGCCCCGGTCACCGCCGAGGAGGCCCAGGCCTACTTCGAGTCCCTGCGCCCGATGCTCGAACGCTCGATCCTGACGCGTCTGGAGACCGTCGACGCCGACGGCCGCGTCAGCGAGGGCCGGGTGGAACTGGCCATGGCCGCGATGCCCGCCGGGGCCGTGGGCGGCATGACCCAGGTCGGCCTGTTCGGCGCCGCGGGCGCCGGCGCGTCCGGCACGACCGGCGTGTCCGGGCTCCTGTCGGCCTCGGGCGGGGTCGAGACGCTCGTGCTGGGCGTGCTGGGCCTGGTGGCGGTCGTGATGATGTTCTCGCTCGTCAAGCGGGCGGGGAAGAAGATCGAACTGCCCACGGCCGAGGATCTGGTGGGGGTGCCCCCCGCGCTGGAAGTCGCCGGGGACCTGGTCGGCGAGGCGCACGAATCGGACGCTGCCATGACGGGCATCGAGATCTCCGAAGAGGACGTGAAACTGCAGAAGGTCCGCGAACTGGTCGGCGAACTGATCGACGCCAACCCCGAGGCCGCCGCGTCCCTTGTGGGGCGCTGGATGAGCGAGGACGAGTGACCGCGCCATGCCACGCAAGCCCAACCAACCCCTGCCCGAGCGGGCCAAGGACCTCGAGGGCGTCTCGAAGGCCGCGGTGCTGATGCTGGCCATCGGGCCGGCCGCCGCGGGCAAACTGCTCAAGCACATGCGCCAGCAGCAGGTCGAGGAGGTCACGCGCGAACTGGCGGGCCTGGGCCGCGTCAAGGACTCCCTGCAGAACGACGTGGTGGGGGAGTTCTATGACACCTCCATCGCCACGCAGTACGCCAACGAGGGCAACCTGGGCTACGCCCGCGAACTGCTCCGCGGCTCGCTCGACCCGACCACCGCCGAGCGCGTCCTGGGCCAGATCCAGACCCAGGTGCAGAAGACCCCTTTCTCGTTCCTGCAGCGCGCCGAGAGCGACAACCTGCTCACCTTCATCCAGGACGAGCACCCCCAGACGATCGCCCTGATCCTCTGCCACCTCTCCCACCACAAGGCGTCGGAGATCATGGTCGGCCTGCCCATGCAGAAGCAACTCGAGGTCATCAAGCGCATCGCCAACATGGAGCAGACCAACCCCGAGGTCATCCGCGAGGTCGAGCAGGGCCTGGAGAGCCGCCTGAGCAGCATGCTCATGCAGGCCACCGAGAAGGCCGGCGGCGTGCCCACCGTCGCCGAGATCCTCAACCTGACCGACCGCGCCACCGAGAAGGGCATCATGGAGGGCCTGGAGGCCGACGACCCCGACCTGGTCGAGGAGATCCGCCGCCTCATGTTCGTCTTCGAGGACATCAAACTCGTCAACGACAAGGGCATCCAGGCCGTGCTCAAGGAGGTCGAGAACGACGAACTCGCCCTGGCCCTCAAGACCGCGTCGGACGAACTCAAGGAAAAGATCTTCAGCAACATGTCCGAACGCGCGGGCAACCTCATCAAGGAGGACATGGAGTTCATGGGCCCCGTCCGCGTCTCCGACGTCGAGGGCGCCCAGCAGCGCATCGTCGACATCGTCCGCCGCCTGGAGGAGGCCGGCGACGTCATCATCGAGGGGCGCGGCGGCGAGGCCGAGATGCTGGTCTGACCGGCCGGGAGGCAAGCGATGGGCATGATCAGACGGGCGGATCTGGACACGGTGGCGCGAGCCGCCCGCGTGATGGACCTGGGCGACCTGCGCGCCCGGGGCGAGGCCCTCGTCGCCGCCGCCAACGCCGAGGCGGAACGCATCGTCCGCGAGGCCCACGCCGAGCGCGACCGCCTGCTCGCCGGCGCGAAGGAAGAGGGCCACCGGGCCGGGCTGGAGGAGGGACGCGCGCAGGGCCGGGCCGAGGGCCACGAGGCCGGGGCGGCCGAGGCCCGCCGGGCCGCCGCCGACCGCATCGAGGCGCTCGCCGCCTCGTGGGCCGGCGCGCTCGAAGCCTTCGAGTCGCGCCGCGACGAGATGCTCGCCGCCGCCCGCACCGAGGTGGTCCGCCTGGCCGCGGAGATCGCCACCCGCGTGACGCGCCGCGCGGTGCAACTCGACCCGGGGACGGTCGCCGCGCAGATGGAGGCGGTGCTGGCCGCCGTCGCGCGCCCCTCCCGCCTGACCCTGCGCGTCCACCCCGACGACCTGGCCCTGGCCCGCGACGAACTGCCCGACCTGCTGGCGCGCTTCGACCTGTGCCGCCACGCCGACCTGCTGACCGACGCCTCCCTGGCCCGCGGCTCGTGCGTGGCGACGACCGACGACGGCGGGCGCATCGACGCCGACGTCGGCACGCAACTCGACCGCCTCGTCGCCGCCATGCTGCCCGGCGAGAGCGTCATCCGGCTCGAACGCCCCGCGCGGGGCGACGCGGCGTGAGGCTCCTCGGCGCCGAGTTCGACGCGGTTGCCAAGGCCGAACCGCTCGGCCTGACCGGGCGCGTGCGCGTCGTCCGCGGCCTGACCGTGCTCGCCGGCGAACTGCCCGCGCCCGTCGGGTCGCTCGTCCGCATCGGCCTGTCCGGCACGGGCTTCGTGCGCGGCGAGGTCGTCGGCTTCGACCGAGACCACGCCGTCGTCATGGTCCTCGGCCAGACCGGCGGCATCCTCCCGGGCGCGCCCGTCGACCTCGAACGCGTCCACCAGTCCGCGGGCGTCGGCGAGAGCCTCCTCGGACGCGTCGTCGACGGCCTCGGCCGGCCCATCGACAGCCGCGGCCCGATCGGCGAGACCGTGCTCCGCCCCCTCGACCCCGAGCCGACCCGCGCCATGGACCGCCGGCGCATCACCGAGCCCCTGCGCACCGGCGTCCGCGCCATCGACCTGATGACCCCCGTCGGACGCGGCCAGCGCCTGGGCTTCTTCGCCGGCCCCGGCGTCGGCAAGAGCACCGTGCTCGGCCAGATCGCCCGAGGCACCGACGCCGACGTCTCCGTCATCGCGCTGATCGGCGAACGCGGACGCGAGGTGCGCGAGTTCATCGACGACTCGCTCGGGCCCGAGGGCCTGGCCCGCTCCGTCGTCGTGGTCTCCACCGGCGACGAGTCGCCCCTGATGCGCGTGCGGGCCGCCCGCTTCGCCTGCGCCGCGGCCGAGCACTTCCGCGACCGCGGGCGCGACGTGCTGCTGATGATGGACTCGGTCACCCGCTTCGCGCACGCCGGGCGTCAGATCGGCCTGGCCGTGGGCGAGCCGCCCGCGTCCAAGGGCTACACCCCCAGCGTGTTCACGAACATGGCCGTGCTGCTCGAACGCGCCGGCGCGATGGAGGCCGACCCGGACACCGGCGCTGGCGCGGGCTCCATCACCGGGCTCTACACCATCCTGGTCGAGGGCGACGACATGACCGAGCCGGTCGCCGACGCCGCCCGCGGCATCCTCGACGGGCACGTGGTGCTCTCGCGCCGCCTGGCCCAGCGGGGCCACTACCCCGCGGTGGACGTGCTCGACTCGGTCTCGCGCGTGGCCGGGCACGTCATGGACCAGTCCCACGCCGCCGCCCGCCAGCAGGTGCTCCGGCTGCTCGCCAAGCACCGCGAGATCGAGGAACTCGTGCAGATCGGGGCCTACGCGACGGGGGCCGACCCCGAGGCGGACACCGCCATCGACCTGATCGACCCGATCAACGAACTGCTCCGCCAGCGCCCCGACGAGCCCGGCCGGTTCGAGAAGGCGCTGGAGATGATGGTCAAACTGGCGCTGCAGTCCGGCGAGATGGTCCAGCAGCGCCGCGCGATGCGCGCCGCCGGCCAGCAGCCCGCGCCCCAGCGCGCCCGGGCGCGGTGAGGAGGCTGACGGATGGCGCGGTTCCGGTTCCGACTCCAGCCCGTGCTCGACCAGCGCGCCCGCGAGGAGAAGGACCGCATGCGGGCCGTCGCCGAGTTGGAGCGTGAGAAGATGGCCATCGAGGGGCGCATCCGGGCCTGCCAGCACCGCATCGTCGCGGGGCGGCGCGAGATCACCGGCGCCCTGGCCGGCGGCCCCGTCGACCTGGCCGGCGCCCGCCTGCAGGCCGGGGCGACCATGCGCGACGACCAGCAGGCCCGGCGCGCGGTCATCGAACTCGCCGGGGTGATGCGCCGCCTGGAGGGCGCCCGCGCCGACCTGATCGCGGCCGCCGCCCGGCGACGGGCCATCGAGATCCTGCGCGAGCGGGACCTGGAACGCTTCCGGGCCGATGAGAACCGCAGGGAAGCGTCCGACCTGGACGACCTGATGGTCATGCGAACGCGGGGTGCGTCATGAAGCAACTCTGGAAGATCGTCGCGGCCCTCGCCTGCGTCAACCTGGTGGCCGTCCTGGGTCTGGTCGGCTGGCTGGTCTCCGAGGGCCGCCTCGACCGCGAGCGGGCCCTCGAAGTGGTAGGGGTCCTGGGCGAGACGCCCGAGGCCCGCGCCGAACGCGAGGAGGCGGCCCGCCTGGAAGCCGAGGCCGCCAACGCGCCCAGGCCCCTGGCCGACGGCGACGTGCGCGACACCGACGCCCGCAACCGCGACCGCATCGAACTGACGATGGTCGACCGCGAGCGCCTCGAGCGCCTGCAGCGCGAGGTCCGCGACCTGCAGGCCCAACTGCGCCACCAGCGCCAGATGCTCGAGCAGGACCGCACCCGCTTCGAGGCCGAGAAGGCCGCCTTCCAGGCCATGCGCGACCGCCTCTACGCCATCGACGGCGCCGAGTACTTCCGCAAGTCGCTGGAGGTGTTCAACGGCATGAAGCCCGCCGACGTGCGCCCGGTGTTCAACGCCCTCATCGCCGAGGGCAAGACCGAAGAGGTGATCTCCTACCTGGCCGCGTTTGACGAACGCCACCGGGCGCGGGTGATGACCGAGTTCGTCAAGGGGGGCGAGGTCGAGTTGGCAGCGGATTTGCTCGAATCGCTCCGGACGCGCGGGCTGGAACCCGTCGCGACCGGAGCGAACCGGGAATGACCGCCACGATCACCGCCAGCCCCGCCGACCGAGCCGCAGCGTTGTCGCCGCACGCGCCGAAACTGCGCGTCGCCGCGCCGGACCGCGCGTTCGAGGACCTGCTCGCCGAGCGCCAAGTCATCGACGAGCCGCCCGAGCCCGCAGCCGAACCGCGGGACGGCTCCGACGACCCCGCGCCGTCGGACGCCGAGCCCGCGACCGAGCAGGGCCCGGCCCCCGAGGCCGGCGACGAACCCGCAACCATGCCGAACACCGCCGAGCAGATCGCCCACGAGGTGACCCACGCCGCCGAGGTCGACCTCGCCGCGCTCGCCGGTGAGGAACTGGCCGCGCCCAAGCCGGCGCCCGACACCGGGGACGCCTTGAGCGGCTCGCGCCCCGCCGAGCAGGACCCGCGCTTCGCACCGGCCAAGCGCCCGGGCGATCAGAACCCTCAACAGGGAACACAGCAGCACGTCCCCGCCGGCAAGACGGACCCCGCGGGGTCGAGCGCCGGTGCGCCCGACGCCCCGGCGCCGGCCGCAAAGCGGGACCGCCCGGCGATCGAGCCGGCGCCCGCGCAGACTCCGCCCGAGCCCGCGAAAGCCGCGCACGCCCCGGCCGCGGCCCCGGCCGCCAGGGCGGATCAGGCGGCCGCGGGCGTCGCGCCCGGACGGGCCGCGCTGCTGCAGTCGCTGGGCAAATCGGCGGAAGCCGCACGCGGCGCGGTCGCGTCGGCCGACCGGACCGGCCTGGGCTCGGCCGAGCGCGAGGCGCCGACCGCACGCACCCGCCTCTTCGCCGCCGCCGAACCGGCGCGGGCGTCGAAAGAGGGCGTGCTCAACGCCGTGCAGCGGGGCCTGGCCTCGGTGCTGACCCAGGGCGGCGGGCGGATGACCGTCGTGCTCCGCCCCGAGTCGCTCGGCGAGGTCCGCGTCCGGCTGACGGCCCGGGAGGGCGTGGTCAACGCGAGCCTCTCCGCCACGACCGACGCCGCACGACGCACCCTCGAAGGCGGTCTCGATCAACTCCGCGAGGCCCTGGAAGCCCGCGGCGTGCGCGTCGAGTCACTCTCGATCGAGCCCGGCGACGACACCGAACCCTCCTCGCGCCACCGTGAGGACCACCCCGGCTCGGACGCACGCCGCGCCCACGCCCACCCCGGCGCCACCGGCGGCGCCGAGCAAGCGGACCCCGCCGACGCGCCCGCGCCGTCGCCATGGCGTCGCGAGGGCATCTGGACGGACATCGGGCTTGACGCGGTCGCCTGACCGACCGGGAGACACCACATGAGCAGCATCTCCGGATTCCCGACCTCTCAGCCCGCGTCCACCGCCGGCCCGAGCGCCTTCAACGAACTGACCAGCGGGCAGTTCCTGCAGATCATCTTCGCCGAACTGGCCAACCAGGACCCGTTCGAGCCGAACGACTCGCAGGCCATGCTCCAGCAGTTGGCCACCATCCGCTCGATCGAGGCCGACTCGCAGATGAGCACGAAACTCACCTCGCTCGTGCGCCAGAACGAACTGGCCGCCTCCGCCGGCCTGATCGGCAGCCTCGTGTCCGGCATCACCCTGGACAACCGGCGCGTGGCCGACCTGGTGATCTCCGTCACGCAGACCGCCGACGGCCCGGTGCTCAACCTCTTCGACGGCTCGCGCATGTTCTTCTCGCACGTCGACGAGATCATCGGCCCCCTGAACACCACGCCGGGCGGCGACGACGATGACGATGACGACGACACCACCGACCCGACCGGGCCAGACGCCCCGCCGGCCGCCAGCGTGACGCCCCCCGCCCCGGACACCGCCGGGGCCTCCGCGTCGGACGCCATGGGCCGGCCCACCGGCGCGGCGCCCGCGAGGCCCTGAGTTGGACACGCGGGCGGCCAGCCTGCTGCGCCGGCTCGCGGGCGGCGTGCGCCCGGTCGACGCGCCCGCCACGCGGGCCGATAGGCCGGCGACCACCGGCTTCACCGCCCACCTGCGCCTCGCCGGCGAGAGCGCGCTGCGGACCGGCCTGGCGGTCCACGCCCCCGCGTCGGTGCCGCTGGACGACGCCGAGCGCGCCGCCCTGTCCGAGGCGGCCGACGAGGCCGCCTCGATGGGCGTGGCGATGCCGCTCGTTCAGGTCGGCGGGCGGTGCTTCCGCGTCGACGCGGTCGAGCGCTCCGTGGTCGAGGAGGTGCCCGACGCACGCCGCGTGGTGGCCGACATCGACGGGCTGGTGCGCCAGGCGCCGGACACCGGGGACGCCCGGGCCGCCAGTGTCGGACCGGCACGCGTTGTGCGAAACGCCTCGCTGGTGCGTTCGCTGGCCGACGCCGCCGACGCGCCGGACTGATCGGAGGAGACGCCATGGCATCGACGACCGCCCTGTTCACCGGCCTGTCCGGGCTCAACGCCCACTCGCGTCAACTCGACGTGATCGGCCACAACATCGCCAACGTGAACACCACGGCGTTCAAGAGTTCGAAGATGATGTTCGAGTCGCTCTTCATGCGCAACTTCTCCTTCGGCTCCGGCCCGAATGACGCGCTGGGCGGCACCAACCCCCGGCAGATCGGCCACGGCGTCGGCGTCGGCGGCATCCAGCGCAACTTCAACAACGGCGCCTTCACGCCCACCGGCGACCTGCGCGACCTCTCCATCGACGGCAACGGGTTCTTCATCGTCGAGGCCGGCGGCAAGCAGTTCTACACCCGCGCCGGCAGTTTCCGACCCGACCCGCAGGGCGACCTCGTGACCATCGGCGGCGAGCGCCTCATGGGCTACATGGCCGACGAGAACTTCAACGTCCAGCAGGGCGAACTCGTCCCCATCAACATCCCAATCGGCGAGCGCACCATCGCCGAGGCCACCCAGCACACGGTGGCCGCGGGCAACCTCAACTCCGACGGCGACGTCGCCTCGCAGGGCGCGCTGATCCACCTGCTCGGCGCCGCCGCCGCCGGGCTCTCGACCACCGGCGGCGGGTTCATCGACGCGACCACCCCCCTGGCGAGCATCGAGGACCCCGACGCCCCCGGGTCCGGCACGCCCGCCTTCCAGCCCGGCGAGACCCTGCGCCTGTCCGGCGCGACCCGCGGCGGGGCCCGCGTGCCCGACGCCGAACTGGAGATCACCCCCGCGACCACCGTGCAGGAACTCATGGACTTCCTCACCTCGGCCCTGGGCATCCAGACCACGGGCGCGCCCAACCCGGACGGCCGCACCCCCGGCGTCAGCGTCGACCCGGCCACCGGCATCATCAGCGTCGTCGGCAACACCGGCACGGAGAACGACCTGCGCATCCGCCCGGGCGACCTCGTGCTGGTCAACGCCTCCGGCGAGGCCCAGGGCGCCGCCTTCGAGACCGACAAGGAACTCAGCGCCGACGGCGAGTCCGTCCGCACCACCATGGTCGTCTACGACTCGCTGGGCGCCACCGTGTCCTTCGACGTGACCATGGTGCTCGAGGGCACGCCCAACTCCGGGCCCGTCTGGCGCTACTACCTCGACTCCGAGGACGACAGCGACGCGGCCACCGCCCTGAGCAACGGCGTGATCCGCTTCGACACCGAGGGCCAGATCGACCCCGAGACCTCCGAGATCTCCGTGACCATCGACCGCGACATGACCGGCGCCAACCAGCCCCTGAGTTTCACGCTGAGTTTCCTCGACGACGCCGGCCAACTGACCTCCACCGCCGCGACCAGCGCGATGCAGGGCATCTCCCGCGACGGCCTGCCGCCCGGCACCCTCGCGTCCTTCGGCGTCGGCGACGACGGCACGATCTTCGGCCGATTCTCCAACGGAGCGATCCGCACCATCGGGCAGGTGCCCGTGGCAAACTTCACCAACGTGGCGGGCCTCGTCGACGCGGGCGGCAACATGTTCGAGACCGGCCCGAACTCCGGACCCGCCATCGTCGCCAGCCCGGGCACGCTGGGTGCCGGCACCGTCGTGGCGGGTGCCCTGGAGATGTCCAACGTCGACCTGGGCGAGGAGTTCACCAACATGATCCTCACCTCAACGGGCTACTCGGCCTCGTCGCGCGTCATCCGCACCGCAGACGAACTCATGCAGCAGTTGCTGGTCCTGGGCCGATAACGCCGTCAGGAACCCTCCCCCCGGGGCCGCCATGATCAGCGTGACGCGACTGAACAACCAGCCGTTCGTGCTCAACGCCGACCTGATCCGCACGGTCGAGCAGAACCCGGACACGGTCATCACCCTCGTCACGGGTGAACACCTGATCGTGCGCGAGTCCGCCCGGGAGATCATCGCCCGGGTGATCGAGTACGGGCGTCTGCTGCGGGGCCTGACCCCCCCGGACTGACCGCCCGCGCCACGCCCCGCCGCCCCGGATGCGGCGGAACCCCGGCCTGTGCGTCAAGAGCGGGGGACGGACCGCCGATGACCCCGGTACGCGCCCGGCCCGGACCCGGGCGTGCGACGCGGAGGGCGGCCTGTGGATCTCGGCACAGTCATCGGGTTGCTCGTCGCGTTCCTCGCGGTCGGTCTGTCGATCGTGCTGGGCGGCGGCAACCCGCTCGGGCTGATCAACATCCCCTCGCTGATCGTCGTCTTCGGCGGCACCGCCGGCGCGGTCATGGCCGCCTTCCCCCTCGCCCGCTCGCTCTCCCTGCCCAAACTCGTGATGAAGGCCATCTTCGGGCGGAACGCCGACCCGGCCGAGGCCATCAAGGACCTCGTCAAGTACGCCGAGATCGCCCGGCGCGAGGGCATCCTCAGCCTCGAGAACCACGTCCAGGACATGCGCGACGAGTTCATCGTCCGCGGGATCAAGATGGCCATCGACGGCACCGACCCCGAACTGATCAAGGTCATCATGGAGACCGAACTCGAGGGCCTCATGGAACGCCACATGCAGGGCAAAATGGTGCTCGACCAGTTCGGCAAGTACGCCCCGGCCTTCGGCATGATCGGCACCCTGCTCGGCCTGATCTTCATGCTCGCGTCGATGGACGACCCCTCGACCATCGGCCCGTCCATGGCCATCGCACTGATCACGACCCTCTACGGCGCGGTGATCGCCAACACCTTCGCCGGCCCGATCGGCGACAAACTCTACTGCAAGGACCAGGAGGAGGTCCTGCTCAAGACCATCATCATCGCCGGCGTCATGTCGATCCAGTCCGGCGACAACCCCCGCGTGGTCGAGAGCAAACTGCTCACCTACCTGCCGCCCAACAAGCGGGCCGAGATCCTCGCCGCCCAGGCGGCGTGAGAGAGGGGGCGACGCGTGGCCAAGCGCAAATCCCCGCCCAAGGCGGAAGTGCCCGAGTGGGTCGTCACCTTCGGCGACCTCATGTCGCTGCTGCTGTGCTTCTTCATCCTCCTGGCCGCGTTCTCCGAGCTCAAGCAGCCCCGCGAGTACCAGAAGGTGCTCGACGCCATCAAGGAGGCGCTGGGCGTCCAGGGCGGCATGGGCGTCAGCGAGATCCGTGACTCGACCAACAACGCCATGGTCAACTTCTTCGAGGAGAAGGCCAAGCGCGACAGCAACGAGCGCAACACGAACGACAACACGGACCCCTCCGTGACCGGCCGGCAGGACAAGTCCGCCATCATCCAGGAGGGGGCGCTGCACGCCATCGGCGGGTCCGTCCTCTTCGAGCCGGGCAGCGCCGAACTGAGCCGCCAGGGCAAGGACCTGCTGCGGACCGAGGTCGCCCCGCGCATCGCCGGGCTGCGCTACGTGTGCCGCGTGGTCGGGCACGCCTGGGGGATCGAGGACAAGCGCTCCGGGCACTCCCACGCAGAACTCGCCTTCCGGCGGGCCCAGGCGGTGGTCGACCACCTCGTCCGAGAATGCGGCGTGGACCCGACGATCCTGCGGGCTGAATCGGCGTCGGACCACGAGCCGATGGCCCTTGTCGCGGGGCCCGGCCAAGACGACGGGGCGAACCGCCGAGTCCAGATCTACCAGTCCGGGCGCACCATCGACCAGGTCCACCCCGACCCCAACTTCACCGGCGCCGGCGGCTGACGCCCAAGGAGCGACCGATGGCCGACGAGGACAAGAGCAAGGAAACCCAGCAGGCCGGCCCCGGCCGCAAGGTCCCCATCGTCGTTGCCGCCCTCATGCTGCTCGAAGGCGCGGCGGTGTTCGGCCTGGTCAAGTTCCTCGGCGCCGGGCCCAGCGAGGCAGAGGCCAAACTCCTCGGCGAGGAGCAGGCGGGCGAGGAGGCCCCGGTCGAGGTCCTGCTGGTCAACGACACCTTCCAGAACATGCAGACCGGACGCGTCTGGGAGTGGCGCGTCGAGATCTACCTGCGCGTGCGCCAGAAGAACGTCGCCGAGGTCACCCGCGTCCAGGAGCGCGACGCCGCCGCGATCAAGGAGGGCGTCGCCCTGATCTTCCGACGCGCCCACGACCGCCACCTCCGCGAGCCCGGGCTGGAGACCGTCCAGCGCCAGGTCGCCACCTACGTCAACGAGGTCTTCGGGACCGACCCCGACGGCATCCCCCGGGTCGAGCGGGTGATCATCCCGCAGTGCAAGGGCTTCCCCGCCGACGGCTGACCGGCCGATCTTGCGCGTGCCCGGCGTCCGTCGGGCGTCGCCTGCGCGACGACGCGCAAAGTTGGAGCCGCCGGCCCCGCGCGGCCGATGGACCGGCTGGCCGAGGATCGGCCGATGCCGTTTCGTGCGCCGCGCAGGATGCCGGGGAGAGCGCCATGGCCGACGAGCCCAAAGAACCGAACAGCCAGGCCCCCGATCCCGAGGACGCGCTCGGGCAGGCGGGGGACGCCGCCGACCGCGCCGCCGAGGGCATCGAGAAGTCCCCCGACGCCGACGAGAAGTCCGCCGCCGCCCTGGCCGCGGCGATGGAAGCGGTCAACCAGGTCAAGCAGAACGCCGAGGCCGCGATGTCCGGCGCCGGCCCCGCGCCGGCCGGCAAGCCGGCCCCCAGGCCCGGCGCCAAGCCGGTCCCGGACGCCGCCGCCGCCGCCCCGTTCCGCCTGCAGGACCTGGGCGCCACGCTCAGCGCCGGTCGCAAGGAGACGCTCGACCTGCTCTCCGACGTGCAACTGCACGTGCGCATCGAACTCGGACGCACCCGGATGTACGTCGAGGACGTGCTCCAACTCGGCGACGGCGCGGTGGTCGAACTGGACAAACTCGCCGGCGACCCCGTCGACGTGTTCGTCAACGACCGCCACGTGGCCCGGGGCGAGGTGCTGGTGCTCAACGACAACTTCTGCGTGCGCATCAACGAGATCCTCGACCCCGGCGCCGAACGCGCCGGCTGACGCACGCGGCTGATCGATCCCACGGGGCGGCGGAGCCCGCCCGGCACGGCCAGGACGGCACCATGACCCCTCGACCGACACTGTTCCTGACAGCGCTCGCCCTCTCGGCCACCCCCGCGGCGGCCCAGGCGGTCGGCCCCGGCCTGCAGGACCTGCCCGGCCTGCACGCCCCGGCGTCCCCGCCGACTCCCTCGCCCGACGACACGGCCCCGGCCACCGCGCGGGCGTCCCGCCCGCTCGGCGCGCCGCCGGCCGACGCCGCGCCCGAACCCCGGCGCACCGCCCTGACAGACCCCGACGCCGCGCCGCGCGCGCCGGCGGGCGGCGTGGCCCAGACCGGCTTGGCGCTGGCGGGGGTCCTGGCGATCATCCTCGGGCTGGCCTGGGCCTACAAGCGGGCCGCCCGCTCCTCGGGCGGGCTCTCCGGCTCGCTCGGCGCGGGCGGACGGGCGCCCGCCGGGCTGGTCGAGGTGCTGGCGCGCTACCCGCTCGCGGCCCGCCACACGCTCGTCGTGCTGCGCTTCGACCGCCGGGTCCTGCTCTGCTCGATGACCGGCTCGTCGCGGGCAGCGGGCGCGGGCATGTCCGTCCTGTGCGAACTGACCGAGCCCGAGGACGTCGCGTCGGTGCTGGTCAAGGCCCGGGACGCCGCGGGCGAGTCGATCGCCCGGTCCTTCGAGCGCTCCCTGCGCGCGGCCGACCGAGGGTTCGACCCGGGGTTCGACCCGGCCCGCCCGGCACAACCGGCCGCCCCCGTGCGGATCAACCGGCCCGCGGCGCCGGATTCGGACGCGAGCGGGACGCTGCGACGCGGGCTGGAAGCGATCTGGACCGGGGGACGACGATGACGCGCCTGGTTGCAGCGCTCGTGCTGGCGATCTGGGCCGCGACGGCCGTCGCGCAGCCGCTCGGGCCGTCGCTCGCAGACGCGGCGGGCGCGGCCCGTGCCCCCGAATCGGCGGTGTCGAGCGCCGCCCGTGCCCAGACGGCCGCCGGCTTCAACCCCCTGCAAGCCCTCGACGACGCCGGCTCGCTCCTGACCGGCGCCTCCGACCTGGGCGCCGGCCTGCGCCCGCGGGCCGACGCCGGGCCGACAGGCGAGCCCGACGGCCCCGGCCTGTCCGTCGCAATCAACATCATGCTGCTCCTGACGGTGATCTCGCTGGTCCCGTCGGTGATGCTCATGACCACGGGGTTCGTGCGGATCATGGTGGTGCTCGCCCTGCTGCGCCAGGCGATGGGCACGCAGTCGCTGCCCCCGGCGCAGGTCATCACGGGCTTGGCCCTGTTCATGACCGCCCTGGTGATGAAGCCGACCATCGACCGCGTGTGGGCCGACGCGGTGGTGCCCTACCAGAACGGCGAGATCCGCTCCGTCGAGACGCTCTGGGAGCGCGGCGTCGAGCCCGTCCGCGACTTCATGTTCGACCAGATCGAGGCCACCGGCAACTGGTCGAGCCTCTACATGGTCCTCAACTACCAGGGCGTCGACACCTCCGAACCCCAGAACCTGACGCGCGAGGACGTTTCGACCACCACGCTGATCCCCGCCTACATGCTCAGCGAACTCAAGACCGCGTTCGTCATGGGCTTCCGCGTCTACCTGCCCTTCCTCGTGATCGACATGGTCATCGCCAGCCTGCTCATCAGCATGAGCATGATGATGCTCCCGCCCGTCCTGATCTCGCTGCCCTTCAAACTCATGCTCTTCGTGCTCGTGGACGGCTGGACGCTCATCGTCGGCTCGCTGCTGGACAGTTTCGTCGTCGAGGGCCACGGGCCCAGGGCGAGCGCCGTCTCGGCGGCGGCCGTCCTCTGCGTCGCGTGGAAGGTGCGCCGCGACGAGCCCACCTGCGCGCCGGGCCGCGTCCCGCTGGTCTCAGACCGCCCGGAGGACGCCCCGTGACCGACGAGATGGCCATCGACCTGATCCGCAGCACGCTGCTGATCGTGCTGACCATCGCCGTCCCGCTGCTGCTGGCGGGCATGGTGATCGGCCTGGTGGTCAGCCTGTTCCAGTCCGTCACCTCCATCCAGGACCAGACGCTGACCTTCGTCCCCAAGATCATCGTGATCGTGATCGTCGCCGTGCTGCTCACGCCGTGGATGGTCGAACTCCTGATGGCGTTCACCCACGAGATGGTCTCGCTGTTCTGACCCATGCCGACGCTCGGGCCCATCCTGCCGCACGTCCTGCCGCTGGCGATGGTCATCGTGCGCCTGTCCGGTCTGTTCGTGTTCACGCCGATGCTGTCCAGCGGGTCGGTGCCCCTCGTCTTCAAGGCGCTGCTGGCGTTCATGTTCGCCCTGGCGGTCTACCCCTTCGTGCCGCCGGTCGCGGTGGACGCGTCGGTGGACCTGTTCGGCCTCGCGCCGCTGCTGTTCGCCGAACTGCTCATCGGCATGGCGATCGGCCTGATCGCCTCGATCCCGCTGCTGGCCGTGCAGATGGGCGGCTACGTCATGGGCTACCAGGTCGGCCTGTCGCTGGCCGAGAGTTTCAACCCCGAACTGGAGGCCAACGGCTCGGTCACCGGCGACCTGCTGTTCTACCTGGCGGCGTTCGTCTTCATCGGCATCGGCGGGCTGGACGTGCTCTTCGTCACGCTGGCCGAGTCGTTCCACACCGCCCCGGTGGGCATGTTCGCCGCCGCCGACGTGCCCCTCGACCCGCTGGTCGCGGTCCTGTCGTCCGGCTTCGACCTCGCCCTGCGCGTGGCGACGCCCGTGATGGTCGTCGTGTCGATGCTCATGATCGCCATCGGCTTCGTCATGAAGACCATGCCGCAGATCAACGTCATGAGCATCGGCTTCGCCGCCAAGATCGTCGCGGGCCTGGCCATGCTGCTCGTCTCGCTCGAAGCGGTGGGGGTGGTCGCCCAGGACGAGATCCTCGACACCTTCGACCTGCTCGGCTCCTGGGTGCGCTCGCTCGCCCTGGCCGGCGTCGACGCCCCCGCCGCGGAAGGGGGCGTCCATGGCGGATGACCTGGGCGAGAAGACCGAGGCCCCGACCACCAAGCGGCGCACCGAGGCCCGCGAGAAGGGACAGATCCCCAAGAGCCAGGACCTCTCGGGCGTCATGGCCCTCTTCGGCGCGGTGGTCATCCTGATGATCTTCGGCGGCCAGATCACCGCCTCGCTGACGGCCCTGCTCCGCACCATGCTGGCGGCCGACGCCTCGGGCGAGGACCTGGCGCTCCCGTCGATGACCGTCTCAACCCGCCAGGCCTTCGGCCAGGCCGCCCTCGTGATGCTCCCCGTCCTCGGCCTGTCCGCCGTGCTGGCCTACCTGACGCAGTTCGTCCAGGTCGGCTGGAACCTCAGCGCCGAGCCTATCCGCCCCAAACTCGAACGCCTCGACCCCATCAAGGGCGTCAAGCGCGTCTTCGGCAAGCGCGGCATCGTCAAGACCGCGATCAACACGCTCAAACTGACCATCGTCGTCGGCGTCGGCTGGATGGTCGCCGCCGCCAACGCGCAGACCATCGCCGCGCTGCCTTCTCTGACCGCCCTGGGCGCGATGGCCGTCGCCGTGCGCCTGCTGCTGATCCTCGCCTTCGTGCTGCTCGCGCTGATGCTCGCCATCGCCCTGGTGGACTTCCTCTACCAGCGCTGGCAGCACACCCAGGACCTGAAGATGACCAAGCAGCAGGTCAAGGACGAGCACCGCAGCATGGAGGGCGACCCGCAACTCAAGGGCAAGCGTGTCCAGATGGCCCGCGAGATCGCCATGCAGCGCGCGGGCCAGGCCGTGCCCGAGGCCGACGTCGTCATCACCAACCCCACGCACTTCTCCGTCGCCATCAAGTACGACGCGGCGTCCATGCGCGCCCCAAAGGTCACCGCCAAGGGCGCCGACGAGATCGCCCTGCGCATCCGGCAACTCGCCCGCAAGCACGAGGTGCCCGTCATCGAACGCCCGCCCCTGGCCCGCGCCCTGTACTGGGGCGTCGAGGTCGGCCAGGAGATCTCCGCCGAGCACTACGAGGCGGTCGCCGAGATCCTCGCCTTCGTCTACCGCATGGAGAACCGCGCCCCCGCCCGACCCGCGTCCGCGCCCGCCCCGCGCCCGTCCCCCGCCCACGCCGCCGTCTGACCGCCCCTCTTCACGTTTCCAACGCCCTCCCCGCCCCCCCCTCCCCCGCTGAACCCCGATGCCCGACACGCCCGCCAGCCCGTTCGACACCCTCTTCCGGAACGTGGACCGCTTCCGCGGGCTGATCGTGCCGGTGGGGTTCGTGCTGCTGATGACGGTCATCCTCATTCCGCTGCCGCCGGCGGTGCTGGACGTCCTCATCAGCCTGAACATCTCCCTGGGCGTGATCATCCTGCTGACCACGCTCTACATGAAGAAGGCCCTGGAGTTCAGCGTCTTCCCCTCGCTCCTGCTCGCCACCACGCTCTTCCGCCTCGTCCTGAACATCGCCTCGACGCGTCTGATCCTCACCGCCGACGCCGCCAGCCCCGACCAGGCGGCGGACGTCGCCGGCAAGGTCATCATGGCCTTCGGCACCTTCGTCGCCGGCGACTCGATGTTCGTCGGCGTCGTGATCTTCCTGATCCTGATGATCGTGCAGTTCATGGTCGTCACCAAAGGCGCCGGCCGCATCGCCGAGGTCGCCGCACGCTTCACCCTCGACGCCATGCCCGGCAAGCAGATGGCCATCGACGCCGAACTGACCAACGGCATGCTCACCGAGGAGCAGGCCCGCGCACGACGCGAGGAGATCGCGCGCGAGGCCGACTTCTACGGCGCCATGGACGGCGCCTCAAAGTTCGTCAAGGGCGACGCCATCGCCGGCATCATCATCACCGCCATCAACGTCGCCGGCGGGTTCGCCGTCGGCGTCATCGAACGCGGCTGGCCCGCCGGGCAGGTCGCCGAGGTCTTCACCAAACTCACCATCGGCGACGGCCTGACCAGCATCATCCCCAGTTTCATCATCTCCATCGCCGCCGCCCTCATCGTCACACGCTCGGGGTCGAAGTCCGACCTGGGCGACGAACTGACCGGCCAACTCGCCAGCCAGCCCACCGGCCTGTACGTCACCGCCGGCTTCCTGGGCGTCCTCGCCCTGACCCCGCTGCCCACCGTTCCCCTCGTCGCCACCGCCCTGGGACTCATCGCGCTGGCCTGGGGCATCAACCGCACGCGGCGCGACCGCGCAAACGACGAGATGGACCGCGAGATCGCCCACGCCGGCGCCGCCCGGCCCGAGCCCCCGGCCGTCGAGGAACTCCTCAAGGTCGACGTGCTCGAACTCGAGGTCGGCTACGCGCTCGTCCCCCTCATCGACGCCGCGCAGGGCGGCGACCTGCTCGACCGCATCAGCGCCGTCCGGCGCCAACTCGCCGTCGAACTCGGCATGGTCATGCCCCCCGTCCGCATCCGCGACAACATGCAACTGCCCCCCGGCGAGTACCGCGTCAAGATCCGCGGCAACCCCGTCGCCACCGGCTCGGTCGAGCCCACACGCCTGCTCGCCATGGACTCCGGCCTGACCACCGGACCGGTCGAAGGCATCCCCACCAGGGAGCCCGCCTTCGGCCTGGACGCCTGGTGGATCGAACGCGCCCAGCGCTCCCGCGCCGAGGCCCGCAACTACACCGTCGTCGACCCCTCCAGCGTGCTCGCCACGCACATCACCGAGGTCGTCAAGACCCACGCCGACGAACTGCTCACCCGCCAGGAGGTCAGCAACCTGCTCGAGGGCCTCAAGGACAAGGCCGCCAAACTCGTCGAGGACACCGTCCCCGGCGTCGTCAAACTCGGCGACCTCCAGAAGATCCTCCAGGCCCTCCTCCGCGAGCGCGTCGCCATCCGCGACATGGAGACCATCCTCGAAACCCTCGCCGACTGGGGGACCCGCACCCAGGACGCCGACGTCCTCGTCGAGTACGTCCGCAACGCCCTGCGCCGCAGCATCTGCGCCCAGTACGCCGCCCCCGACGACGACGCCCGCCTCACCCTCGTCTGCGTCACCCTCGACCCCGCCCTCGAAGACCAGATCGACGCCTACGTCGACCGCGGCGGCCACGGCTCCAGCCTCCACATGCCCGCACGCGTCGCGCGACAGATCGCCGACAAGGTCGCCACCCAACTCCAGTCCGTCGCCGCACGAGGCCGCCTGCCCGTCGTCATCGCCTCGCCCACCGTCCGCGCGATCGTCCACCAGATCGTCAGCCCCCACGTCCCCGGGCTGGCCGTCCTCGGCTACAACGAGGTCGTCAGCGGCATCGAGGTCGAGTCCGTCGGCCTCGTCACCCCCATCGCCGACAAACAACCCGCCGTCGCCTAACACGCCCTCGTCATGGACGCCCATTTTCCTGGAGCGGGGGGCGTCCCACTTTCCTGGAGCGGGGGGCTACCAGCCCCCCGTCGGCCCAACGGGCCGAGGCCGTCACGCACCACGCTCCGCCCCCCCCCGCGTTCCCCATCACCGTCGCAGCGCCGGATCCGCCAGCATCCCCAGCCCCTGCGCCCGCACCAGTTCCGACGGGTCGTCGGAAATCGCCCGCAGCACCGCCACCGTCGTTTCATGGTCGTCGTACCACATGCACGCCTCGGCCAGCAGGCCCAGCACGAGCCGCCGGATCTTCGGATCCGGGTGGTGAGTCAACTCGTGGAGCAGGATGCAGCGGACAGCCGTGCGGGCTTCGGGCGTGTAGGCGTGCTCAAGCAGCAGCCACGACAAACTCACGAGACCCCACCGCTGCACTTGGTCTGACCCGCCCACGATGAACCAGTCGACCAGTTCAATCGTGCGACAGGTCACCACCCCGTCCTCCATCGCCCAGGCCAGCGCCGCGTCGTCCTTCAGGAACGCGAGCTTGCCCTCCTCCGTCGCCGGCATCCCCTCGCGCAACGCCACGGGAATCTCCTGCCAGTCCTCACGCGCGATCATCAGCGTCGGGTGAACCTTGTCGCACTCCTCCTGGCAATCGACAAGCTTCGTGGAACTCTGGTCGCAGTGGTCGTCGCAGCACGCGTAACACTTGCGTTTGCTCGTGATGCTCGCGCCGGTGCAGTTGGTGGTGTAGCACTGCTGGCCGGTATCGGCCGCCGCAGGCACGACGGGCACGGCGAAGAACGCAGCCAGCGCCAGGAATCGGACGTTCATGACCGCCTCCTTGGGCTCGGGTCCCCCCCGGATCGCCGGGGTATCCCGGTAATGTAACAACTTGATCGGCCTCCGCAATCCCCGACTCCGCAAAATCTGGGGTGTTTGCAGGCTGTTCGCGTCCGTCTCGCCATGGGTGACATCCATGGAGGGGATCCGCTCACCTTGGCATTCGGAGGCTCACCGACACCCCGGCAGCTCCGCGAGTAGAACACGGCATTCACGCCGGGCGCGGGCAAGGTGACTCCTGTTCCACACCCGATCCCACCACCCGGCCCCGCCCGGGTTTTTTTGCGCGTCGTTCCAACCGCTGATGGCCCGACCGACCCCGGCCCGACTGGTAGCCCACGCCCATCCCGTGTACAGTCTGGGCTCATCCCAGCCAGGACGGCCCACGCATGAAACTCAAGACCTTCTCCGCTCCGACCATGGCCGAGGCCCTTGCAGCCGTTCGCAAGGACTTCGGACCCGACGCCATGATCCTCCACACCCGCTCCTACCGCGTCGGGTCGTGGTTCGGGCTGGGCGGGCGCAACATGGTCGAGATCACCGCCTCAGCCGGAGAGCCCGACCGGCGCGGGCGCGCCCGTCCGGCCCCTCGCGAGACCCACCGGCGCGACGCCGAGGCCGACGACCGCCACGCCGTCCTCGGCGGCGAGATCCGCCCCGCCCGCCCGTCCCGCCCGGCCCGGCCCGCGCCCCACGCCGACCCCGCCGAACTGGTCGTCCAGCGCGCCACCACGGTCGTCGAGCCCAAGCCCCAGTTCACGCCGCAGGAACAGGTCGCCGCGGCCACGCCCCAGGCGCCCGCGGCCCACCCGCGCCCCGAGCATCTGTCCGAGCCCCGGGCCGAACCGCGCGACCCCATGGCCCGCACGCCCATCGCCACCCGTCTGACCCGGCGCGACGACGCCCGCACCCCGGCCCGCCCGCCCGTCCGCATCGCCGACGCCACCCCGCCCGCGCCGTTCGACGCCCCCGCCCGTCCGGCCGCCCCGGCCGAACCCGACCACCACCGCGGCGGGTTCACAGATCGCCGCGCGGACCACCGGGCCGATCCCCGTCCCGACCAGACCCCCGCGGCCCGCGACGGCCGCCGGCACACCGACCCCGCGGAAACCCCCGGCGAGCCGCCCCGACGCGCGCCCGCGTCCGCCCCGTTGCCGGCCCCGGGCGAAGACCCCGCCGCCCTGCGCGACCAGATCGCCCAGTTGCAGCAGATGATGGGCCAGGTGCTCGAGTCCACCCGGCGCAACTCGGTGGTGCTGGGCAAGGTCGACCCGCGGGCCGCCGAGGCCGTCGAGCCCGGCCCGCTGCTGACCTGCATGAACAAACTGGTCGACAACGACGCCCCGATGGCGACGGTCGACCGGATCATGGCCCGCGTGCGCGACCGCCTGGACCCGACGGAACTCCGCGACGAACTCGTCGTCCGCCAGACCGTCCTGCGCGAGATCGAGGCCACGATCGAGACCCGCTCCGACTCGCTGCTGGCCATCTCCGCCGGCGCGGGCGCCGGGCAGGCCCGGCCCCGGGTCATCTCCCTGATCGGCCCGACCGGCGTGGGCAAGACCACAACCGTCGCCAAACTCGCCGCCACCTGCAAACTCCGGCACGGCCGGCGCGTCGGCCTGATCACCTCGGACACCTACCGCATCGCGGCCGTCGAGCAGTTGCGGACCTACGCGGGCATCATCGGCCTGCCCATCAAGGTGGTGATGTCCCCGGAGGAAATGTCCCAGGCCATCGCCGACCTGGGGTCGATGGACGTGGTGATCGTGGACACCGCCGGACGCAGCCAGCACGACGCACGCCGCCTGGACGAACTCAAGGCCTTCATCGCCGCCGCCGGCCCGGACGAGACGCATCTCGTGCTGGCGTCGACGGTTGGGGACACGGTCATGCGCCGCACCGCCGAGCGGTTCATGCCCCTGGGCCCGGACCGGTGCATCCTGACCAAACTCGACGAGGCGGTCTGCACCGGGCAACTCGCCGGGCTGACCGGCCGTATCGGTCTACCCTTGAGTTTCGTGACCGTCGGGCAGGAGGTGCCCGACGACATCGAGCCGGCGCGGGCGGATCGTCTGGCCCGCCTGGCGCTCGATGGGCCGGGCGTGCTCGGCAGAGGGGCCGACGGGAGAGCGTGATGACCCGAGCGTTCGTGCTGCATTCCAACACCCCCGACCAGCCGAACGGGGGTGACCAGGCATCCCGACTCCGCGAACTCGTCGGATCCCTCGACAAGGGGGACGGTCAACACCCCCAGTCCGGCACCCAACCGAACCAGCCCAACAACCACCTTCCGCCCCAGCGCCGCATCCCGATCATCGCCATCGCCTCGGGCAAGGGCGGCGTCGGCAAAACCACCACCTCGGTCAACCTCTCCATCGCCCTGGCCGGCCAGAACCGGCGCACCGTCCTGCTCGACGCCGATCTGGGCCTGGCCAACGCCGACGTGCTCTGCGGCCTGATGCCCAAGAACCGCCTCGAGTCCGCCGTCAACGCCGACGGCGCCCTCACCCTCGAAGACCTCGCCATCGACGCCCCCGGGGGCTTCCGTCTCATCCCCGGCTCGGTCGGCATCGGACGCGTCGGCGAACTCGACGACCACGAGCGCGGGGCCCTCCTGTCCAGCCTCCACGGGCTCCACGAGCGCAACGACGTCGTCCTCATCGACACCAGCGCCGGCCTGGGCCCGTCGGTGACCGCCTTCGTGCGCGCGGCCGACCTGGGCCTGATCGTCGTCACGCCGGAACCCACGAGCATCGCGGACGCCTACGCGCTCATCAAGGTGCTCGTGGCCGCACCGGACGTCCAGCGTCCGCCCGTCCTCTCGCTGATCATCAACCAGGCGGCCAACGAGCGCGAGGCCGAGCAGGTGCACGAGC
Source organism: uncultured Phycisphaeraceae bacterium (assembly GCA_964522095.1). Taxonomy (GTDB): domain Bacteria; phylum Planctomycetota; class Phycisphaerae; order Phycisphaerales; family UBA1924; genus UBA6054. The sequence continues at coordinate 2,176 of CAZFSO010000018.1, read as the reverse complement.
GCATCGCCGGCGTGTGCGACCGGTTCCTGGGCTACCAGATGCCGATGATCGGCTTCATCCGGCGCGACAAGAAGGTCCTCCAGGCCGTGCGTTCGCGCGTGCCCTACATGATCGAGTCGCCCAGGTCCCACGCCGGCAAGGACATGCAGCGCCTGGCCAAGTCGTTGATCGACTGGGCGGGCATCGAGGGCCGGGCCGCCGCCCACGCGGGCCGGCGCAACTGGCTCGGCCGGCGCTGACCGCCGGGCCTGTTTCATCCATCGCGCAAGTTCCGCCGATCCCGCGCATGGCGCGGGATTTGCGTTGGGCCGTACGCGCCTGGACCGTCTGTCCCGGCGCGTCGATAGACCCATCACGCCGGTCGTCTCCGGCGGGAGCGCACCATCGCCAGACCGCAGACCATCTCGGGTGAGCCCGTGCCCCGCGTCGTGGGGGGCGTTCTCGGCCTGATGGGGTTCGCGACCGCCGTGTTCGTCGGCATGGTCGCGGGCTTGCCGGGCGTCACGACGCTCAGCCGTGCCCTGCTGTGCATGCTCGCGTGCTACGCGGTGGGGCGGGTGCTGGGCGCGATGGGGTCCACGGCTGTGGAAGAGTTTGTTGATAAGTACAAGGCGGACCGACCGGCACCCGAACCGCCACGGGCGCTGGTCGAGCTGCAGGACCGTCGCGACCGTCACAAGCGTGTCGTGGACGAGATGAAACGGGCCGCGTGAGAAAAAATGACGCGAGCGCACGCACGATCCGCGGGGTTCTCTGTATACTGTGCCGACACGGCGCAGGGACCGCGCCGCGGACATCCGAACACCGGCCTTTCCCGTTCTGATGGCGGGATCCAGGAGGCCGGGACCAGGGGTCAGAGGGTCAAGGAGCCGACCGAATGACTGCCACGAAGACCGCCGTCGCCGCACGCGGCGTGAAGAAGACGCCCACCCGCCGCAAGCCCGTCTCGTACGCCGAGATGGAGCCCGAGCAACTCTGGGCCGAGTACCGCGCCGAGCCGAGCCAGGCGCTGCGCAACTTCCTCATCGAACGCTTCCTGCACCTCGTGCGCTACAACGCCGAGCGCATCCACCAGCGCCTCCCCGACGAGGTCGACGTCGACGACCTGATGCAGGCCGGCCTGTTCGGCCTCATGGACGCCATCGACGGCTTCGACACCGACAAGGGCGTCAAGTTCGAGACCTACTGCGCCCCGCGCATCCGCGGCGCCATCCTCGACGAACTGCGCAACATGGACTGGGTCCCCCGCCTGGTCCGCCACCGCACCGCCCGCGTCGAGCAGGCGCGCCAGCGCATCGAGATGGAGTTCGGGCGCAAGGCCACCGACGACGAGATCGCCAGCCGCCTGAGCCTCGACGACGAGGAGTTCACCAAGTACAAGCGCGACTCGCGCGCCACCACGATGACCAGCATCACGCGCAAGGCCTACCCCTCGGACGGCTCGCGCGAACTCCGCGAGATCGACGTCATCAGCGACGAGACCCAGGTCAACCCCCTCCGCCTGCTCCAGCGCAAGGACCTCAAGGACCTGATGACCAAGGGCCTCTCCCGCGCCGAACGCCTCATCGTCGTGCTCTACTACTACGAGTCCATGACCATGAAGGAGATCGGCCTGACCCTGGACCTCTCCGAGTCACGCGTCAGCCAGATGCACTCGTCGATCCTGGCCCGCCTCAAGGCCCAGATGCAGCACCGCATGCGGGAACTCGAGCCGATGCGCTGACCCCGGGAACCGCCCCAGACCCCGGTGCGAACCGGACCACGCCTCTCCGACCGCCAGGCCACGCGCCCGGCGGTTTTTTCATGCCCAGCCCCCGCCCCGCCTCGACTTGCCGCCCGAGCCGGGATTGACTCCGGGCCCCTTGGAACGCCGCGCCTACATCGCCCTCGGCTCGAACCTCGGCCCGCGCCACGCGACCATCCACGCCGGCCTGCGCGACCTGGGACGCACGCCGGGGGTCCGCGTCGTCCGCCTGTCGTCGATCATCGAGACCGACCCGGTCGGCCCGCCGGGCCAGGGCCCGTACCTGAACGCGGCCGCGGAACTCGGGACCACCCTCGATCCGCACGCTCTCCTCGACGCGATGCTCAGAGTCGAGCGCGCCCACGGCCGCGACCGTTCGGCCGGCGAGCGGTGGGGCCCCCGCACGCTGGACCTGGACCTGCTCTGGTACGA